>NZ_JBEZKE010000016.1:0-194174 GCF_040651555.1 Streptomyces sp. NPDC048424 | reverse complement strand
GGCTCCGTCCTCCTCGACGAGACCGCCCTGTGGCCCGACAAGAAGTTCGTCATCACGAACATCATCGTGTCGCAGAAGTTCCTCAAGGAGCACCCGGACGTGGTCGAGGCCGTGCTGCGCGGCACGGTGAAGACCAACGACTGGATCCACGCCAACCAGGACAAGGCGAAGGCCTCCGCCAACGCCAAGCTGGAGGCGGACAGCGGCAAGCCGCTCGAGGGGAAGGTCATCGACCCGGCGTGGCCGAGCATCGCGATCACCGACGACCCGCTGGCCTCCACGCTGAAGACCCAGTCGGAGTGGGCGGTCAAGGCCAAGCTCATCGAGCAGCCCGACCTCGCCGGCATCTACGACCTGAAGCTCCTGAACAAGGTCCTCAAGGCCGCCGGCAAGCCCGAGGTCTCCGACGCCGGCCTCGGCGCCAAGTAACCCCGCAATCCAGCAATCCCAGGAGGTGACGACCATGGCCACCACGCTTGCCAAGGCTGCCGAGGGCTCCGTAGCGGAGCAGACCCACGCCGCCCGCATCGAGCACGTCTCGAAGTCCTTCTCCGGCCCGGCCGGATCGCAGCTCGTCCTGGACGACATCAGCCTCGATGTCGCTCCCGGAGAGTTCGTCACCATCCTGGGGGCCTCGGGGTGTGGAAAGTCCACGCTCCTGAACCTGGTCGCGGGACTCGACAAGCCGTCCGCGGGGTCCATCGAGACCCCCGGCGGCCGGCCGGCCCTGATGTTCCAGGAGCACGCCCTCTTCCCGTGGCTGACCGCGGGCAAGAACATCGAACTCGCCCTGCGCCTGCGCGGGGTGGCCAAGGCCGACCGCAAGCCGGAGGCCGAGCGCCTGCTGGAGCTGGTCCGCCTCGGCGGCTCGTACGGCAAGCGCGTGCACGAGCTGTCCGGCGGCATGCGCCAGCGCGTGGCGCTGGCCCGGGCGCTCGCCCAGGACAGCCAGCTGCTGCTGATGGACGAGCCGTTCGCGGCGCTCGACGCCATCACGCGGGACGTGCTGCACGGTGAGCTCACCCGCATCTGGGCCGAGACGAACCTCTCCGTCCTCTTCGTCACGCACAACGTGCGCGAGGCCGTCCGCCTCGCCCAGCGCGTGGTCCTGCTCTCCTCCCGCCCCGGCCGGGTCGCGAAGGAGTGGACCGTGGACATCCCGCAGCCGCGCCGCATCGAGGACGCGGACGTCGCGGAACTGTCCCTCGAGATCACTGAACACCTGCGTGGGGAGATCCGCCGCCATGGCCAGCACTGACACCACTTTGAAGGCCACGGGCAAGAACGACGACCTGGCCGGCCTGGAAGCGGGCCTCGACGCGCTCGACGCGGTCCAGACCCACCGCACCCCGGTGCGGGAGGTCCTCGTCAAGAAGGTCCTCCCGCCCCTCCTGGCCGTGAGCCTCGTGCTCGTGGTCTGGCAGGTCCTCGTCGCCACGAAGGTCACCGAGGAGACCAAGCTCCCGCCGCTGTCCGCGGTGTGGGACAGCCTGTCCCACATGTGGGTCCAGGGCACCCTGCTGGAAGTCGTCTGGACCAGCGTCTCCCGCGGCCTGCTCGGCTTCCTGCTGGCCCTGGCCATCGGCACCCCGCTCGGCCTGCTGGTCGCCCGGGTGAAGTTCGTGCGCGCCGCGATCGGCCCGATCCTCCAGGGCCTGCAGTCGCTGCCGTCGGTGGCCTGGGTGCCGCCGGCCGTCCTGTGGTTCGGCCTCAACGACGCGATGATGTACACGGTCATCCTGCTGGGCGCCGTCCCGTCCATCGCCAACGGCCTGGTCTCGGGCATCGACCAGATCCCGCCGCTCTACCTGCGGGCGGGCCGCACCCTGGGTGCCACCGGTCTGCGCGGGGCCCGGCACATCGTGATGCCGGCCGCGCTGCCGGGCTACCTGGCGGGCCTCAAGCAGGGCTGGGCCTTCTCCTGGCGCTCGCTGATGGCCGCCGAGATCATCGCCTCCTCGCCCGACCTTGGCCTCGGCCTCGGCCAGCTCCTGGAGAACGGCCGCAACAACATCGACCTGCCCGGCGTGTTCCTCGCGATCATCCTGATCCTGGTGGTCGGCATCGCCATCGACCTGCTGATCTTCAGCCCGGTCGAGCGGTGGGTGCTGCGCAGCCGCGGCCTGCTGGTCAAGAGCTGAGTCCGATGTCCCACGCACCCGCACTCCTGGTCATCGCCCACGGCAGCCGCGACCCGCGGCACGCCGCGACCGTGCACGCCCTGGTCGCGCGGGCCCGGACGCTGCGGCCCGGGCTGCGGGTGGAGACGGCCTTCCTGGACTTCAACACCCCGTCGGTGGGCCAGGCCCTGTCCTCGCTCTACCTGTCGGGCGTCCGGGAGGTCGTCGCCCTCCCCCTCCTCCTCACCCGGGCCTTCCACGCGAAGTCCGACATCCCGGCGGCGCTGGCCGAGTCGACGGCCCGCCTGCCGGGGCTCTCCGTGCGGGTGGCCGATGTCCTCGGCCCGTCCCCGCTCCTCCTCTGCGCCCTCGACCGCCGGCTCGCCGAAGCCGGCCTCACCCCGGCGGACCGCGCCACCACCGCGGTGGTGCTCGCGTCCGCCGGCTCCACGGACCCGGAGGCGATCGCAGCGATCGCTGAAACCGCGCGGGAGTGGCGGCACACCGGTTGGTGCGCCGTGCGGCCTGCGTTCGCCTCCGCCGCACTGCCCCGTACGGAGGACGCCGTACGGGCCCTGCGCGCCGAGGGCTTCGCCCGGGTGGCGGTGGCCCCGTACGTCATCGCCCCCGGGCGGCTCCCGGACCGCATCGCGGCGGGCGCCGAAGCCGCGGGCGCGGACGTACTGGCCGACGTCCTGGGCGCGGCCCCGGAACTGGCCGGCCTCCTGCTGCGCCGCTACGACGCCTCGGCCGCCGCTGCTCCCGCGGGGCTCCCGGCCCTGACGGCCTGACCCGCCGCAGCCGCGCCTCGAACGCCGGCGCGGCTCAAAGACCCGCGGCTCCGCCCCGGACCCCGCTCCTCAAACGCCGGAGGGGCTGAAATCGGCCTAGGCGCGGGCGGCGGCTTCGTCGGCCAGGGCGGTGAGGTCCTCGATGGACATGGCGCCCGGGGGGAGGCCCTCGCGGGCGAAGATGTTCGCCGCGTGCCGCAGCACGTCGTTGACCGGGGTCGGGACCCCGTGCAGCCGGCCCAGCAGGGAGATCTCCCCGTTGAGGTAGTCCGCTTCCACCGAGCCCGTCCCGCGCGCCAGGCTCTGCCAGGACGACCCGCCCCGGACGCCCGGCGCCTGGTTCACCTTGCCGTCCCGTGCCAGCGACTGCTCCGCGTCCGAGGCGTACGCGATGCCCGCCGCCCCGAAGGCCGCCTTCGCCTCGCGCACGGCCCGCAGCAGCAGCGCCGCCTTCGCCGGGTCCGGCTCCGGGCCGGTCGTCGCCTGGACGGCGTTGCCCAGGTTCCCCAGCAGCTTCGCGTACTTCCACCGCATCACGTCCTCGACCACCGGCGCCTCGAAGCCGGCCTTCCCGAGGTCCGCCGCGACGGCCCGGCACAGCGCGTCCGCGCCGCCCGCCGCCCGGCCCACGTGCAGGATGCCGGTCAGCGGCGCGCACAGGGCCGAGACCACGCCCGGCTCCAGGAAGGTCGCGGGCAGCCATACGCACACCCCGTACACGCGCGCGAAGCGCCGTAGGGCGAGCCGCTCGCTCTCCACGCCGTTCTGCGCGCACAGCACCGGCAGCCGCTGCGCCGCCGTGCCGCCGCCCGCGACCTCCGCGTCGCCCCACGCGTCGAGCGCGGCGACCGCGTGCTGGGTCTTCACCGCCAGCAACAGCACGTCGTCGGGGCGCAGTTCGCCCAGCTCGTCCGGTGCGGTGACCACGGGCAGCCGGTGTACCCGCTCCCCGTCGGCCGTGGTGAGCCGCAGCCCGTCGGCCCGCAGGGCCTCCGCGTGCGCGCCGCGCGCGACGAGGACGACCTCGCCGCCCGCCTCCGCGAGCCGTCCGCCGATGGTGGCGCCCACAGCGCCCGCGCCGATGATGATGTAACGCATGCCCCGAGCCTGGCACATCCGGGCCCCTGCGTTACGTTCGGGGCATGGTGAAAGAGGGGATCGATCTCGGCGGGGAGCTGCCCGTACGACGGCTCGGCTTCGGTACGGGCGGACTCGTCGGCCCCGGCTACTGGGGCCCGCGCGGCGAGCGGGCCGAGGCCCGGGCCCTGCTGCGCACGGCGGTGGAGCGCGGGGTCACCCTCATCGACACCGCCGACAACTACGGCCCCGACCTGGCCGAGGAGCTGATCGCCGAAGCCCTGTACCCGTACGGGGAGCGGCTCGTCGTCGCGACGAAGGGCGGGGTGGTGCGCACCGGCCCCGACCGCTGGCACGTGGCGGGCCGCCCGGAGCAGTTGCGCCGGCAGTGCGAGGCGAGTCTGCGGCGGCTGCGCGCGGACCGGATCGGCCTCTACCAGCTGCACCGCTTCGATCCGGCCGTGCCGGTGGCCGAACAGCTGGGCGCGCTGGCCGAGTTGCGGGCGGAGGGCAAGATCAGGCACATCGGGCTGGACACCGTGACCGCGGAGCAGGTGCGGACGGCCCTGGAGTCGACCCCGATCGCGTCCGTCCAGAACCCGTACAACCTGCTGGAGCGGGGCTCGGCGGAGGTGCTCGCGCTGTGCGAGGCCCGCGGGATCGCCTTCCTCCCGTACTACCCGCTCGGCAGCGGCGCCCTGACCCGCGAGAGCGCGGCCGCCGTCACCTCGGTGGCCGCGGCCCACGGCGCGGGCCCGGGCCAGATCGCCCTGGCGTGGCTGCTGCACCACTCCCCCGTCCTGTGCCCCACGCCGGGCACCGGTTCCCCCCTGCACCTGGCGGAGAACCTGGACGCGGCGACGATCCACCTCACGGCGGGGGAGCTGGAGCTGCTGGACGCGCTCGGCTGACAGCCACTGCCCCGCCTCGGACTCGCACTCAGCCTTGGGTCAGCTCGACGAGTTTGGCGACGGTGTTCCAGTTGCGGGTGGTCACGTCGATGCCCTTGACGACGGCGGGCCTGGCGAGGGCCTCGGCCAGTTTGGAGCGGCCCAGGCCGTCGGGGGCGTAGAGGTAGAGGACGCGGTCGCCGAGCCGGTACTCCTCCGGGAGGTACGAGGCCTGGTCGAGCGCGGCGAAGCGCTCCGCGCCCGGCTGTTCGGAGAAGAAGGTCGCGTGGAGCTGCTTGCCCTCCAGCTCCGCGGCCGGGAAGGGGCAGGCATCGGCGACGGCGCGCAGGTACGCCCCGTCCACCACCAGGCACGCCACCCGGAAGCCGAAGCGGGCCTCGATGGCCGTCTCCAGCTCCCGGGCGAGCGCCGCCGGGTCCTGCTCCGCGCTGCTGAAGACGGCGTTGCCGCTCTGCAGGTACGTCTGTACGTCGCCGTGGCCGAGCTCCTCCAGCACGGAGCGCAGCTCCGCCATCGGGACCTTCTTGCTCCCGCCGACGTTGATGCCGCGCAGCAGCGCCGCGTACTTCGTGGTCGTGGCCTTCTTCGTCATGGCGGCACCCTAGGGGGTGCCTATGACAGTTCGGCCTCGATGAGGTCGGCGGCCTGCCGCGTGCCCCCTTCGGCCGCCATCCCGGCGCGCACGGCCTCGGCGCGGGCGGCGACCCCGGGGTCGGCGACCAGCGCGAGGACCGCCTCCCGGAGGGTCGCGGCGTCGGCGTCCGCCATCGGTACGTGCCGGGCCACGCCGAGCGAGACCAGCATGTCGGCGTTGCCGAACTGGTCGACGGCCTGGGGGACGGCGACCATCGGGGTCGCGGTGGCGAGCCCTTCCTGGCTGCCGCCGGCGCCCGCGTGGGTGATGAAGGCATCGGCTTGGCGCAGGATGTCCAGTTGGGGAACCCAGCGGCGGACCTCGACGTTGGCCGGGATCTCACCGAGGTCGGCCTCGTCGGTGAACTTGCCGATCTGGAGGACGACGTACCAGTCGGGCAGGTCCGCGAAGGCGTCGATGCAGGCGCGGTAGAAGGCGGGCTGCTTGGTGAAGGCGGAGCCGAGCGAGACCAGCACGACCTTCTTGCCCTCGGCGGTGGCGGGCCTGTGCCAGCTGCCCTGGTTCGCGCGGTCGCCCTGGCAGGCGCCGACGAAGGTGTACGCGGACTCGTCGACGCGGTCGGCGTGGGGCTGGAACGCCCGGGGAATCAGGACGAGGCTGCGGCGCGGCCGGCCCTGGAAGCGGTCGACGTCGTCCCCGAGACCGTTCTCGGTGAGCCAGGCGGCGAATCGGGCGTAGTAGGCCCGGCCGCGCTCGGAGGCCTTCAGCTCGGCGAACATCGGCTCGGCCACCTCCTGCTCGTAGCCCTCCCAGGCGACGAGGTTCGGGGAGAGGGAGACGGCGGGGACGCCCCACCGGTGGGCGAGCACGGGTGCCGGATAGGAGGTGATGTCGTGCAGGACGAGGTCCGGCTCGTCGCCCGCGAAGGCGGCGGCGAGCTGCGGGAGCGCCTGGACGGCGTCGTTCAGGAAGGGCTCCAGGTTCTCGATGAGCTCGGTGCCCCAGGCCTCCGGCTCGTCGTCGGTGGGCAGGGTGGAGGTGTAGATCACGGGCGTGGCGCCGGTCTCCGCGATCTTCTCGGCGAAGGCGGCGGGGATGGCGTAGCTGACGCGGTGGCCGCGGGCGACGAGCTCCCGGATCACTTCGATGCTCGGGTTCACGTGGCCGTGGGCGGCGATGGAGAACATGGCGATGTGCGCGGCGGGTTTGGCTGAGGTCATGATCCGACCATAACGAGACGATACGTCTCGTGCAATTGTTTTCAGGTCACCGCGCCCCGCTCCCGGAACCAACGGCACCGCCGGACCCGACGGAACCGCCTGCGGGTGCGGTGATCCGCTCGACGTCGTTGGTCAGCGAGTCGAGCCAGGCCAGGCCGGCGTAGAACCGCGGCAGGGCGACCCCGGCTCCCGCGCCGCCCGGGGGCGGTCCGTCCGCCGGCACCGGCTGGTGCGCGGCCACCGGCGGGTCCGCGTCCGTCGGACCGTCCGTGCGCGGTGCTGGGGACGTGTGCGGCGGTGGGGACGTGTCCGCGGTCAGGACCGAGGCGGCGCGCAGGCGGGTGGCCACCCCCGTCGCCCGCTCGCGCAGGCGTGTCTGCTGGGCCGGTTCCAGGGGTGGGCCGCCCCGGGCGAGCAGGCGCCGCGAGCCCCACAGCACGTGGTGGCCCGTCATCAGGGCCGCCTGCCAGTCCGCGTGGGTCCCGACCAGCGCGCGGGGCTCGCTCAGGCGCTGCGAGAACGCGGACTCCGCCAGCAGCAGCGCACGCTGCAGCGCCGTGTCGTCCGGGGGCCGTCCCGGCCCGCCCACCGCCACGGCGGCCGCGGTGCTCCCGACCCTGTCGGCCGCCTCCGCCAGCAGCAGGGCGACCGCCCGGTGCAGCTCCACCTGCGCCCCGCGCGGCCAGGCGAGCAGCCCGAACACGATGCCGATCAGGCTGCCGATGACCACGTCGAGGATCCTCACCTCGGCCAGCTGCCAGGTCACCGGCGCCAGCTGGGCGAAGACGAAGGACACGACGAGGGTGAACATGCCCTGGGCCCAGCCCACGCCCCGTACCGGCCCGACCCGGAAGGCCACGAACATGACGAACGGCAGGGCGACCGCGTAGACGGTGGTGTGCACGCCGATGAGGGCCAGCAGGACGCCGGTCGTGAGGGCGCCGAGCAGCGTGCCGGTGAGTGCCGCGCGTACGGTCGCCCGGGTCTGGGAGACCGTGGTCCGGGTCAGGCTGAGCACGGCGAGCATCGCCCAGAAGCCGTGGGGCAGGGAGTCGATGCCCGCGATCGTCCGGGCGGCCGCGAGCGCGAGGCTGAGCCGTACCGCGTTCTGGAAGTGCACGGACCGCGGCCCGGCGTGTGCTGCCAGCCGGTGCCACCACAGGCGGGGCGCGCGCCGGCCGGCGTACCAGAAGCGGCCCGCGTCGGTCTCGGCCGGCAGCCGCGCGCGCAGGCCCCGTACGGCGAGTTCGGCCGCCGTCGTGAAGGCGACGGCGGCGTCCGCCACCTCCAGCAGCGCCGCCCTGCGCACGCCCAGCGCCTCGCTCGCCGGCCGCTCGTCCACCGCCACGGCATCCGCCCGTACGTGCCGCAGGGCGCGGGCCGCGTCGACGGAGTCGCCGGTGCCGCGCAGCAGGGCCGCGCTCTCGGCGGCGGCCGCGCCGACCGCGGCGGGCACCCCGGGCGCCTGCTCCGGCGGCAGGCGGTCCGGGGGCGGACGGCCCGGGGGCGGCGCGGGCAGGTTCACCATGCGGTTCAGGAGCGTACGGGCGGCCAGGCCCGCATGCGCGAGCCCGCGGTCCCGCAGCCCCGGCCCGGCGGGACGCTCGGCTTCGGGGACCCGGAAGGGCCGCAGCGCCTCACCGGCCGCCCGGGCCGCCTCCGCCCCGGCGGCGGACAGCGTGTACGGGGCACGGCGCAGCTCGTCGGCGCAGCGGGCGGCGGTGTCGGCGGCCGCGGCGGCCAGCGAACGGTAGGAGGTGCCGCGCGGCTCGGGCAGGACGAACAGCTCGGCGAGGATCAGCAGCGCGAGGCCGCAGGTCGTCCCCAGCAGGCGCTCGCCGAGGGTGTCGGGGGCGTAGGGCGGGAAGCACGGGAGGATGTAGAGCAGCTGCAGACCGGGCGCGGCCCCCGACGCGCGGGGCCCGGCCACGGCCACGAAGGCGAGGCAGAAGCCGATGACCAGCATGCCGGCCACGGCGGTCCAGGTGCGCACCGCGAGGTAGGTGCCGATCGTAACCAGCACCCAGGCCAGCGGCGTCGTGCGGGCGATGACGGCCGCCCGCTGGGGGCCGGTGCCGGGGATGTGCGAGAGGGCCGCCATCGACACGACCGCGAACAGGGCGTACGTCGCCGCGACGGACAGGTCCAGCCCGTACAGGAACAGGAAGAACCCGGCACACGCGGCGAGCGTGGTGCGGATGGCGCGCCGCGCCACGCCGCTGGGGCCGCGGGCGGCGCCTGCGTCACGGTCGGCGCCCATGCCTCCAGCATCGGGCCGCCCTCCCGAAGCCACCACCCACGGGGGCGGCCGGCGGGCGGTGGTAGAACTCGGACGGGTCGTGATCACGGGAGCGGGGAGCAGCGGCATGGACGAAGCACGGGCCAGGCGGGTACTGACGGCGGCGGGCCTCACGCGCGGGGCGGCCCGCGAGCCGGCCCTCCTCGCGTTCGGCGAGAACGCCGTCTTCGCCGTCGGCGACCTCGTGGTGAAGGTGGGCCGGGAGGCGGCGCTGCTGGAGCGGTCCCGGCGGGAGCTCGCGGTGGCCGGCTGGCTCGCGGCGGCCGGGGTCCCGGCGGTCCGCGCGGCCGAGCCGGAGCCGCGGCTCGTGGACGGGCATCCGCTGACCGTGTGGCACCGGCTCCCGGACGCGGTCCGGCCCGCGGGCGCCGAGGACCTGGCGGTGCTGCTGCGCGCCGTACACGCCCTGCCCGCGCCGCCTTTCGCCCTGCCCGCCCGGGACCTGCTGGGCGGGGTGGAGCGCTGGCTGCAGCTGGCGGGGGACGCGATCGACCCTGCCGACGCGGCGTACCTGCGGGCCCGCCGGGACGCCTACGCCGGCGAGGTGGCGGCCCTGACCCCGCACCTCCCGCCGGGCCCGGTCCACGGCGACGCCCTGCCCCGCAACGTCCACGTGGGCCCGGACGGCCCGGCCCTGGTCGACCTGGAGACCGTCTCGGCCGATCTGCGCGAGCACGACCTGGTGGTGATGGCCCTCTCGCGCGACCGCTACGGCATGCCCGCCGAGGAGTACGAGGCCTTCGTGTCGGCCTACGGGTGGGACGTCCGCGCCTGGCCGGGCTGCGCGGTCCTGCGCGGCGCCCGCGAGACGGCGAGCTGCGCCTGGGTCTCCCAGCACGCCCCGGCCAACCCGAAGGCACTGGCCGAGTTCCGCCGCCGCGTGGCCTCCCTCAGGAACGGCGACCCGGAAACGCGCTGGCATTCCTTCTAGGACCCGGAGGGCAAGTGCCCCTGCGGAGACGGTCTAGCCCTTGTGCGGGACCACCGGCCACGCCGGCTCGACTATCGCCTCGGGGTCCGAGGTGCGGCGGAGGTAGCTCTGGAGCGACTCGGCCTGCTGGGCGGCCGCGCGGATCTGGAGGTCGTGGAGGTCCGCCAGCTCGATCGAGCCTATGGAGGAGTGCTTCGCGCCCACCCGGCGCGCCGCGCGCGCCGCCGCCAGGGCGTCGGCGGCCGCGTTGTGGGCGTCGTCGAGCGTCACGCCGTAGTGCTCGCAGAGGGCCTGCAGGGTCCGCCTGCCCTTGCGGTACCGGTCCGCGTGCTTGTCGAGGACCAAGGGGTCGATGACGGGCGCGGGCCTGCCCCGCAGCCGGTCGGCCAGCGACGCGATCCCGTGCCGGCGGCACTCGCGGTCCAGCAGGGACAGGTCGTAGCGGGCGTTCATCACCACCAGCGGGGTGCCGGAGCGCAGCCCGTCGGCGAGCGTCTGGGTGATCTCCGCGATCGCCGGGGCGGCCGGCACGCCCTCGGTGCGGGCGTGTTCGGTGGAGATGCCGTGGATCGCCGCCGCCTGCTCCGGGATGGCCACCCCGGGATCGAGCAGCCAGGTGCGGGTCCGGGCGACCCGGCCGTCCGGCTCCATGGCCACGACCGCGGCGGTGACGATGCGGTCGGCCTCGATGTCGGTCCCGGTCGTCTCCAGGTCGAAGGCCACCATCGGTCCGCTGATCCAGCTCATCGCAGGGACCCCCGCGATTCCCCCGGTCCCCCCGGCCCCGCGCCGGTCCGTGCCTGATCCCCCATGCCGTGCCCCTCCCCCGTACACCTTCGGTCAACGGCTTTCAGCCTGCCACGGGGCACTGACAAGCCCGACGACACCCCCCTCGAGGGGGTGTCCGGCGTCCTCACGACACGGGGCGGGAGTCCTCCCACATCGACTCGAACTCCTCCCGGTACGTCGCGAACAGCCCGTGGTCCGCGTCCTTCGGGACGCCGCGCCCGCCGCCCCGCAGGACCAGGACGGGCGATTCCATCCCGCGCGCCCGCCGCAGGTACGACTGGACCACCGCGATGCCCGAGGAGTTCCCCTCCACCAGGTAGGCGGTGAAGCGCGGGGTCTCGTCGAAGACGTGGATCTCGAAGCGCGAAGGGTCCCGCAGGCCCGCCCGGACCCGGCGGACGTGCAGGATGTTCATCTCCACCGAGCGGCTCAGCTCGCCCTTGCGCAGCCCCAGCTCCCGCTCGCGCCGCTTGACCGCGCTGCTCGCCGGGTTCAGGAACAGCAGGCGCACCCGGCACCCGGCCTCCGTGAGCCGGACGAGTCTTCGGCCCGAGAAGTTCTGGACCAGCAGGTTGAGCCCTATGCCGATGGCGTCGAGCCGCCGCGCTCCCCCGAAGAGGTCCTCCGCCGGGAGCTGCCGCTGCAGGCGCACCCGGTCCGGGTGGACCGAGATGACGTCCGCGTAGCGGTCGCCCACCAGGTCCTCGACGGCGTCGATCGGCAGCCGGTCGGCCGAGGGGCTGCCGGCGCCGCCGCCGAGGACCTCCAGCAGCCGCGCCGAGGCCCGTTCGGCCTGTTCCAGTACGGGCCGTGACAGCGCCCGGTTGCGGGAGACGACGTTGCGGGTGACCTCCAGCTCGTCCAGGGCCAGCTCGATCTCGCGCCGGTCGTCGAAGTACGGTTCGAAGCAAGGCCAGTGCTGGACCATCAGCTCCCGCAGCTGGGGCAGGGTCAGGAAGCTCAGCACGTTGTCGTCGGCCGAGTCGAGCAGGTAGCCCTTGCGCCGGCTGACCTCGCGGACGGCCACGGCCCGCTGCACCCACTCCTGCCCGGCGGGCCCGGCGGCCGCGACCACCCAGTCGTCACCGCCGTGCACCGGCTCGTAGATCGGCCGGAGCACCGCCCCGACCACCGAGCGCAGCCGCTGCTCGATCAAGTTCAGCCAGATGTACGCGCGGCCGGCCCGCTGGGCCCGGGTGCGGACCTCGCTCCAGGCCTCCGCGCTCCAGTCGAGCTCGGCGCCGGCGGATCCAGGTCCCCCGGCGCTCCCGGCTTCCGCCGGTCCGCCCGCCAGGGAGACCGCTCCGGCCGCGATCCCCGTCGGTGCCCCGCCGGGGGCACCTCCTGGGGCGTCCGCCGGGCCACCCTCGTGACTGCTGTCACCAGGGGGCAGCTCCAGACCTCCCGAGCTCACCCGTGCACCGCCTTCTGCGTCTGGACGCCCGTCTCCAGTGATCACGGAAGGGTACTCCGCGCGCGCGGCCCGGTGCAGCCCGATGGTCCCCCCACCGGTAGCCCGTTGACCCATTATCGGATGCACCGACAGTCCGCTGACCCGCATATCAGCTCTGCGGGTCACCCGGTAGGACCCCTCCCAAGTCCGCGCGTGGGCGCCCTCTTTCGGGGAAGATCGGAACAGTGACGTGGTCCACGCCGGATCAGCCGGGACATCCGACAACGCGGGAAGAGTCGTTATCTATGCAGGTCTGGCCGGGACAGGCGTATCCGCTCGGCGCCACTTACGACGGCGCCGGCACCAATTTCGCGGTCTATTCCGAGGCCGCCCGACGCATCGAGCTGTGCCTCCTCCACGACGACGGTTCGGAGTCCGCCGTGGAACTGCGCGAGACGGACGCCTTCGTCCGCCACGCGTACCTGCCCGGCGTCATGCCGGGTCAGCGCTACGGTTTCCGCGTCCACGGCCCGTACGAGCCCGAGCGCGGGCGGCGCTGCAACGCGGCGAAGCTGCTGCTGGACCCGTACGCGCGGGCCATCAGCGGCGGCGTGACGTGGGGCGAGGCGGTGTACGGCTACCACTTCGGCCGGCCCGACTCGCGCAACGACCTGGACTCCGCCCCGCACACCATGAGCTCGGTCGTGGTGAACCCGTACTTCGACTGGGCCAACGACCGGCCGCCGCGCCACGAGTACCACCACACCGTGCTGTACGAGGCGCACGTCAAGGGCCTGACGATGCGCCATCCGGACCTGCCCGAGGAGCTGCGCGGCACGTACGGGGCGCTGGCGCACCCGGCGGTCATCGGCCACCTCGCCAAGCTCGGCGTGACGGCGCTGGAGCTGATGCCGGTGCACCAGTTCGTCAACGACCACCGGCTGGTCAACGACGGGCTGAGCAACTACTGGGGCTACAACACGATCGGCTTCTTCGCCCCGCACAACGGCTACGCCTCGGGCGACCGCGGCCAGCAGGTGCTGGAGTTCAAGTCGGCGGTGCGGGCCCTGCACGAGGCGGGGATCGAGGTGATCCTCGACGTGGTCTACAACCACACCGCCGAGGGCAACCACCTGGGCCCGACGCTGTCCTTCCGCGGGCTCGACAACGCCTCGTACTACCGGCTGGCGGACGATCCGCGGCACTACATGGACACCACCGGCACGGGCAACTCGCTGCTGATGCGCTCCCCGCACGTGCTCCAGCTGATCATGGACTCGCTGCGCTACTGGGTCACCGAGATGCACGTGGACGGCTTCCGCTTCGACCTGGCGGCGACGCTGGCCCGCCAGTTCCACGAGGTGGACCGGCTGTCCTCGTTCTTCGACCTGGTCCAGCAGGATCCGGTGGTCAGCCAGGTGAAGCTGATCGCGGAGCCCTGGGACCTGGGCGAGGGCGGCTACCAGGTGGGCAACTTCCCGCCGCTGTGGACCGAGTGGAACGGAAAGTACCGGGACACCGTACGGGACCTGTGGCGCGGGCAGCCGCGCACGCTCGCGGAGTTCGCCGGGCGGCTGACCGGCTCCTCGGACCTGTACCAGGACGACGGGCGGCGCCCGCTGGCCTCGATCAACTTCACCACCTGCCACGACGGTTTCACCCTGAACGACCTGGTCTCGTACAACGAGAAGCACAACGAGGCCAACCGGGAGGGCAATCGGGACGGCGAGACCCACAACCGGTCGTGGAACTGCGGGGTGGAGGGGCCGACCGAGGATCCGGAGGTCGTGGAGCTGCGCGAGCGCCAGATGCGCAACTTCACGGCCACCCTGATGCTGTCGCAGGGGGTGCCCATGCTCAGCCACGGCGACGAGTTCGGCCGCAGCCAGGGCGGCAACAACAACGCGTACTGCCAGGACAACGAGTTGTCGTGGGTGCCCTGGCCGGAGCCGGGCAAACCATCGCCGTCGCTGCTGGAGTTCACCCGGCGGATGGTGTGGCTGCGCCGGGACCACCCGGTGTTCCGGCGGCGCCGGTTCTTCCACGGCCGGCCGGTGGAGGGGACGCACGACGAGCTCTCCGACATCGCCTGGTTCACCCCGCACGGCGAGGTGATGCGGGCGCGCGACTGGCAGGCGCAGCACGCGCGGGCGCTGACCGTCTTCCTCAACGGGGAGGCGATCTCCGAGCCGGGCACGCGCGGGGAGCGGATCACCGACGACTCGTTCCTGCTGATGTTCAACTCGGGGGCGGATCCGCAGGACTTCACGATTCCGGCGGGGCACGGCGCGCAGTGGCACCTGGTGGTGGACACGGCGCGGGCGGACGTGCTGCCACCCGGTACCGGGCCGCAGTACGCGGCCGGCGACCGGGTGGCGCTGACGGGGCGGTGTCTGGTGGTGCTTCAGCGTCCGGCGTAGGCGGCGCCGTTCTCGCCGGTCACCGGCGAGGCGGTCCGCGGGCCGGGGACGAAGGCGGCGGTGTGCGTACGGGCGGCGGGCACCCGGGTGACGAGGGCGAGGGCCAGGCAGAGGGCGGCGGCCCCGACGGCGACGGCGAAGGCCCCGGTGGGGCCGTACCGCTCGGCGAGGCGCCCGCAGACGACGAGCGCGGTGGCCTGCCCGGCCACCAGGCAGCTGGCGGCGAAGGCCATGGACGTGGAGAGCCGGGCCGGTTCCACGGCACGCTCGGTGAGGGCGAAGGCGGTGATCAGGTGGGGCGCGTAGGCCGCCCCGAGGACGGTGACGACGGCGTACAGGGGCCACAGGCTGTCGGTGACCAGCAGGGGCGCCGAGAGCACCAGGGCCGCTCCGGTCGCCACCCGCCAGCGCAGCCGCAGTCCGAAGCGGGCGGGCAGCGCGCCGAGCGAGAGGCCGACGGCGGCGCTGACGACGCCCATCGCGGAGTAGACGACGGCGGCCTGGTCGGGGACGCCCAGCCGGATGGTCAATGCGGTGATGCCGGCCTGGCAGGCGCCGAACATCGCGCCCTGGAGGGCGAGGGAGCCGCGCACGGCGTGGACCACGCCGGGCGGCCGGACCCGGCTGCCCGTACCGCGTCCGCGCGCCGGGGCCCCGGCCGTGACGGCGGCGGTCGGGTGCAGGGCGTAGACGGTGCCGAAGACGGCGACGAGGCCCACCGCGCCGCCGAGGGCGACCGCCGGGTGCGCGAGGAGCGCGGCCATCCCGACCAGGGCGGGTCCGAAGACGAAGGAGACCTCGTCCAGGGTGCCTTCGAGTGCGTGGACGGCGCCCACGACGCTCTCGTCGGCCCCGGCCCGGTGGGCCAGGGCCACGGAGCGGGTGCGGGCGAGCGGCCCGATCAGCGGTACGGAGGCGCCCGTGAGGGCGCCGATCGCGGCGAGCGGCACGGTGGCCAGGTGGGTGAGCGCGCCCGCGACCAGGGCTGCGGTGGCCACCGCGTTGACGGCGGCGGCGGTCAGGACGACGGGCCGCTGCCCGTGCCGGTCGGCGAGCCAGCCGAGGACGGGTCCGAAGAGGACCTGGCCGAGGGAGAGGGCGCCTCCGACCACGCCGGCGGTGGCGAGGGAGCCGCTGGTCTGGGCGACCAGCAGGAAGCTGCCGAACTGGGACATCGCGACGGGCAGTCGGGCGAGGAAAGAGACGAGCGGGAGTAGGGGCCCGGTCAGGGCGATGACTTTTCGATAGGTGTTGACGGTTCCAACCACTTGATCGACATTAACCCGGTGCAGTCACTCGGATGCATTGGGTCATGGCACGGAATCCGGCAGGTTGGGTACGTACGTTCTCATGAGCCAGCCGCAACCGGTCACTGAATCGGAATCTGATGTTCCGACACCTGTCACTCCGGCGTCGACCTACCGTCTCCAGCTGCGCCCGGAGTTCCCCTTCGCGGCGGCCGAGGCAGCCGTACCGTACCTCGCCTCGCTCGGCGTGTCGCACCTGCACCTCTCCCCCGTACTGGAGGCGGTGCCCGGCTCCGCGCACGGGTACGACGTCACCGACCACTCCCGCGTGCGGGCCGAACTCGGCGGCGAGCCGGGCCTGCGCGCCCTGGCCCGGGCCGCCCGGGCGCACGGGCTCGGCCTGGTCCTCGACATCGTGCCCAACCACATGGCGGTGCCGACGCCGCTGCGGCTGAACCAGCCCCTGTGGGAGGTGCTGCGGGACGGGCCCGGCTCGCCGTACGCCCGCTGGTTCGACATCGACTGGGAGGCCGGGGGCGGGCAGGTGCTGCTGCCGGTGCTAGCCGGGCCGGCGGACTCCTGCGAGCTGACGGCCGACGACGGCGTACTGCGCTACGGCGAGCAGGAGTTCCCGCTGCGGGCGGGCACCGAGGGGCTGGCGCTGCCCGAGCTGCTCGCCGCGCAGTGGTACCGGCCGGCCTGGTGGCGGGAGGCCCGGACCGCGCTCAACTACCGGCGCTTCTTCACCATTTCGGATCTGATCGGGGTCCGCGTGGAGGACCCGGAGGTGTTCACCGCCACCCATGCGAAGGTGCTGGAGCTGCTCCGGGACGGGGTCGTGCAGGGGCTGCGCATCGACCACGTGGACGGCCTGGCGGACCCGGAGGAGTACCTGCGGCGGCTGCGCGCGGCGGCCGGGGACGGCTGCTGGGTGGTCGTCGAGAAGATCCTCGCCCGCCACGAGCGGCTGCCGCCCGCTTGGCCGGTGGCGGGCACCACCGGGTACGACGCGCTGCACCGGGTGGACGGGGTGTTCACCGACCCGGCGGGGGCCGCGGAGCTGGCGGCCCGGTACGGGCGCTCCACCGGACTGCCGCAGTGGCCGGAGGCGGCGCGGGCGTGCGCACGGGAGGTGCTGACCGGCGACCTGGCCGCCGAACTCCGGACACTGGAGCGCCGGTCCGGCCCGGATCTGGCCGAAGCGGTACGGGAGTTGCTCATCGCCTTTCCCGTCTACCGGCCCTACCCCGGCGAGCCGGAGCTGCCGCCGCAGGCCCTGGAGCTGGCGGCCGCGGTGGCCGGTCCGCGCGCGGTGGCCGGCGTACGGGAACTGCTGCTGCGGGACCCGGCCTTCGCGGCCCGCTTCGCGCAGACCTCGGCGGCGCTGCGCGCCAAGTCCCTGGAGGACCGGGCCTTCTACCGGTACGCGCCCCTGCTGTCGGCGACGGAGGTCGGCGGGGAGCCCGGCCAACCACCGGTGTCGGCGGACGAGTTCCACGCCTACTGCGCCGCCCAGGAGGGGGAGTGGCCCGCGGCCGGGACGGTGCTGTCCACGCACGACACCAAACGCAGTGCGGACGTCCGGGCCCGGATCGCGGCCCTGTCGCAGGCACCGGAACTGATGGGCCGGCCCGACGGCCCCGACCCGCACCTGGCCTGGGTGGCCCGGCAGACCGCACTCGGGCTCGGCCCCGTCCCCGACGCCGTGCCCCGGCTGTCCGAGGCGCTGCTCAAGGCGGTCCGCGAGGCCGCCCTGCGCACCAGCTGGACGGAGCCGGACGAGGGCTACGAGGCCGGGGTGCCCGGATACGTCCCGGCCCCCCTCGACCTCCCCGTGGAGCTGGCGGAGGCGGCCCGCGCCAACCTCCTGGGCATGACGCTGCTGCACCTGGCGATGCCGGGGGTCCCGGAGGTCTACCAGGGCGCCGAGACCGAGTACCGGGCCCTCGTCGACCCCGACAACCGGCGCCCGGCCCGCTTCCCCCACCGGGAACTGGCGCGGCTGGACACGGGGGCCGCCCCGCAGGGCCCGGCCGAGGAGAAGCTGGCCCTGACGGCCGCCCTGCTGCGGCTGCGCCGGGACCGACCGGAGCTCTTCCGGGGCTACGCGCCCGTCCCGGCCCGGGGGCCGGCGGCCGGCCATCTGGTGGCGTTCACCCGGGCCCCCGGCCTGCTGGTGGCGGCCACCCGGCTGTCCCACCGGCTGGCCGCGTCCGGGGGCTGGCGCGGCACCCGGCTGCCCCTGCCGCCCGGCGCGTGGACCCCCGTCCTCCCCCCGCACCCCGACACCGAATCTCCTGCCTCACACAGCGGTTCGGTCGAGATGACCGACCTGCTGGACGGCCGCCCGGTGGGGGTCTGGCTCCGCCGGTGATCCGCTGCGGATGCCGGCCGGACCTCGCGGGTGCCGGCGCGTCCCCCGCTCAGTCCGGCCGTGCGCCCCCGGCCGGAACCGCCGGGGCCCGGGCCCCGAACAGCTCCGCGAAGGCCTCGGCCGCACCGGTCAGCGGGACCCGGGAGAAGACCGCCAGGGACCGGTGCCACGATGGATCGAGGGAGAGCAGTACGCAGTCCTCGCCGACGGCGCCCCGGACCATGTGGGCCGGGGCCATGACGACGCCCACCCCGGCGGCCGCCATCCGCACGGCCGTCGAGGTGTGCTCCGTACGCAGCACCGTGCGCGGGGTGAAGCCGACCGCGCCGCACGCCCGGTCCAGTACGAGGACGCCGTCGGACAGCGGCTCCATCGCACAGCGGATCCAGTCGCGGTCGGCGAGCTCGGCGAGGCGGACGGCGCCCCGCCCGGCCAGCGGATCGTCGAAGGGGACGACGATGACCAGCTCCTCCCGCCCGATCCGCAGCAGCGGCCCCAACCACTGCGCGGGCTCCGGGCCCACCGCGAGGTCGGCGACGCCCCGCTCCAGCTGCTCCTCCAGCGCATCGGTGGAGCCGTACTCCCGCAGCACCAGCGACACCCCCGGGTGCAGCGCCCGCCAGCGGGCGGCGATGCCCGGGAGCAGGCCGACGGCCAGGGCGTGCACGGTGGCGATGTGCAGTTCGCCGCCCGCCACGCCGGCGGCGGCGCGGGCCGCCCGCTCGGCCTGGCGGGCGCTGCGGACGGCGAGCTGCGCGTGCGGGAGGAAGGCGCGGCCCATGGGGGTGAGCCGGACCCCGCGCGACAGGCGCTCCAGCAGGGGGCCGCCGACGGACCGCTCCAGGGCCTTGACCTGATGGGACAGGGCGGGCTGGGTGACGTGCAGGGCGTCCGCGGCGCGGGTGAAGGAGGACTCCTCCACGACGGCGAGGAAGTACTCCATCTGGCGCAGGCTCATGAGCAGGAAGCATAAAGAGCGTGCATGGGACCCAGAAGATCATTTCCTTGGACGTGGCGCAACGGCCGGTCCAGGCTGGGCACATGACCAACGACAGCATCGTGGACGTGATCGTGATCGGCGGCGGCACCGGCGGCTACAGCACCGCCCTGCGCGCCTCGGCCCTCGGCCTGACCGTCCTGCTCGCGGAACGCGACAAGGTCGGCGGGACCTGCCTGCACCGCGGCTGCATCCCCAGCAAGGCCATGCTGCACGCCGCCGAACTCGTGGACGGCATAGCCGAGGCGCGCGAGCGCTGGGGGGTCCGGGCGAGCGTGGAGTCGGTCGACTGGACGGCGCTGACCGCCACCCGGGACGACATCGTCTCGCGCAACCACAAGGGCGTGGAAGGGCACTTGGAGCACGCCGGGGTGCGCGTGGTGCGCAGCGGCGCGCGGTTGACCGGTCCGCGCTCCATCCGGACCGAGGACGGGCGGGAGTTCGCCGCGACCCGCGGGATCGTCCTGGCCACCGGGTCCCGGCCGCGGGTCCTGCCGGGGCTGGAGCCCGACGGGACCACGGTGGTGACCAGTGACGACGCCCTGTTCGCCCCCGGGCTGCCGGCTTCGGTCCTGGTGCTGGGCGGCGGGGCGATCGGCGTGGAGTACGCGTCCTTCCACCGTTCCATGGGCGCCGAGGTGACCCTGGTCGAGGCGGCGGACCGGCTGGTTCCGCTGGAGGACGCGGACGTGTCCCGGCACCTGTCGCGGGGCCTGAAGAAGCGCGGCATCGACGTGCAGACCGGGGCCCGGCTGGAGGGGGCCACCGTGGCGGACGGGACCGTCAGGGCCACGGTGCGCACCGCGCGCGGGGAGCTGCGCGAGCTGACGGCGGAGCGGCTGCTGGTGGCGGTCGGGCGGGTCCCGGTCACCGACGGACTGGACCTCGCGGCGGCCGGGCTGGCCACCGACGAGCGGGGGTTCGTGGCGCCGGCCGACTGGTCCCGGCTGGAGAGCGCCGTCCCGGGCATCCACGTGGTGGGCGACCTGCTGCCGCCGCCCTCCCTGGGGCTGGCGCACGCCTCCTTCGCGGAGGGGCTGCTGGTCGCCGAGACGCTGGCCGGGGTGGCGAGCGCACCGGTGGACTACGCGGCGGTGCCGCGGGTGACGTACTCGGCGCCGCAGACCGCCGCCGTCGGGCTGACGGAGGCGCAGGCGCGCGAGGCGGCGTACGACGTGGTGGTGAACACGATGCCGCTGACCGCCGTGGCGAAGGGCATGGTGCACGGGCAGGGCGGCACGGTGAAGGTGGTCGCGGAGCGGCACGGGCGGGTGCTCGGCGTACACCTGGTCGGACCGCACGTCTCGGAGATGATCGCGGAGAGCCAGCTGATCGTGGGCTGGGACGCCGAGCCGTCCGACGTGGCCCGCCACGTGCACGCCCACCCGACGCTCTCGGAGGCCGTCGGCGAGGCCTTCCTGTCCCTGGCGGGCCGCGGCCTGCACCAGCAGTAGGTATTTCAGCCCCTCCGGCGTTCGAGGAACGGGAGTTCGGGGGCGGAGCCCCCGCAGCGGTGGCGCACCCGAGCGGCTCGGGAACTGCGTGGCCTGCGGAGCAGTAGGCGGCGGGCCCGGCGGGCATGGCATCACTTGTGACTCTCCTCCGTGACATGCGCTACCCCACTCCGCACGAACTCGGGCTGGCCGCCCGCGCACTGGCGGACGAACACCCCGGCGAGGTCCGGCTCCGCCAGGCCGGCACCTCCCGGGCCGGGCAGCCGCTCTGGGTCCTGTCCGTGGCGGCCGTCGGCCCGAACACCCGCACCCGCAACGTCCTCGTCGTCGCCGGGGCGCACGCCAACGAGCCCGTCGGCGGCGCCACCGCCCTCTCGCTCGCCCGGCGCGTCCTGCACGAGCCCGCGCCGCGGGCCGGCTGCGGCTGGCACTTCCTGCTCTGCGCCGACCCGGACGGCGCGGACCTGCACCGCACGCCCCGCCCGTACTCGCTCCTGGACTACCACCGGAGCTTCTTCCGGCCGCCCGGCCCCGAACAGCCCGAGTGGGCGCCGTCTTTACTGCCCCCGGACCGGCTGCCGCCCGAGACCCTGGCCCTGACCGCGCTCATCGACGAGCTGCGGCCCGTGCTCCAGGTCTCGCTGCACGCCACCGATCTCGGCGGCTCCTGGGTCCAGCTCACCCGGGACATACCCGGCCTCGCCGAGCCGTTCGCCAAATCGGCCGCCGAGCTGCACATCCCGGTGGAGAACGGGGCCTCGGACGCCGCCGGCTGGCCCTCCCCCGGTCCCGGGATCTTCGTGATCCCGCAGCCGGGGAGCGAGGCGGCAGGGGCCTTCCATCCGGAGGACACGCGGCTCAGCACCTGGTACCACGCCCACCGGTACGCCGGCACCACCGCGATCGTCGAAGTCCCCATGTGGGCCTCCGACCTGGTGGACGATCCGGCCCCGCACCCCGACCCGCGCGGCGCCCTGCGGATGCTCGCGGGGCGGCTCACGGCGGACGCCGCGCTCGTCGCCGGGGTACGGGACCGGATCCGGTCGGGCCCGCCTCCGTACGAGGACCGGGCCACGGCTCCGCTGCTGCGCGCCGTGGACTGGACGCTCGCGCTGATCCCCCGGATCCACGACGAGTGGACGGGCGACGGGGCCCCCTCGGAGGCCACCGCGGCGTACATCGCCAGCATCGACGCCTTCGGGCGCCGGCTGTCGCTGCGCGCCGCCGCGATGCTGCTGCGGGTGCTGCGCGCGCAGGGGCATCCGGCGGCGCCCGGGCTGGACCGGCTGGTCACCGGGTGGTGCGAGGACTTCGCGGCCCGGTTCGGGGCCCGCTGGGTCCCGGTGGCCACCCAGGTGGAACACCAGTCCCGGACCGTCCTGGCCACCTACGAGCGCCTCCTGGCGGCCGACCGCTCCCCTTAGGCCTTCTCCACCCGGTCGACGGGCTCCACGGGCTCGACGGACAGGGCGTACCGGCGCTTCGGGAAGCCGGTGGCACCGAGCCGGTCGTAGAAGCGGATCGCGCCCTCGTTCCATTCGGGGGTCTGCCACTGGACCTGGTCGAGGCCGAGTTCCCGGGCCAGGTCCCGCACCCCGTTCATCAGGGCGGCGCCGAGCCCGTGGCCGCGGGCCTCCTGCGCGAGGTAGAGGCAGTCCATGTGCAGGTAGTGCCGGGCGTCCCAGAAGGCGAACTCGGCGGCGCAGGCCGCGTATCCGGCGACCGCGCCGTCCGGGGTCTCGGCGAGCAGCACCCACAGCCGGGCGTCCTCGGCGAAGAGCTGCGGGCCGAGCCGCTCGGCGAGGCCCGGCGGCCGCGGCGCCGACTTCTCGTACGCGATGTGCTCGTGGACGAGCTCGGTCAGGCGGGGGAGGTCCCCGACGCGTGCGCGGCGGATGACGGACGTGTGTTCCATGCCCGTCATCCTGCGCGGTGGCTCCCACGGGCGGACGCGCGGGTCCCGGCGGACGGACGGGACGGCGTGCGGAAGCACCTCGGGACATCAGCTCGCCGAGAGCCGGAAGGTCATCTTCCCGAAGCTGATCTGGTCCCCGGCGCGGACCACCGCGGATCCGGTCACCCGGCGTCCGTTGACCGAGGTCCCGTTGGTGGACCCGAGGTCCTTGAGCACCCAGAGCCCGTCGCGCAGGCTCAGTTCCGCGTGCGCCCGGGAGACGGTCTCGTGGCTGAGCCGCAGTCCGTTGCCGGGGTCGCGGCCGATCCGCAGGACGGCCGCGCTCGGATGCGGGAGCAGCAGCTTGGGCAGTTTCTCGGCGGCCCAGGCGTGCCGGATGCCGACGGACACGGCCGAGACCCGGCCGACCCAGCCGAACAGCCGACGTGTCCACGGGCCTTCGGCGGCTTCCCTTGCCTGGAGGTCGGCCGTGAGGACGGCGAGGTCCTCGGAACGGCGGGCGACCAGGGCGAGTTCCATCCGGCGCAGGAAGGTGTCGTGGGACAGCTTGCCGAGGGCAGCGCCCTCTCTGAGCTGGCCCAGCGCCCGGTCGCGCTCGGCGTCGGACAGCCGCGGCGCGGGGAAGGCGGGGATCTCGAAACTCGACGTCACAGGGTGATTGTCGGCCCGTCGGGGCCGGAGTGTCCAGAACTCCCCCGCCACGCCCGGAATGATGGGCAGGATACGCATGCCGGCCACCGCCGCTGACGAGGGGACCGTCCGTTGCACTTCGAGGTGTGGGCACCGCTGACAGGTCATGTCGCCATGCGACTCGACGACGCGACGTACGCGATGGAGCGCGATCCGCAACGGTCCGGCTGGTGGACCGTGGAGGCCCCGGCCGGCGAGGGGAGCCGCTACGGGTTCCTGCTGGACGGCGACACGGTCCCGCGGCCCGATCCGCGCGGCCGGCGGCTGCCTGACGGCCCCGACGGCCTGTCCGCCGTGGTCGACTTCGAGGCGCTGGTCCGGGCCGCGGCCCCGCCGGTCCCGCCGCCGCACACCCGGCTCCAGGACGCGGTCCTGTACGAGCTGCACATCGGCACCTTCACGCCCGAGGGCACCTTCGACGCGGCCGCCGCCCGCCTCGGGCACCTCACCGCCCTCGGCGTCACGCACGTGGAGCTGATGCCGGTCTGCTCCTTCCCCGGCCGGCACGGCTGGGGCTACGACGGGGTCGCGCCGTGGTCGGTGCACGAGCCGTACGGCGGCCCGGCCGGGCTGCTCCGGTTCGTGGAGGCGGCCCATGCCGCGGGGCTGGGCGTGGTGCTGGACGTGGTCCACAACCACCTCGGCCCGTCCGGCAACCACCTGCCCGCCTTCGGCCCGTACTTCACCGACGCCCACCACACCCCGTGGGGTGCGGCGGTGAACCTGGACATGCCGGGCTCCGACGAGGTGCGCGCGTACCTCGTGGGCAGCGCGCTGGCCTGGCTGCGCGACTACGGGATCGACGGACTGCGGCTCGACGCCGTGCACGCGCTGGCCGACGGGCGGGCGCTGACCTTCCTGGAGGAACTGTCCGGAGCCGTCGACGCTCTGGCCGCGGAGACCGGCCGGCCGCTGTTCCTGATCGCCGAGTCCGACCAGTGCGACCCGCGCACCACCACCCCGCGCGCGGCCGGCGGGCTGGGCCTGCACGCCCAGTGGAACGACGACTTCCACCACGCGCTGCACTGTGCGCTGACCGGTGAATCGCAGGCGTACTACGGGGACTTCGCCGAGGCCCCGCTCGCCGCCCTCGCCAAGACCCTGACCCGGGCCTTCTTCCACGACGGGACCTGGTCCTCCTTCCGCGGCCGCACCCACGGCCGCCCGGTGGACCGCCGCCGGACCCCCGCGCACCGCTTCCTCGGCTACACCCAGACCCACGACCAGATCGGCAACCGGGCACTCGGCGACCGGCTCGCCGCCTCCCTCTCCCCCGGGCTTCTGGCGTGCGCCGCGACGGTGGCGCTGACCGGCCCGTTCGTGCCGATGCTGTTCATGGGCGAGGAGTGGGGGGCGCGCACCCCCTGGCAGTACTTCACCGACCACCCCGACCCGGAGCTGGCCGAGGCCGTACGGACCGGCAGGCGCCGGGAGTTCGCCGCGCACGGCTGGAAGGCCGAAGAGATCCCCGACCCCCAGGACCCGGCGACCCGCGAGCGCTCCTGCCTGGACTGGTCGGAGCCCGAACAGGCCGCCCACGCCCGCCTGCTGGACTGGTACCGCACCCTGGTCGCGCTCCGCCGCGGCCACCCGGACCTGCGCGACCCGGACCTGGCGTCGGTCCGGGTCGCCCACGACGAGGAGCGCCGCTGGATCACCTTCCGGCGCGGCGACGTACGGGTGGCCGTGAACCTCTCCCCGGAGCCGGTGACGATCGCGCTGGGCCGCAACGGGGTGCGGGTGCTGGCCGCCTGGGAGCCCCTCGAACACCCGGGCCCCGACGGCCGGATCCACGTCCCCGGCGAATCGGCGGTCGTGCTGGGCCCGTGAGGCCGCGGCCGCCGCGGCCCGCCGTGCGGGCTACTCGACGACCGCCAGCTCGCGCGGGGCGTTGTTGAGGCGGCGCCCGCCCTCCTCGGTGACGGTCACGATGTCCTCGATGCGGACGCCGAACCGGCCGGGCAGGTAGACGCCCGGCTCCACTGAGAAGCACATGCCGGGGACCAGGGGCTGCTCCTCGCCCTCGACCATGTACGGGGGCTCGTGGGTGGTGACGCCGATGCCGTGGCCGGTGCGGTGGATGAAGCGGTCCCCGTACCCGAACTCGGTGATCACCGCGCGGGCCGCCCGGTCCACCTCCTGGCAGGAGACCCCGGGGCGGACCGCCGCCACGCCCGCCTGCTGGGCCTCGCGGACGATGTCGTGGACCCGCTGCTCCTCGGCGGCGGGCTCGCCCACGTGCACGGTGCGGGAGATGTCGGAGCCGTAGCCGAACCGCAGGCCGCCGAAGTCGAGGACCACCATGTCGCCGCGGCGGATGACCCGGTCGCCGGCCTCGTGGTGCGGGTTGGCCCCGTTGGGGCCGGAGCCGACGACGGTGAAGTCGACCTGGGAGTGGCCGTGGGCGCGCAGCAGGGCGGCCAGGTCGGCGGCGACGTCCGTCTCCCGGCGGTCGGCGAAGGGCAGGTGGAGGACCTGCGCGTACGCGGCGTCGGCGGCGGCCCCCGCCGCGGCGAGGCGCTCCAGTTCCCGTTCGTCCTTCACGGCGCGCAGCATGGGCAGGCAGTCGGTGAGCGGCGCGTGCGAGGTCCGCGGCAGCTCCCGCTGGAGGCCGAGGAGGTGGAGCGCCCAGGTGTTGTCGCTCACCCCGAACCGGCCGGCCGGATCCAGCAGCGGGGCGGTCACGGCGTACGGGTTCTTCCCGTCGGCCCAGTCCCGCAGGGTCAGCGCGGCGGCGCCCGCGGCCTTGGCCGCGTCGGGGGCCTCCAGTGCGGGGACGACGAGCACCGGGTCCTGTCCGGCGGCCAGCACGAGCAGGGTCAGCCGCTCGGTCTCGGCGGTGGGCCGGTATCCGGTGAGGTGCGTGAGGTCGGGCCCGGGGGCGATCAGCAGGCCGGCCAGTCCGGCGTCGGCGGCGGTCCGGGCGGCGGCGGCCATCCGGGCGGCGTAGTCGTCGGCCGTGAAGGGTGCCGGGTCCTTGAATGCGGCGTCACGTGTCATACGGGTGATCCTGCCGTGAGCCGGGCGGCGAGGGCAGCGGCCGCGCCGGTCGGGGTGCCGGGCGTGAGGAGTTCCGTACGGTGCACCAGGCGCGGGGTGGACAGCGGCACGGCGACCCCCGCGCCGGCGGCCTCGGCGACCCGGCGCGGGAGCAGCGCGAGGCCGTGCCCGGCCGCGGCGAGGGCGCAGAGGGCGTGCAGGTCGGTGCCGTCGTAGCGGACGGAGGCGCGGGCGGCGGTGAGCGGCAGCCCCACGCCGGGGGCGTCGAGCCAGCGGGCGTCGGCGAGGTCGTCCAGCCGGACGGCGGCCCGCCCGGCGAAGGGGTGCCCGGCGGGCAGCAGCACGGCCAGTTCCTCCTCGGCCACGCCGGTCACGGTGAGGGGGGCCACGTCGGGCAGCCGCAGCGGGTCGCTGGGCGCGGCCGGGCCGTCGACGAGGCCGAGGTCGCAGCCCCCGGTGGCGACGGCCGCGGGCACCTCGGCCGGGGGCAGCACCCGCAGGGTGACCCCGGTGGCGGGCAGGGCGGCGAGCAGCCGGGGCCCGACGGCGAGCGGGGAGGCGGCGAGGGTGACCCGGCCGGGCGGGGCGGCGGTCAGCCGGAGCACGTCGGCGCGGGCGGCGTCGAGCCGCAGGAGCAGCGGCCCGGCGTGTTCCAGCAGCCGCGTCCCGGCCGCGGTCGGCGCGACCGGCCGGCGGGTGAGCAGTTCGGCCCGGAGGTCCCCTTCGAGGGCGGCGATGTGCTGGGAGACGGCGGACTGGGTGTAGCCGAGCTCGCGGGCGGCGGCGGAGAAGGAGGCGAGGCGGGCCACGGCGACGAAGGTGCGGAGCAGGTGCGGGTCCATGGTCATCAGGATCACTGATGGAGGGTGCAGGAACAATCGTTGGCGCTGAACGGGGAGCCGGCCGCAGGATGATCCACATGACCACCGCACAGACCCCGCAGACCACACCGGCGGCGCGGATCGCACTCGTCGGCGACCGCTCCCCGCACGTGAAGTCCCACACCCGCGTCCCCCTCCTCCTCGACGCCCTGGCCTCCCGCGACGGGCTCGTCCTCGACGCCTACTGGATCCCCACCGGCGACGCGGAGGCCGAGGCGGCCGCCGGGACGTTGGCCCGCTTCGACGCCGTGTGGGTGCTGCCCGGGAGCCCGTACGCGAGCGAGGCCGGGGCGCTGGCCGCGATCCGGGTGGCCCGCGAGGAGGGCATCCCCTTCCTCGGGACCTGCGGCGGCTTCCAGCACACCCTGCTGGAGTACGCCCGGACGGTCTGCGGGCTGACCTCCGTGGCGCACGCCGAGAACGACCCGGGGGCGGCGGACCAGCTGATCGCGCCGCTCGCCTGTTCGCTCGTCGGGCACGAGGGCCTCGTACGGGCCGAGCCCGGCTCGCTCGCCGAGGCCGCGCTCGGCGCGGAGCGGTCGATGGAGCGCTACCACTGCAACTACGGACCCGCGCCCCGGCACCTGCCGACGCTCATCGCCCACGGGCTGCGGCTGTCGGGGTACGACGAGGAGGGCCAGGCCCGCATCGCCGAGCTGCCCGGGCACCCGTTCTTCCTGGCCACGCTGTTCCAGCCGGAGCTGCACGGGGACGGCTCGCGGCCGCACCCGATCGTCTCGGCCCTCGCCGCGGCGGCCGTCGCGCACGCGGCCGGCCGCCGGGACGGGGTCGCGGCCCGGCTCGCCGCGACGCTGGCCACCAGCCGCTCGGCCGGATAACCCGTCGCGGGACCACCCCGCAGATCGGCTATGCTGTGCATGCACGTCGACGGGTGGTCCGCCGCCCTTCGTGGTGGGTGTAGCTCAGTTGGTAGAGCACCTGGTTGTGGTCCAGGTGGCCGCGGGTTCAAGTCCCGTCACTCACCCTGATCCCCCGGGGTACGAGGTCTCCTCGTACCCCGGGGATTTTTTGCGTTCGGGCCCGGCGTGCGGCCGCGGCTAGTCGCGCAGGTAGGCCTCGACCTCGGTGACGAAGGCCACGGGGGTCTCGTGCGGCGGGTAGTGCCCGGCGCCGGGGAGGGTGCGGATGCGGCAGTTCGGGTACCAGACCTGCCAGGTGGCGCGCATCACGTCGGCGGTGAGCGCGAGGTCGTACTCGCCGACCAGGACGAGCACCGGCACCGTGTTGCCCTTGACGGCGTCGGACAGGTCCAGGGACTGCCAGCTCGCGAGGTAGTCGGCGAAGGCCTCCGGGCGGGAGATCTCCAGGGAGTGGGCGACCATCCGCTCGATCCAGCGCCGGCTCGCCCGGTTGCCGGTGACGAGGTCGAGGATGGCGCGCCGGTTCTCGGGGCTCTCCGCGGCGCCGAAGAAGAGGGTGCGGGTGGCGTCGTCCATCTCGTACGGCGCGGCCGGGACCGGATTGATCCCGACGAGCTTCTCGATCCGCTCGGGGGCGCGCACGAGGACCTGCTGGGCCGCCTTGCCGCCCATGGAGTGGCCGAGCAGGGAGAAGGTGGCCCAGCCGAGCTGGTCGGCGAGTTCGAGGACGTCGTCGGCGATCTCGTCGAGGGTGTGGCGCCCCGTCACGTCCCGCCTGTCGCCGTAGCCGCGGTAGTCGAGGAAGGCGTACGAGAACCCCTGGGGGTCCAGGTGGTCCAGCACGGAGCCCCAGTTGGCGGAGGTGCCGAACCAGTCGTGCAGCACGATGACGCGAACGGGTCCGGTACCGATCCTGCGGTGGGCGATGGCCATGCGTTCTCCCTCGGTGACGGGTACGACGAAAACGGACCCGTACGTTCTGCCCACCGGGTCTACGATCACACCGTGAAGCCGACATCGCGCACGGTGCGCATCGCCGTCACGGCCTCCCGTACCGGCGCCGACCAGCCGCACCACCCTCACCACCCTCACCACCCGAATGAGTACGAGGTCCTGGACCGGGCCGAGATCGCCGAGGTGCTCGCCCTGTGGCCGCGCGGCGAAGCGCACGACGGCTTCGAGTGCATGTGCCACGGGGACGGCGGGCTCTCGCTGTACGAGGCCGGCGGTGAGCGCATCGGGTCCGCGGCGCCGACCGGTCCGCTCCGGCCCCTGTTCGATCCACTGGACCCCGACGGGATCCCGGCCCGGCACCGGGACCGGTGGGCGGCCGCCGCCCCGGAGGGACTGCGGGAGTACGCCGTCGACTTGGCCCGCGGCGGCGCGCCCGGGCCGCCGCACGGGGTGCCGCCGGCCGTGGTGTTCGGCTGGCTGGGCGCCGTACGGGAGGAACCGCGCGACGCGGCGCGGCTCCTCGCGGAACGGGCTCCCCGGCTGCTGCTGGCCGGGAGGTCCACGGAGGAACTCGCCTGGGCGGTGCGGGAGACGGACCGCACCGGGCTGGAGGGCGCCGTGCGGTTCTTCGCGGGCGAGGAGTTCACCACCCGCCACCCGAAGCGGCGGCGGGTTCCGGACACTGCCCGCGATCTGCTGCTCCGGTACGCCCGCAGCCGCCGCCCCGGGGACCTTCCGGTCCTGGAACGGCGGCTGCTGCGCACGCCCGACGACCGCGTCAGACGGTCTTGATCGCCGGGTCGGAGACGCCCGGGGCGCCCGTCTCCACGTGGCCCGCGAAGCGGCGGAGGAAGGTGGCGTCGGCGTCGGAGACGACGTTCACGTCGTACCAGCGGCCCGTGGTCCCGAGGGCCACCGTGTGCGCGGCGGTGCCGCCGGCCGGGACCCTGATGACCTGCGCGGCGCCGCCGTAGGCGTTGGTCACCGTGAGGTTGACGGCCGCCGTACCGGAGTTGGTGAGGGTCAGGGCCAGGTTGCCGGTGCCGGCGACGTGGCGGGCCGTGACCTCGGGGCCGGTCTTCTTCGCCGGGCCCTTCCAGGTGCGCAGGAAGCCGTTCGGGCCCCACACCGTCAGGTTGATCTGGTTGCCGGTGGAGCTGCTGGTGGACCAGGTGTCCGAGAGGGTCTTGCCCGCCTCGACCGTGTAGGGCCAGGGGCCGTCCGTACGGTTGCCCGAGGTGCTGTGGAAGTGGGCGCCCAGGGTCGGGCCGGAGGAGAAGGTGAGGGTGAACTGGCCCGTGGAGGCGGTGCGGGCGCCGTCCACGTACGGGCTGTAGCCCAGGGCGCGGGTGGGCTTGGAGCCGGCCTCCTGCTTGGGCAGGGTGCCCGTGGCCGGCGGGGTCGGGTGGTAGGACGGGTGGCGGTTCTTGTCCGGCGGGACGTACCCGGCCGTGGAGGGCAGGGCGGCGGGCGCGGCGTCGGCGCGGGTGAAGTCGAAGGCCGAGGTGAGGTCACCGCAGACGGCGCGGCGCCACGGGGAGATGTTGGGCTCCTGCACGCCGAACCGCTTCTCCATGAAGCGGATCACCGAGGTGTGGTCGAAGGTCTCGGAGCAGACGTAGCCGCCCTTGCTCCACGGGGAGACCACGATCATCGGTACGCGCGGGCCGAGGCCGTACGGTCCGGCCGCGTAGCCGCCGCCACCGGCGTACAGGTCCTTGGACACATCGGCCGTGGACAGGCCCCAGGCCGAGGAGGTGGGCGGGTACGGCGGGACCACGTGGTCGAAGAAGCCGTCGTTCTCGTCGTAGGTGATGAAGAGGGCGGTCTTCGCCCACACCGCGGGGTTCGCCGTCAGCGCGTCCAGGACCTGCGAGATGTACCAGGCGCCGAAGTTCGTCGGCCAGTTGGCGTGCTCGCTGAAGGCCTCGGGGGCGGCGATCCAGGAGACGGAGGGCAGCGTGCCGTTCACGACGTCCGCGCGCAGCCGGTCGAAGTAGCCCTCGCCCGCCTTGACGTTCGTGCCGGTGCGCGCCTTCTCGTACAGGGCGCTGCCGGGCTGGGCATTGCGGTAGGTGTTGAAGTACAGCAGCGAGTTGTCGCCGTAGTTGCCGCGGAAGGCGTCGTTGATCCAGCCCCAGGAGCCGGCGGCGTTCAGGCCGTCGCCGATGTCCTGGTAGACCTTCCAGGAGACCCCGGCGGACTCCAGGCGCTCGGGGTACGTCTTCCAGCCGTACCCGGCCTCCTGGTTGCCGAGGACCGGGCCGCCGCCCACTCCGTCGTTGCCCGTGTGACCCGTCCACATGTAGTAGCGGTTCGGGTCCGTGGCGCCGATGAAGGAGCAGTGGTAGGCGTCGCACACGGTGAAGGCGTCGGCGAGGGCGTAGTGGAACGGGATGTCGTTCCGGGTCATGTACGACATGGTGGTGGCCGTCTTCGCCGGGATCCACTTGTCGTACTTGCCGTTGTTGTACGCCTGGTGGCCGCCGGCCCAGTCGTGGTTCAGCCCCTCCAGGAACTGCATCCCGAGGTCCGCGACCTGCGGGTTGAAGGGCAGGACGTCCTTGGTCCCGTTGGACTGGAAGAAGACGGACTTGCCGTTGTCCTGGAGGACGGGGCGCGGGTCGCCGAAGCCCCGGACGCCCTTCATCGCGCCGAAGTAGTGGTCGAAGGACCGGTTCTCCTGCATCAGGACGACGACGTGCTCGATGTCCTGGATCGTGCCGGTGGTGCCCTGCGCCGGGATGGCGGCGGCCCGCGCGATGCTGTCGTTCAGCATCGTGAGGGCAGCGGTGCCGCCGGCGATCTGCAGGAACCTGCGACGGTTGAGTTCTGCCATGGCGTGACGACCTCTGCGGGTGAGGGGGGAGTCGAGGGGCGCCCCAAGGACAGCGGCCCCGGGGTACCGGCCGGGGATCCCCTCGTGACGCGGTGCCGTACACCTGGAGAACGGACGGCGTTCCTCCGCCCGCCGCGGCCGCGCTGGTGGGAGGGTAGGGGAACTCCCCCCGAAACAACAGCCCCTCGCCCGCCCCTCAGCCGCTGACGGCCGCCGGTGCCTGGGCCTTGACGATGAGCCGGTCGAGCAGCGCGAGCAGGGAGGCGCGGACGTCGTCGCGGGAGCGGGCGTCGAGCATGAGGACGGGCGTCAGCGGATCGCGCAGGTGCAGGGCCGCCGCGATCTCCTGCGCGGTGTAGGGCTGTTCGCCGTGGAAGCAGTTCGCGCCGACCACGAACGGCAGTCCGCGGCTCTCGAAGAAGTCGACGGCAGGGAAGCTGCGGTCGAGGCGCCGCGTGTCGACCAGCACGATCGCCCCGAGGGCCCCGTTCAGCAGGTCGTCCCACATGAACCAGAAGCGTTCCTGGCCGGGCGTGCCGAAGAGGTACAGGACGACCCCGGCATCGGTGAGGGTGATCCGGCCGAAGTCCATCGCCACCGTGGTGACCGTCTTGGACTCGATGCCGTCGAGGTCGTCGACCCCGACCCCCGCGGCCGTCAGCCGCTCCTCCGTCCGCAACGGCTCGATCTCGGAGGCCGTCTCCACCAGGGTCGTTTTGCCGACCCCGAACCCGCCGGCGATGAGGATCTTGACCGGGTCGGGTTCCCCGGAGGCGGGCATGTCATATCCGGGCAAGGTTGTCCCTGATTCTCATGAGCAGGTTGACGTCGGTGGTGTCGGTGGCCGCCAGGGGCGGCCGGTGGTCGATCAGCCCGCGGTCGGCGAGTTCCCCGAGGAGCACCGTCATCGGGGTGAGACGGATGTGCATCCGCGCCGCTATCTCGGCGACCGCCCGGCCGCCCGGCGGCGCGCACATGGCGAGGATCTCCTGCCACTCGGTGGGCAGCCCGCCGAGCGCCTCGTCGGCGACCGCCGCCGTGATGGTGGTGTCCATGGTGAGGACGGTCTGCGAAGCGGCCGTACGTCCGTCGGTCAGGGCGTACAGCCGCGTACGGCGGCGGCTCGCGGGCTGCGACTCGTCCTGCGGCATTACGAGGACGGCACCTGACCGCGGTCGGGGGTGCCCAGCCACTCGCCGAGCGCCTGGGCCGTGCGTACGGCCTCGCCGCCCAGCTCGCCGAGGCGGGCCTTGCGGGAGGTCACCACGATGAGCGTGCTGCCCTCCCCGCACCCGACGATGCAGAGGTACCGGTCGTCCATCTCGACGAGCTGGCGGATGACGCCGCCGCCGTCGATCTCCCGCGATATCGCCTTCATCGTGGAGGCGATGCCGGAGGCCGCGGCCGCCATGCGCTCGGCCTGGGGCTGGTCCAGCAGGTAGGCGCTGAGCCGGATGCCGTCGTTGGACAGGAGCACGGCGCCCTGGATGCCCGCGATCCTGCTCAGGTTGTTGTCCAGGACGCTGTATATGGCGTCGTTGGATGCGGTGGTGTTCGATGAGGTGGTCATGGCTGATCCCGTCGGAGCTCTTCTTCCACTGTCTGGGTCCCCTGTTCGTAGTCCGCCCAGGCGTCGGCCACCTCTTCGGGTGTCTCGGTGTCCGGCCGCACGGGTGTTTCCGGCGCGCGGGGCGCGCGCAGCTGGTCTGCGATGTGGGTCTGCGGGACGCGCTCGGGGAGGGCCGGCCGCGCGGGGGCGTCCGCCGGAGCCGGCCGGACCGCGAGGGCGGGCGCGGGAGCGGGCGCCTTCGCACGGCGGCTGGGCAGGCCGGCGCCCGTGAGCAGGAGCGGCTCGGGCTCGGGCTCGGCCACCGGATCGGGCTCGGGCTCGACCGCGGGCTCGGGCGCGGCCAGGGCCCGGGGTGCGGGTTCGCGCCGGGCGGGCTCGCGCGGGGTCTCCGCCTCGGTCGCCAGCAGGAGTTCCCCGGGGAGGACCACCACGGCGCAGGTCCCCCCGTACACCGAGCGGCGCAGGGTCACGGTCGCCCCGAGCTGGTCGGCGAGGTGGCCTACGACGAAGAGGCCGAGCCGGTGCGCGTTCTGTGCCAGGACGGAGTACGGCGGGGCCTGGTGCAGGCGCCCGTTCATCTCCTCGTAGCGCTCGGGGCTCACCCGCGGTCCGCGGTCCTCGATCTCGACCGACAGTCCGTCCGCGACCAGTTCGGCGCGGATGACCACCTTGGCCTTCGGCGGGGAGAAGCGGGTGGCGTTGTCCAGCAGCTCGGCCAGCAGGTGGCTGATCTGGCTGATCGCGCTCGGTTCCACGCTGGTCTCGTCCAGGGCCTGCCGCTCGATGCGCCGGAAGTCCTCGACCTCCGCGGCGGCTTCGCGCAGCAGGTCGGCGACGCGCATGGGCTCGGTGTGCGGGTCGGGGACCTCGCCGCCCGCCAGGATGAGCAGGTTCTCGATCTGCCGCCGCATGCCGACCGTCAGCTGGTCGGACCGCATCAACTGGGCGAGCAGCGCCTCGTCGTGGCCGAAGGTGTCCTGGAGGTCCTCGGTGAGGCTCAGCTGACGGCTGACCAGGTTTCCGGTGCGCGAGGCGATGCCCGAGGCGAACAGGCCGAACCCGTGGCGTTCGGCGGCGAGCTGCCGGTGCCCGTCGACCGACACGGCGACGGCCCGGGCGAACGCGTCGCTGATGCGTCCGACCTCGTCCCGGTCCCCGCTCACGGCCGGCAGGGCCGCCGGGTCCACGCTCTGTCCGCGCTGGAGGCGGGCGACGACGTCGGGAAGGGTCTCCTCGGCCACGGTCACCGTGCGCACGTGCAGCTCGTGCAGCCGGCGGAGCACCGACCGGGTGGTGAACACGACGACGATCACAACGGCCAGCAGTCCGCCGCCGCTTCCCCCGATCAGCCAGGCGACCTCGGTCTGCAGCTCCGCGGCCTTGGCCTCGCCGCGGGCGAGCACCGAGCGCGCCAGGTCGATGTTGAGCGTGGTCATCTGCACGGAGAAGTTGGCGTGCGCGGAGGACCAGCCGGCGACCTCGGCGGGCACCCTGATGCCCGAGACGGTGTCCTTGTGCCCGGAGAGGACCGCGTTCTCGATGCGCGTCTTCGTCTGCCAGTCCGCGGAGCCGATGACCCGCTCGTAGAACCGCTCGTCCCCCTCCGCGAGGTGCGGCACGATCAACGCCTCGTGCAGGTACCGCTGGGCGCCCAGGGAACTGACGAACTGGTCGTAGCCGACGAAGGTCAGCTCCCCGGAGGGCCCGGCCAGGGCCAGGACGGTGTCCTCGCGCGCCACCATCTCGGTGGCCTGGAGCATCGCCACCACGGGCCGGCTCGCCTGCGCGAGTTCGGCGTCCTCCGCGTGGCTGAACTCCTGCTGGTACACCTGGATGACCTTGCCGATCACCTCGGAGTAGTAGGCGAGCGTGCTGTCGGCGGCGCCGCTGCGGGTGTCCGCGCGCTGGCGGTACGCGGGCAGTTTGTCGAGCTGCCGGGTCACTTCCGCGAAGGACCTCGACGGATCGTCGGCCAGTCGGCGGAACTCGGCGGCGGCCAGGTCCGTTGCCGCGCGCCGGGCGCGCAGTTCGCCCTCGGCCCCGTCGTTGCCCGCCCACTGGGCGGCGGTCGCCGTCCGCTCCGCCTGCATGTCGACCATGAGCGTGTAGAGCGGGGCGCCGATCCGCTCGGCGGCCTCCACGTCGGCCCGCAGCTGTTCCGACTGGGCCAGCAACCGCTGTGCGGTCACGGTGACCTGAGTGCCCATCGCCAGGGTGGGGACGACCGCCAGCCAGATGAGCAGGGTGCGCAGGCGCACGTTGCGCCACCGACGCGTCGTCGACTGCCCTCGTACGCCTTCGGGTTCTATGGGAGACATCGGTCCTCGGGAGCGGGGGCGGCAGGGGGATGTCGGGGGTTGCCGAGCAGCCGGACGGCACGGTCCTGGGGAGGGGACGGCCACAACCGGTCCGGCCGCGGCGGGATGTGAGGGTGCCGATCATAACCAGACACATGGAGAAAACGGATAGGTGTCTTCACTGGCCAACCGTGCTATCGCCGTTGGATCACCGCAGGCCAGAGACCGGATCGGAATCGAACTGCGATGTCCTCGACACCTGGGCGGACCCGTTCCGGCCAGCCGCGCGAGCGCCCGCCCGCCGCGGGCGGACCGGCAACCGGAACCCGTGGACGCGCGCGGGCCCCCACCGGCCCGCATACGGGGTCGGTGGGGGCCCGCCGGGGTCCCGCGGTGTCAGCCCTCGTCGGAGGAGGGGGTCAGGCGCAGGGAGATGCTGTTGATGCAGTACCGCTGGTCGGTGGGGGTGGGGTACCCCTCGCCCTCGAAGACGTGGCCCAGGTGGGAGCCGCACTTCGCGCAGCGGACCTCGGTACGGACCATGCCGTGCGAGGTGTCGGCGATCAGCTCGACCGCGTCGGTGTCCTTCGGGTCGAAGAAGGACGGCCAGCCGCAGTGCGACTCGAACTTCTCCGAGGAGCGGAACAGCTCGGCCCCGCAGCCGCGACAGGAGTAGACGCCCTTCGTCTTGGTGTCGGTGTACTCACCGCGGAAGGCCGGCTCGGTGCCCGCGAGGCGCAGCACCTGGTACTCGGACGGGGTCAGCTCCGCCTGCCACTGCTCGTCCGTCTTCTCTACCTCGTAGGACATGACTCTCCCGCTCCCTCGTACCTTCAGCTCGACAGCCGGGCGAGGATGGCCGGACCGAGGTCCGTGACGTCTCCCGCGCCCATGGTGAGAACGAGATCGCCGGGCTTGGCCATTCCCGCGATGACGTCGGCGACGGCCGCCTTGTCGTGCTCGGCGGTGACGTCGGCGCCCGCGGACCGGGCGGCCGCGATGATCAGCTCGCTGGTGATGCCGGGGATCGGGTCCTCGCGGGCCGGGTAGATGTCCAGGACCACCGAGGCGTCGGCCAGGGCCAGCGCCCGGCCCATCTCCTTGCCCAGCTCCTGGGTGCGGGAGAAGAGGTGCGGCTGGAAGACGACCAGGATCCGGGAGTCCCCGGCGGCTCCGCGGATGGCCTCCAGGTCGGCGGTCATCTCGGTGGGGTGGTGCGCGTAGGAGTCGATGACCTGAACGCCGGCGGCCTCGCCCTTGAGCTGGAGGCGGCGCTTGACGCCGGTGTACTTGCCGAGGGCGGAGGCCAGGTTGTGCGCCGGGACGCCGAGGGCCACGCCGGCGGCGAGGGCGGCGACGGCGTTGTGCGCGTAGTGGCGGCCGGGCACGGAGACGGTGAAGGTGAGCATCCGGCCGTCGAGGACCACGGTGACCTCGCTGGTCAGGCCGCGCGGGGTGATCTTGGTGATCCGGACGTCGGCGTCCTCCTCCTCGCCGTACGTGACGACGGTGAGGCCCTCCCGGCCCGCGACGCGGCGGGCGATCTCGGCGGCGCCCTCCTGGCCGTGGGCGACGACGAGGGTGCCGCCGGGCACGACCTTGCCGACGAAGGTCTCGAAGGACTCGTAGATCTCCTCGATCGACGCGTAGTTCGCGTGGTGGTCGAGCTCCGCGTTGAGGATGATCGCGACCTGCGGGCTGTACTTGTGGAAGGTGCGGTCGCTTTCGTCCGCCTCGGCCACGAAGATGTCGCCCTCGCCGTGGTGGGCGTTGGAGCCGGGGGCGTCCAGGTCGCCGCCGATGGCGTAGGAGGGGTCCAGGCCCAGGGCCGAGAGGGAGACCGCCAGCATCGAGGTGGTGGTGGTCTTGCCGTGCGTGCCGGCGACGGCGATCGGGCGCAGCCCGTCCATCAGGGCGGCGAGCGCGTCGGAGCGGTGCACGACGGGGATGCCGAGCTCGGCGGCGCGGGCCAGCTCCGGGTTGTCGGCGCGGATGGCGCTGGAGACGACCACGCAGGTGGAGTCGGCGGCGAGGTGGCCGGCCGCGTGTCCGACGTGGACCGTGGCGCCGTGGGCGCGCAGGGCCTGGGCGGTCTCGGAGTCGCGGGAGTCGCTGCCGGCGACCTGCGCGCCGCGCTGGGCCAGGATCTTCGCGATGCCGGACATCCCGGCGCCGCCGATGCCGATGAAGTGGGGCCGTTCCATGGCGGTCGGCAGGCCGGGCTTCATTCAGGTCGCTCCAGGATCGAGGGGTGGTGCTGTCGAGCTCTGACGGGCCAAGCCTATTCGTTGTGGGCGAAGAGCTTGAGCACCGGAACGCCGACCTTGTGCCGGGCCCGGGAGGCCCAGTCCCGGTGGAAGAACTCCTCCACGAAGTGCGGGGCGGTCAGGACGATCACCTCGTCGGCGCCGATCTCGTCCACGACCGCCTTCAGCTTGTCGAGCGGGTGGTCCCCGATGATCTGCCCGGTGGCGTTGGCGCCCTTTTGCCGCAGGGCGTTCAGGGAGTGCGCGAGGGCGTGCGCCGCCGGGCCCTGGGCGGCTTCGCCCTCGGGTTCGTCGCCCTCGTGGATGGCCTCGGGGAGCTCACCGAGCGCGACGTCGTCGATGGCGCGCAGCAGTCGGTCCTGGTCGCCCCGGGGTCGCATGAGGACGATGAAGGAGACCGGGTCGTCCCCGTGCAGGGTGGTGACGAAGTCCACGTCCACCGTGGTCAGCGGCTGCTCGATCATCAATACGCTCGTGAACACGGACGCCCTCTCCTTCATGGGCCGAGGCCGGCTGGCCGGCCCCTGCGGAAACCATCCTGCCCCGCTGTCGCACGGGGCCTTGCGCAGACATGTCTGCCCAGTTATGTGCCCAGCGGAAGCAAAGCGGAACGCCAAATTCCGCCCCTTGTCAGATCCGACGGTAGCTCGTGAAGAGGAACCCGGCCTCTTCCAGCACGGAGGCGGGCGCGAGCCGGTGCGGAACCGTGACGGAGGGTCCCCCGGCGATCCGCTGGGCGTCACCGGCCACGAGCATCGGCGAGATCGTCAGGCACAGCTCGTCCAGGGCGTCGGCGGCCACGAACTGGCCCAGCAGCCGGGGTCCGCCCTCGGTGAGCTGGCGGCGCAGCCCCCGCCCGGCCAGCTCCCGTACCGCGCGGGCCGGGTCCACGGCCGCGCCGTCGCCGGCCACCACGACCTCGGCCCCCGCCTTGACCGCCTCGGCCACCCGGTCGGCGGGCGCGGCGGCCCCGGTGACCACCAGGGTGGGCACCAGCGGGGAGGTGAACAGGGGGAGCGAGAAGTCCAGGTCCATGCGCGCGGTGACCACGGCGATCGCGGGGGCGGGGCCCTGTCCGGCGGCCGCCCGGCGGGCGGCGAAGGCCTCCCGGGCCCGGGCCGGACGGTAGCCCTCCTGGCGAACCGTTTCCGCCCCGACGACCACCACATCGGCCAGCGCCCGCAGGGTGCCGAAGATCCTCATGTCGGTCTCGCCGGAGATCGGCTGCGAGCGGCCGTCGTGCTGGGCCGCCCCGTCCAGGGTGGAGACCATGTTCGCCCGCAGCCAGTGCCCGTCCGGCCCCAAGGCGGGGTACGCGTAGGCGTCCGCGAGCTCGTCGAGCGACCACTCCCGGTCGGCCCGGTCCCGCGGCGAGGCTGGTGTCTGATCGGTCACAGGGAACAGGCGTCGCATCCGGGCAGTGTGCCACGCCCCGTAGAGTTAAGGGCTGTGTCGACATCACTCTCCACCTCCGGTTACACCTCCGGCCGGCCGCCGATAGCCGACGCGGGACCCCAGGCCCTGTGTGCGCGCGAGCCGCGGGTGCCCGCCGAACGGCTGGTGGCCGAGATGGTGCCGCCGCCGCGCTTCGACTCGGTCCGCTTCGACACGTACAACCCGGACCCGACCCAGCCGAGCCAGTCCGAGGCCGTCACCGTGCTCAGCGGCTTCGCCGCCGGTCTGGGCGGGGCGCACGCGAGCGGCGCCGGCAAGAGGCGCTGGTTCTCCAAGAAGCCCGCGGCCCCCTCCGGCCCGCGCGGGGTCTACCTCGACGGCGGGTACGGCGTCGGCAAGACCCACCTGCTCGCCTCCCTGTGGCACGCCACCCCCGCCGAGCCCGCGCTCAAGGCCTTCGGCACCTTCGTGGAGCTGACCAACCTGGTCGGCGCGCTCGGCTTCCAGCAGACCGTGCAGACCCTGGGCGGCCACCGGCTGCTGTGCATCGACGAGTTCGAGCTGGACGACCCGGGCGACACCGTGCTGGTGTCCTCGCTGCTCAGCCGCCTCGTCGAGCAGGGCGTGGCCCTGGCCGCCACCTCCAACACGCTGCCCGGCAAGCTGGGCGAGGGCCGCTTCGCCGCCGCGGACTTCCTGCGCGAGATCCAGGGGTTGTCGGCGCACTTCCGGCCGCTGCGGATCGACGGCCAGGACTACCGCCACCGCGGCCTGCCGGAGGCTCCCGCCCCGTTCTCCGACGAGCAGGTCGCCAAGGCCGCGTACGCGACCGACGGCGCGAGCCTGGACGACTTCCCCGGCCTGCTGGAGCACCTGGCCCGGGTGCACCCCAGCCGGTACGGCGCGCTGACCGACGGGATCACGGTCGTCTGCCTGACCGACGTGGGCCCGGTGCCCGACCAGTCGACGGCGCTGCGGCTGGTGGTACTGGCCGACCGGCTGTACGACCGCGAGATCCCGGTCCTGGCCTCCGGGGTCCCCTTCGACCGGCTCTTCAGCGAAGAGATGCTGAACGGCGGCTATCGGAAGAAGTACTTCCGCGCCATTTCGCGGCTCACCGCGCTGGCGCGCGACGCGAAACCCCTGGTGTCCCAGTAGGTTTGGGGATGCCGGACGCCCTCACCGGTGTCCGGCCGTTTCCACTTCTGCGAAGGGATCACCCATGGCCACCACGCGTCACGCGCACACCGTCTGGGAAGGCAACCTGCTCAAGGGCTCAGGCGTCGTCACCCTCGACTCCTCCGGCCAGGGCTCGTTCGACGTCTCCTGGCCCTCCCGCGCCGAGGCCGCGAACGGAAAGACCAGCCCGGAGGAGCTGATCGCGGCCGCGCACTCCAGCTGCTACTCGATGGCCCTCTCGCACGGTCTGGACGGCGCCGGGACCCCTCCCACCCGGTTGGAGACCAAGGCGGACGTGACCTTCCAGCCGGGCGAGGGCATCACCGGCATCCACCTGACCGTGCGCGCCGAGGTCCCCGGACTGGACGCCGAGGGCTTCGCCGCGGCCGCCGAGGACGCCAAGAAGAACTGCCCGGTCAGCCAGGCCCTGACGGGTACGACGATCACCCTGAGCGCCGAGCTCGTCTGACGCTCCCGCTCCGGCGGGACGCGATCGGGAGCGTGGGCCGCGGCTGCGGCCCGCGCCCCCGTCAGGCGTTCGCCAGCTGCGGGATCAGCCGCAGCGCGTTGCCGTGGTAGATGCCCTGCAGCTGCTCCGGCGTGAAGGCCGGGTCCGCTTCGAGGGCGGGCAACGCCAGCTCCGTGACCGTATCGGCGGGGGCGGCGGGCCAGTCCGTGCCGAAGAGGACGTGATCGGCCGGCACGTGCTCCAGCAGGGTCGCCGCGGGCGCCATGGGGCCCGCCGTGTCGTAGTAGAAGCGGCTCAGGTGATCGCGGACGGCGGCCGGTTCCACGCGCGGTTCGCAGAACCGTCCGAGGGCCTCCAGGCGCGTGGCGATGTACGGGAGGAAGCCGCCGGCGTGCGGCAGGACGACGGAGATGTCCGGGAAGCGGTCCAACGTCCGCCTGCTGATCATGTTCACGGCGGCCCGCGTGGTGTCCAGCAGGAAGTCGCACATGAAGTTCGGAATGCCGGGGACGCTCGACGCGCCGGGCGGGCAGCCGGGCAGGTTGTGCGGGTGGGTGTCCACCACGGCGGAGAACTCGTTCAGCTCGTGGAACAGCCTGTCATAGGCGGGATCCCCGAGGTAGACGCCCCCGTAGTTGGCCGTCACGTTCACGCCGACGGCGCCGAGCTGACCGAGGCCGCGGCGCACGGCCCACGACGAGGCCTCCGGGTCGTCCAGGAACAGGGGCACGTAGTACGAGAACCTGCCCGGATGCGAGGCCGCCACCTCGATCATCGACTGCAGCGTGATGTTGACGGCCTCGCGCAGCTGCGCGGACGAGCGGTAGCGCGCCGGCAGCATCGGCTTGAGGACGGCGGTCGTGATGCCCGCCCCGTCCATGAAGCGGATCGCGTCCGCGATGCCGAGCCGCGTCCACGGGGGCAGCTGTTCCTGCGTGATCAGCCCGTGGTGCACGGCCCACTCGCGCCATTGCGGCGCGCAGTAGTGGTGATGCATGTCGATCTTCGAATGGACCGCGCGCGCCGCGTCCGGGCCCGGCGCGGAGGGGCCCCGCCCGACGCGGATGACCTCACTGGTGCCCACCGCGGCGATGCGCAGTTCGTCCGCCGGCGTGCCCAGGAGGCGCAGCGCGGGAGTACTCACGGAATCCGTCATGCCGATCCACCGCCCATCGGGTCTGGGTTACTTTCCGGAGGCCACGGAGGCCAGGGTCGGCTCGCCGGGATCCCCGTCCGGGCGCGAGGGCTCCAGGACGATCCGGAGGTGTTCGAGTCCCCGGAACGCCGCCACCGGCCCCTTGAGCCACGCCCCCTTGGTCTCCTCCGCGTCCGCGAGCTCCATGTCCGGGAACTCCCGCAGGAGGCAGGCGAACGCGATCTCGAGTTCGAGCCGCGCCAGCGGCGCCCCCAGGCAGTAGTGGGTGCCGTGTCCGAAGCCCAGGTGCGTCCCCTGGAGTCCCTCCCGCGTCACGTCCAGTTCGTCCGGGGAGTCGAACTTCTCGGGGTCCCGGTTGGCCGAGGAGATCGCGATCTGCACCAGGGAGCCCTCGGGGATCAGCGTGTCCCGGATCCGGGCGTCCTGCGCCGCGTACCGGAAGGTCGACGTCTCCACCGAACCCTCGAAGCGCAGCATCTCCTCGACCGCCCGCGGGATCAGCCGGGGGTCCTCGCGGAGCTTCGCCGCCTGGTCGGGGCGGAGCAGCAGGTTGAGCACGGAGTTCCCGATCTGGTAGGCGGTGGTCTTGTGGCCGGCGAAGAACAGCACCCACAGCGACGCGACCAGTTCGGGGTCCTCCAGCCGTTCCTCCGCCTGGAGGAGGTCGCTGAGGAAGGAGTCCGAGGGGTGCGCGCGGGTGTCGGAGATGAGCCGCTCCAGCCGGTGCTGCAGCCGCTCCTCGGCCGCCTTCAGCTCCGCCCGCCTGCTCGGATCGAACCGGGAGCGCGTCACCACGGCGAACTGCTCCAGGATCTCCGGGCGGTCCTCCTGCGGGATGCCCATCAGTTCGCACAGGACCGCGATGGGCAGCGGGAACGCGAACGCGGCCATCAGGTCGACCGTGCCGGCCTTCCGGCACTCGGCGAGGATGCCCTCGGCGATCTCGGTGATCCGTGGGCGCATCTCCTCCACCCGCCGGGGGGTGAAGGCGCTGCGCAGGATGCGGCGCAGCCGTGTGTGGCGGGGCGGGTCCGAGAAGAGCACGTTGTCGTCGAGCGCGTCGAAGAAGCTGCCGTACACGGCGTGGTAGGTGTCGATGGCGCCGCGCATGTTCTTGCTGAAGCGCGGGTCCGACAGCGCGTCGCGGGCGTCGTCGTGGCGCGTGATGAGGTACGTGTCGACCCCGTGCGGCGGAGTCAGCAGGCACACCGGGGCCTGTTCGCGCAGGGCGGCGTACATCGGGTGGGGGCATTGCCGGTACTCCGGCGCGCCCCTGGACACGGCCGAGACGATGTCCCGCAGCTCTCCGCCGCCGTTCGGTGCCGCATCCTGCTGCGCCATGTTCCGCACCCTCCGTCGCACTCGCTCGCACTCGCCTTCTGCGGACACACCGGTTCCCCGTGCGGGTGCGTCGCGAAACGGCGCCGTTCCCGTTCGAGTGAGGGCCGCGGGGCCGGGCACGGGGTCGTCCGCGTACGGGGTCCGGCCGGCCCTCAGCCGATCGGCGGTCCGCCGTCCGGGGCCGCATGTGTGGCGGGCGCGACGGCCCGGGGAAGGGGTAGGGGGTCTCTTGCCAGCCCGTCGCAAGGAGCCCGCGCATGGCCCGCAGTCTCGCCCTGGCCCTCACCGCAGTCGCCTCGCTCGCCGTGACGGCCGTCGCCGCCGCCCCCGCCTCGTCCGGCGCCCCGCCCCGTCCCGGCGCCGGCGCCGACGGTGGCACCGGGCGGGCCGTGGCCGACCGGGCCCTCGTGTACAAGGCGACCGCCAGGTACCAGGTGCACGCCAACGGGGTGGCGGCCGGCTACAAGCCCGACAAGTACTGCGTCGTCGACAAGGCGGGGGGTACGGGCGCGCTCGGCTACCCGCACTTCAACCACGCGTACGACAACTCCCTCGACCCGGCGAAGCCCGCCGCGCTGTACTACGAGGACGACGGGCGCGGCGGCAAGCGCCTCGTCGGGGTCCAGTGGCTGGTCTACGACCGCGACCAGAAGCTGACCACGGACGACGACCGCCCCACGCTGTTCGGCGTCCCCTTCAAGGGCCCCAAGCCCGGCAACTTCCCCGGCCAGCCGGTCCACTACGCCCTGCAGCTGTGGCTCTGGAAGGACAACCCCGGCGGCCTGTTCCAGACCTTCAACCCGGCGGTGACCTGCCTTCCGGGCACCACCCGCCCCTGACACCGTCCCCGGCGCGCCCCCGACGCCGCCCCGGCGTCCTTCCTGGACACTGCTGCCGAACACCGCTGCCGCACACCGCCCGGAGCCGCCGATGTCCGTCACCCGACGCAGCCTGCTCGCCGCCGGCGCGATCGCCTTCAGCGGGACGCTCGGCGCGCTGTTCGCCGGCGGCTCCCCCGCCGCCCTGGCCGCCCGCGCCGGGCGCGGGTACGGGCCGTTGCTCCCCGACCCGCGCGGGCTGCTCGACCTGCCCGCGGGGTTCGGCTACCGGGTGCTCTCGCGGGCGGGCGGTCCGCTGCGCTCCGGCGAGGGCACCGTCCCGGCCAACTGCGACGGCATGGCCGCCTTCGACGCAGGCGGCGGCCGCGTGCGGCTGGTCCGCAACCACGAGAACCGCACCACCGCCGCCCTGCGCGTCCCCGCCGTCCCGGGGCTGACGTACGACCCCGGGGCCCTGGGGGGCTGCACGGCCCTGGAGATCGACGCGGCCGGGACGGTCACCGGCGAGCGGGTCGCCCTCGCCGGCACCGCCGTCAACTGCGCGGGCGGCCGCACCCCCTGGAACACCTGGCTGAGCTGCGAGGAGACCGAGGACCGCGCGGGCACCTCCGGCTACGCCGAGGACCACGGCTACGTCTTCGAGGTGGACCCCGCCGACCCGCACCGCTCGGGCGCGGTCCCGCTCACCGCGATGGGCCGCTTCGCGCACGAGGCCGTCGCCGTGGACCCGTACCGCGGGGTCGTCTACGAGACCGAGGACGCCTTCGTCAAGCCGTTCGGGCTGTTCTACCGCTTCCTGCCCGCGCGGCCGCTCGGGGGGCTCGGCTCGCTGCGGGCGGGAGGCGCCCTGGAGGCCCTGCGCGTACCGGGGATCGCGGACCTCGCCGCGGTGGACGAGCCCGGGGCGGAGTTCCCGGTGGAGTGGGTGCCCGTACCGGACCCGTCGGCGGCCTCGACCCCGATCCGGCTCCAGGACTTCGGGCCGGGCGGGACCACCCACGCGCAGAAGCTGGAGGGCTGCTACTGGGGCGGCGACGGCGTCCACTTCGTGTCCAGCTTCGCCCGCACGGGCGAAGGCGCGTCGGCCGACCACCACGGACAGGTGTGGTTCTACGATCCGCGCCGGGCCCGGCTGCGGCTGGACGTGCTCTTCGGGCCGGCCGCCGACATCGCGCTGCCCGGGGACTCCCCCGACAACATCTGCCTGGCGCCGGACGGCGGCCTGATGGTGTGCGAGGACGGCGGCGGCGCCCAGTACGTCTTCGGCGTGACGGCGGGCGGCGAGGTCTATCCGGTGGCCCGCAACGCCCAGGACATCGGGCAGCCGGGGGCCCCGGAGTGGGGGGAGTTCGCCGGGGTCACCTTCTCCCCCGACGGGCGGACGATGTACGTCAACGCCTACACCCCGGGCACCACCTTCGCGGTGACGGGCCCCTGGCACCGCTGACCGGGGGCCCTGCGGGCAAGTGGGAGTGCCGCAGACGGCTACTTGTCACACAGTCATATAGTTTGCGTGCGTGACCATTTCTGTGCGCAAGGTGGCGGCCTCGGCCGCTCTCAGTGCCGCCCTCACCGCTTCGCTCGCGGGATGCGGGGGCGGCTCCGGCACCACGGACGCCGGCCGCGAAGCCCGCATGGGCACGCCGGCGGCCTCCGCCCCCGCGGCCTCCGCCCCCGGCGCCCCGGCCGCTTCCCAGAGCCCCTCCCCCAACGCCCCGCAGGCCGGTGCCCCCGCCAAGCCGCCGACCCTGGCCCCCGGCCCGAACGGCCTGACCCCGGTCTTCGAGCGGGCGAAGCAGCACACCGACAAGACCGTGGCGCTGACCTTCGACGCCGACATGACCTCCGACCAGGGGCCGCGCGCCGCGGACGGCGAACACTTCGACAACCCGCAGCTGATCTCGACCCTGCGCACGCTCAAGGTGCCGTCGACGATCTTCATGACGGGCCGCTGGGCCGAGGAGTACCCGGACCAGGCGAAGGCCATCGGCACCGACCCGAACTTCGAGATCGCCAACCACTCGTACAGCCACCACGCCTTCAAGTCCCCCTGCTACGGACTGCCGGCGCTCGACGGCGCCGCCGCCCGCGCCGACGTGGACCGGGCCTTCGCCGCCTTCCGGAAGGCAGGGGCCGTCAACACCGTCCCGTACTTCCGCTTCCCCGGCGGCTGCTACGACGACCAGGCACTGCGGGCCCTGTCCACGGCCCAGGTCACGGCCGTCCAGTGGGACGTGGTCAGCGGGGACGCCTTCGCGAAGGACCCCGACGCGGTGGCCGAACAGGTCCTCAACGGGGTGAAGCCCGGCTCGGTGGTGGTCATGCACTGCACGCGCAGCGCCGCCCCGGTCACCGAGGAGGCCATCGGGAAGATCGTCCCGGAGCTGCGCAAGCGCGGCTACCGCTTCGTGAAGGTCTCCGAGCTCATCGGGAAGTGACCGGGCCCGTCAGCCGGAACAGGCGGTGCGCTGCGCGTCCTGCCACTCGCACACCGGGCAGAGCACCACACCCGGTGTCGCGACCCCGTACTCGGTGGGCTTGCCGCACTCCAGGCAGTCCGCGTACGGCGGCCCGTCCACCCGCCCGGCCGGGGCGGCGGGGGCGGGGCAGTACGACGGGGTCTCGTACGACGGGGTCTCGTCCGACCGGTTCATGCCTACGAGCTTATCGGCGGACGGCTCGCGGACAAGTGCCGCCCGAGCACTGGTAGGAAAGTTTCCTTCCTGTTAGTGTCCCGGGCGGCGGCTTGGCGCGGTGCCCACCCCCACGGGCATGACGCGCTCAGTGAGAGCTCTGACCCGGCCGCCGTGGCGCCGTTCCCTGCCCGCGGGCGGGTGCGGCGCCCCGCGCCAGTGTCCAGCTCTCGCCGCCCCTCAAGGCAGGGAGTTACAGGTATGCACCTGAACGCCTCCGCTCGCCCCCCTCTGTTACGCGGCAGACTTCGCCCCCTCCTCCTCACCGCCCTCACCGGCCTCGCCGCACTCACGCTCGTCGGCGGGCTCCTCCTGGCCTGGCCCGGACGGGCCGGGGCCGCCGCCGACCCCCTCATATCCCGCGGGAAGCCCGCCACCGCCTCCTCAACGGAGTCCTCCTCGCTGGGCGCGAAGAACGCCTTCGACGGCGACCCGGCCACCCGCTGGGCCAGCGCCGAGGGCAAGGACCCGCAGTGGATCCGGGTCGACCTCGGCGCCGGGGCCACCGTCTCGCGGGTACGGCTCACCTGGGAGGCGGCCCACGCCAAGGCGTACCGCGTCGAGGTCTCCGCCGACGGCGCCGCCTGGACCGCGCTCGCCACCGAGACCGCCGGCAACGGCGGCGTCGACGACTGGACCGGCCTGTCCGGCAAGGGCCGCTACCTGCGCGTCCAGGGCACCGCGCGCGCCACCTCGTACGGCTACTCGCTCTTCGAGGCCGAGGTGTACGGCACCGTCGGGGGCGGGCCTCCTCCGGGCGGCTCCTTCACGGTCGTCGCCGCCGGTGACATCGCCGCGCAGTGCACGGCTTCGGACAGCGGCTGCGCGCACCCCAAGACGGCCGCGCTCGCCCAGCGGATCGACCCGAAGTTCTACCTGACGATGGGCGACAACCAGTACGACGACGCCCGGCTCTCCGACTACCGCGCCTACTACGACAAGAGCTGGGGCGCCTTCAAGGCCCGGACCCGGCCGGTGCCGGGCAACCACGAGACGTACGACCCGGCCGGCCCGCTCGCCGGGTACAAGTCGTACTTCGGCAGCATCGCCTTCCCGCAGGGCAAGAGCTACTACAGCTTCGACGAGGGCAACTGGCACTTCGTCGCCCTCGACTCCAACTCCTTCGACCAGGCCGCCCAGCTCAACTGGCTGAAGGCCGACCTCGCCGCCAACGCGAGGCCGTGCGTCGCCGCCTACTGGCACCACCCGCTGTACTCCTCCGGCGGGCACGGCAACGACCCCGTCTCCAAGCCGGTCTGGAAGATCCTCTACGCCGCCGGGGCCGACCTGGTCCTGAACGGGCACGACCACCACTACGAGCGGTTCGCCCCGCAGGACCCCGAGGGCCGGGCGACCGCCGACGGGATCGTGGAGATCGTCGGCGGGATGGGCGGCGCCGAGCCCTACCCGATCGAGGAGGTCCAGCCCAACAGCCAGAAGCGGATCAGCGGACCGTACGGCGTGGTGAAGCTGGACTTCACCGACTCCGGCTACGGGTGGACCTACGTGGCCACCGACGGCCAGGTCAAGGACACGAGCCCGAAGTACAGCTGCCACTGATGTACCTGGCCGCCAACGGCCGCCCGGACGCGCCGCCCCGCCCCCCGGGGGCCGGGCGGCGCGTCCCCGCCGCCGTCCTCGCGCTCGGCGCGGTCAGCCTCGTCACCGACATCTCCTCGGAGATGGTCACGGCGGTACTGCCGCTCTACCTCGTCCTGGGCCTGGGCCTGACCCCCCTGCAGTTCGGCTTCCTGGACGGCATGTTCAACGGGGCCACCGCCCTCGTGCGCCTGCTCGGCGGGCGGCTCGCCGACCGGCGCGGCCACCACAAGCGGGTCGCCGGCGCCGGCTACCTGCTCTCCGCGCTCTCCCGGCTCGGACTGCTCCTCGCCGGGGGCGCCACGGGCGCGATCGCCGCCGCGCTCGCCGCCGACCGGCTGGGCAAGGGCATCCGTACGGCCCCGCGCGACGCCCTGATCTCGCTCAGCGGGCCCCCGGAGAGCCTCGGCCGGTCCTTCGGCGTGCACCGCGCCATGGACACCACGGGCGCCCTGCTCGGGCCGCTCGCCGCGTTCGCCGTGCTGTGGGCGACCGCCGACGCCTACGACGCGGTGTTCGCCGTCAGTTTCTGCACCGGCCTGCTCGGCGTGCTGCTGCTCGTCGTGTACGTCCCGGCGGCGCCCGGGCCGGCCGCCGCTCCCCCGCCGAAGGCCCTCCCGCTCCGGCGCCCGGTCCTGCGCGACCCGGCGTTCCGCCGGGTGCTCTGGGCCTCGGCCCTGCTCGGCGCCACCACCATCGGCGACGCCTTCCTCTACCTGCTGCTCCTGCGCGGACTCGACCTGCCGCCCGCCCTGTTCACACTGCTGCCGCTCGGGGCCGCCGCCGTCTACCTGCTGCTCGCCGTCCCCGCGGGCCGGATCGCCGACCGGACCGGGCGCCGGACGGCCTTCCTGCTCGGACACTGCGCCCTGCTCGGCGCGTACGCCCTGCTGCTCACCCCGCTCTCCCCGCCGACCGTCGTGGGGGTGCTCGTCCTGCTGGGGATCTTCTACGCGGCCACCGACGGGGTCCTGATGGCGCTCGCGGCTCCCGCGCTGCCCGCGGCCGGCCGGGCGGGCGGGCTCGCGGTGCTGCAGACCGGCCAGGCGCTGGCCCGGCTGCTGGGCGCCGCCGGCTTCGGCGCGGCCTGGACCCTCTGGGGGCAGCGGCCCGCCCTGTGGGCGGCCGCCCTCGCGCTGGCCGGGGCGCTCGCGGCCGCCTCGCGCATCCTGCCCGCCGCTCCCCCGACCGCCCCGACCACCCCGGAGGTCCCGTGAATCCGCCGTCCCGCCGGCTGCGCCTCGCCCTCGTCGTCACCGCGGTGCTGCTGCTGGCGGGCGGCTCGCTGGGCTACGTCCTGCACGCACGGCACCGCGAACGGCCGCCCGGGCAGCGGGCCGACGCCTCCTTCACCGTCGAGGAGCCGGGCCTCTACTTCCGGGACTCGGCCGGCGGGCGGATCGCGCGCCAGGGCGGCCCCGGCCTGCCACGGGTGACCGGCGGCCCGTCCTGCGACCGCTTCCACACCGCCGGCGACCATGCCCTGTGCCTGCGCAAGCTGCCCGGCGTCCCGGCCCGCACCGAGGCCCTCGTACTCGACCGGCGCATGCGGGAGGTCCGCTCGGTGACCGTGCCCGGCATCCCGAACCGGGCCCGTGTCTCACCCTCGGGCCAGGTCGCGTCCTGGACCACGTTCACGACGGGCGACTCCTACAACACCGCCGCGTTCTCCACCCGGACGGCGATCCTGGACCTGCGCACCGGCTATCTGATCAAGTCGATCGAGCAGATCCCGCTGACCCTCGGCGGGGCCCGCCACCACGACTCCGACGTCAACTACTGGGGCGTGACCTTCGCCGCCGACGACAACCGCTTCTACGCCACCGTCTCCACCCGGGGCGCCACCCACCTCGTCGAGGGAGACCTGCGCGCCTGGTCCGCGAAGGCGCTGCGGGAGAACGCCGAATGCCCCTCGCTGTCACCGGACGGCACCCGCGTCGCCTTCAAGAAGAAGGTCTCCGACGACCCCCGGGCACCGTGGCGGCTGTACGTCCTCGACCTCGCGACGATGCGCGAGCACCCGTCGGCCGAGCCGCACAGCGTCGACGACCAGGCCGCCTGGCTGGACGACGCGACCCTGGCCTACGCCCTGCCGGGACAGGACGGCCGGGCGAGCGACATCTGGTCGGCCCGGGCGGACGGCACGGGCGAGCCCCGCCTGCTCGTCCCGGGCGGTTCGTCACCCGCAGACGTGGGCTGAGGGGGTGCCTTGCCGGCTGTCGGCAAGACACCCCCTCAGAGCCCTGGCTTACTTGACGGGGGTGTTCGGGAGCAGCGAGAACCCGGTGCCGCAAGCTGCCACGATGGTCGACGGCGCGAAAGGCGTGTTGTCGCTGGTGCACACGGCCTGGTGCTGCTCCCCGTCCTGGGTCAGCAGCGTGATGTAGAGGAGACCCGGGTTCCGCTCGGTGACCGAGGTCGCGGTGCCGATGACGCACGTCGGCGCGTTGTCGAGAACGCCGAGGTTGACCCACACGCCCGGGTTCCGGCTGTCGTTGAGGAACGCGTGTCCTTGCGCGTCACTCGCGACACGGAAGATCACGCCGTCCGGGAAGTTGATGAAGTCCGGAGCAGCAGAGCTGACGTCGCGTGCGCCGCACTTCTTGCCCACCGCCATGGAACTGCTGGGATCCGCGGTGCTCCCCGGGCCGTTGTCGGCGACCGCGGACGGGGCAATGAGCGCCCCGAGCAGGACCGCTCCCGATACGACCGACATGCCCCGCGCAGCCCAAGCCAGCTTCCTCATGTGCGTCCTTTCCTGGAGGGGAGGCCCCCCGTGACATGCACGGAGCGGCCTTTCTACGGGAAGGGGCATCCCCGCTCACGGACGGATAATCACTGAAGGTCACATATCATCACTCTTCGGAACGGTCGAAGGCCTCGAATGGCGGCGACGGGTCACCCATCCGCCCGGCGGCCGCCCATGGGCCTCCACGAGACGCCGGCCTAGGTCCGGCGCGCGGCGACCAGGCAGGCCGTCGTGCCCGCCCCGGCGGCCAGCAGCATCGCCCCCGCGAGAGCCGTGAGCGGCAGCGGTACGGAGCCCGAGCGCGCCCCCGCGACCAGGGCGGACAGCGCACCGTGGGCCGGGGAGGGCGCGAGGACCAGGGCCAGCAGGGAGCCGAGGGCCGCGGCCAGGACCCCGTAGCCGCGCCGCCGCACCAGCGGCCTGCTGCACAGCGCCCCCACGGCGGCGCCGGTCAGCGCGCACACCGCCACAGCCAGGCCGCCGGCGAGGGCGGTCCGGGCGGGGCCGAACCCGCCCGGGTCACAGAGCAGCAGCGCCACGGCCGCGCCCGCCGCGCCGCTGAGCAGCGCTCCGGCCAGCGCGGTGAGCAGGGCCGCCGCGTGCACCCGTACCGGACCGGACGCGGCGGCCGCGACGTCGCGGGCCGCGGCGGGCTCGTTGGTGACGCAGATCCGGACGAGCCAGGCCGTCAGCGGGACCAGGCCGGCGGCCGCGTAGCCGAGGGAGTCGAGCACCGGGTCGCCCGGCCGGATCCCGACGGCCACGAAGGCGGCGTACAGGGCGAAGGGGGCGAGCCACCACTGGGAGCGCAGCAACAGGGCGCCCTGGTAGCGGAGCAGAGCGGTCACGGCAGTTCCTCCACGGCGCGGACGTGCCAGGGCGGCCGGGCGGCGAGCAGGACGCGCAGGACGTCGTCGGAGCGGGCGGCGGCCACGGTCAGCACCACGGCGCCGTCGGGGTCCGGACGCCCGTCGAGCCCCGGCGGCAGCGGGCCGCCGGGCGGTCCGGCGGCCCGGATCCGTACGCGGGGCCCGGCCGTCCCGGAATGGGAAACAGGGGCGGGGACGGGGACGGGGACCAGCGCGGTCCCCTCGACCCGGTGGTGCGCGTCGGGCGTGCCGGCGAGCCGGCGGGGATCGTGGTCGACGAACACCACGGTGGCTCCGGCGGCGGTCCGTTCGGCGACGGCGAGGTCCAGCTCGGCGCGGGCCGCGGCGTCCAGCCCGGTCCACGCTTCGTCGAGGACCAGGAGCTCCGGCTCGGCGAGCAGGGCCTGGGCGACGGCCACCTTCTGGCTGGTCCCCTTGGACAGTTCGGCCATCGGGGTGCGGGCGTGCCCTTCGGCCCCGAACCGCTCCAGCCAGTGCGCCGCCCGCCGGGCCGCCGCGGCCCGCCCGAGCCCGTGCACCCGGCCCAGGTGGGTCAGGTAGGAAGCGGCCGTGAGCGGCAGCGCCGCCGGGAAGCGCTCGGGTACGTAGGCGGTGCGGCGCGGGCGGCCGTCGACGCGCCCCTCGGTCGGGGTGTCGATCCCGGCGACGAGCCGCAGCAGGGTGGACTTGCCGCCGCCGTTGCCGCCCTCGATACGGACCAGCGTGCCGGGCGGCAGCTCCAGCGAGACCCCGCGCAGCACCCAGGGCCGGCGTGCTCCGTAACGCCGGCCCACACCGGTGAGGTTCAGTGCCCCGCCGCCGTCTCGGTGACCTCGCTCGGGCGGACGATGACGAAGCCCTCGCCGCGCAGCATCAGCTGGACGGCCTCGCCGGAGCCGCCGCGGATCATCGAGCCGACCGACTGCGAGCGGTGCAGGCCGGTTTCCAGCTGGGCGCTCCAGCCGACGACCGCGTCCGTGTCGACGTAGACCGGGGCCTGGGCGGTGACCGGGATGATGATCGGGTGTCCGTCGCAGATCACGGCGAGCTTGCCGGTGCCGGTGAAGACGCTGTTGAAGAGGCCGCCGCCGGTCATGCCGGCGCCCTTCACCATCTTGATCTCGTAGGAGAGGGTCGGGTCGAAGCAGAGCACGTTGCGGCCGTTGACGGTGAGGGCGTCGCCCGGCTCGAAGTCGATGATGAAGCAGTTGGCCGCCTGGTGGGCGAACCAGGCCTCGCCCTGGCCCCGTACGGACATGAGCGCCAGGCCCTCGCCCGTCACGGCGCGCTTGAGCATGCCGCCTATGCCCTGGCCCTTGCGCTCGAACTGGAGGTTGCCGCGGAAGGCGACCATCGAGCCCTGGCGGGCCAGCATTTCACCGTTGACGTTGTACTTGACGGACTTGGCGTTCTGCAGGCTCATGCCAGGGGTGACGGCGGCCTGGGCCAGGTTCTCGGACGCGAAAAGATCACTCTTCATGCCGCCGATCCTCACCCGCGGCGAGCACCCGGGGCATCCTCCTTGAGGTGGAGCCTGGCATCCTTGGCGGGATGAGCAGCCAGCACACGAACGACACCACCGACGTGCCCGCGGTCGGCGCGGACAGCCCCTTCCGGCAGGAGCACGCCCTGCGCGACGAGGCCCCGCAGTTCGTCCTGCCGCTGGTGGTCCGGATCGAGAAGGCCGAGCCGCCGGCCCGGACCGACGCCCTGGAGACGGCGGCCCGCGCGGTGCTGGTCCTGCTCACCGACGAGCGGTCGCAGGGCGAGGGCGAGTGGGCCGAGGCGGTCCGCGACTGGCAGGACGCGCGGATCCGCAAGGTGGTCCGGCGCGCCCGCGGGGCGGAGTGGCGCAAGGCGCAGACCCTGCCGGGTGTCACGGTGCACGGTGACACCTCGGAGGTACGGGTCTTCCCGCCGGTGCCCCTGGACGGCTGGCCCAAGGAGCTCGCGAAGCTCCAGGTGTCGGGTACCGATCTGGACGACCCGGAGCCGGTGGCCGCGGTCGAGGACCCGGAGCTGCCGGTGCTGTGGCTCAACCCCGGCCTCGACATGTCGGCCGGCAAGGCGATGGCCCAGGCCGGGCACGCCGCGCAGCTGGCGTGGTGGGAGCTGACCGGTGCGGAGCGCGCCGCCTGGCGGGAGTCCGGTTTCCGGCTGGCCGTACGGACGGCCCCGCGCGAGCGGTGGGCGGAACTGGGCGGGAGCGGGCTGCCGGTGGTCCGCGACGCCGGGTTCACGGAGATCGCGCCGGGCAGTGCGACGGTGGTCGCCGACCATCCGGCGCTGCGCGCCCGGCTCTGACGGCGCCGCCCCGGGGACCCTGCGGGTGCGCGGGAACCTCAAATGTTGCTCTGAACGTCCCCTGCTGCGGTTGGCTCGACTCCGTCGGGGCCATGACACCGGCACACGATGCGTTGAGAGGGGGCGAGGGGACATGAAGCCCATGGCACACCTGGGGGTGGGCATCGGCTGGCGGCCGGAGATCGCGGACGCCGTCGAGCGGCTGCCCGGCCTCGACTGGGTCGAGGTGGTGGCCGAGAACATCTGCCCGGGCCACCTGCCCGAGGCACTGCTGCGGCTGCGCGAACGCGGCACGAGCGTCGTGCCGCACGGGGTCGCGCTGGGCCTCGGCGGCGCCGAGCGGCCGGACCCCGCGAAGCTGGCGGCGCTCGGCGAGCGGGCGGTGGCGCTGGGGGCGCCGCTCGTCACCGAGCACATCGCCTTCGTACGGACCTCCTCGCCGGTGCTGGAGGCCGGGCACCTGCTGCCGGTGCCGCGCACGCGCGACGCGCTGGACGTGCTGTGCGAGAACGTACGGATCGCGCAGGACGCGCTGCCGGTACCGCTGGCCCTGGAGAACATCGCGGCGCTGTTCTCGTGGCCGGGCGAGGAGCTGACCGAGGGGCAGTTCCTCACGGAACTGGTCGAGCGGACCGGTGTCCGGCTGCTCATCGACGTGGCCAACCTGCACACCAACCGGGTCAACCGGGGCGAGGACCCGGCGGCCGTCCTGGACGCGATCCCGCTGGAGGCGCTGGCGTACGTGCACGTGGCGGGCGGGGTCGAGCGGGGCGGCGTCTGGCACGACACGCACGCGCACCCGGTGCCGCCGGTGGTGCTCGACCTGCTCGCCGCGCTCCGCTCCCGGGTGGACCCGCCGGGCGTGCTGCTGGAGCGGGACGACGACTTCCCGCCGGAGGCCGAGCTCGTGGGCGAACTGGAGGCGATCCGGTCGGTGGTGACGGCCGGCCCCGCGGCGGGCGTCCGGGCGGAGCCCGCGCCGGAGGCCGCAGCCGAGCCGAAGGCCGTATCGGGGGCCGAGCCGAAGGCCGCAGCCGGGGCCGCGCCGGAGGCCCTCGCCGGGCCCGGGGCTCCCGTCGCCATCGAGCCCGCCCGGACCCGGGTCGCGCTCGGGCAGGCCGCGCTGCTGTCGGCGCTGGTGGCCGGGACCCCCGTACCCGAGGGCTTCGACCGCGGGCGCATCCGGGTGCAGGCCCGGGCGCTGGCCGCCAAGCGGGCCGACGTGGTGGCCAAGGTGGCTCCGGAGCTGCCCGGGCTCCTGGGCGGCCGCGACCCGTACCGCGAGGCCTTCCTCGCGTACGCCAAGGGCCGCCCGATGACCGCCGGGTACCGGCGGGACGCGCTGGACTTCGCCGAACACCTGCTGATCCGGGACCTGCCGGCCGATCCGGCGGCCCGGCGCCGGCTCACCGCCTGGTGGCGGGAACGGGCCGGGGTGCGGCCGCCCCGCCGGGTCGTGCGCTGGGCCCGCGCGCTCGCGGGGAGGGCGGCATGAACCTCCTCGCCCTGGCGATCTGGATCGCCGTCGCCGTCTCCTCCTTCCTGCTGCTGCGCGGGGCGCGCAGGGGCCGCCCCGTCTCCGCGGGGCCCTCGGCCGGTCTCCACGACCTGTCCGAGGCCGCCTTCGTGGTGGGCGGGCCCGCCACCGTCGTGGACGCGGCGCTCGTCTCGATGCTCGGCGACGGCCGCCTCGTGGTCGGCGGGCCGGGCATCGTCCAGGTGCGCCCCGGGGCGCGGGCCGGCGACCCGGCCGAGCGCGCCGTGCTCCAGGCCTACGCGGGGGCTCCCTCGGGCTGGCTCTACCAGGTGCGCTACGCCGCCATGTGCGATCCGGCCGTCCAGGAGATCGGCGACGCGCTGGCCGACCGCGGGCTGGTCTGCCCGCCCGGATCCGGGCGGACCCGGCGCCGCCGGGGGCTGGTCCAGGCCGCCGTGTGCGCGCTCCTGATCCCGTTCTCGCTGGTGCTGACCTTCGTGGGGCTCGCCGTCGACCGCGGCGCCCAGGTGCCGTTCATCGTGAAGGTGCTGCCCGTACTGGTGATCGGCATCGTCGTGGGCCTGATCGGCTCGGTCCGGGCCAAGAGCCGGGTCACCGGGGCGGGGCTGCGGGCGCTGCGGGCGCTGCGTTCCGCGTACGTGAACGACCGGACCCCGTACGTGCAGACCGCCCTGTTCGGGCTGCGCGGCCTGCGGGACCCGTACCTGCGGCAGCAGCTGGTGCCCGCCGCCCGCGGCACCCGGCTGGCCGCCGCGCAGCCGGGCGCGCGCTCCCACCACACCCACGGCTCGTCGTCCGGTTCCTCGGACATGCTGCTGCCGGTGGTCTGGTGCGCCGCGAGCGACGGCGGGAGCGGGGGTTCGAGCTGCGGGGCCTCGGGCGGCGGCTGCGGCTCCTCCGGCAGCGGTTGCGGAGGCAGTAGCTCCAGCTGTGGCGGCTCCTCCGGTTCCAGCTGTTCGAGCAGTTCCGGCTCCAGCTGCTCCAGCAGTTCGGGCTCCAGCTGTTCCAGCAGTTCGAGTTCGAGCTGTTCCAGCAGTTCCTGATACGCCGACGGGGGCATGGCGGGCGACACCCGCCGGTGATCCTTTACAACGAACACGGTCCGGCCTCTCATCACTTCATACGATGAGAGGCAGGCCCCCGTCATGCGGACGCGACTCGCGCGCCACGGAGCCGCCGTGGCGGCGCTCTCCCTCGCCCTGTGCACACCGGCCGCCGGCGCCGCACCGGTCCCACCGACCGCCGGAACCGCCGGGTCCGCCGGAACCGGCCAGGCCGCCACCGCCGACGCCGAGTCGGCCGGAGCCGCGCTCGCCGCCCGCCGCGCCGCCACCGCCCGCCTCGACTTCCGCGCCTGCCCCGGCGTCGAGGGGCTCCCCGCCCCGGTCCGCTGCGCCGAGCTGCGCGTACCGCTCGACTACGCCCGCCCCGACGGCCCGCAGATCTCCCTCACCGTCAGCCGGGTCACCGCCACCCGCGCCCGCGGAGCCGTCCGTCAGGGCGCGCTCGTCCACAACCCCGGCGGCCCCGGAGCCTCCGGGATGCACTTCCCGCTCGTCGCCGAACTGCCCGAGTGGCAGCGGATCGCCGCCGCCTACGACCTCGTCGGCTACGCCCCGCGCGGTGTCGGCCGCTCCGCCCCGCTGTCCTGCCAGGACCCCGCCACACGTGCCGCGGGCCCCACCCAGGAGCCGGCCGACCCCTCCCCCGCGTACAAGAGGCAGCGCGCCCGGGCCGCCCTGGCCTACGCCCGCGGCTGCGCGCGGCGGGCCGGCGCGGCCCTGCCGTACTACTCGACCCTGAACAACGCCCGCGACCTGCACGTCCTGCGCGCCGCACTCGGCGAGGACCGGCTGACCTTCCTGGGCGCCTCGTACGGCACCTACCTCGGCGCCGTCTACGCCACCCTCCACCCGGGCCACGTCCGCCGGATGGTGCTGGACTCGGCGGTCGATCCCGACCCGCGCCGCGTCTGGTACGGCAACAACCTCGCCCAGGCGCCCGGCTTCGAGCGCCGCTGGTACGACTTCCGCGCCTGGGCCGCCCGGCACCACGGAACGTACCGCCTCGGCGCCACCCCGGCGGCCGTGCAGGCGAGCTACGAGCGGGCCCGGGACGCGGTGGCCCGTACCCCCGCCGGCGGGAGGGTCGGCACCGGCGAACTCCGGGCCGCCTACCTCCAGGCCGCGTACTACGACGACGTCTGGCCGGAGCGGGCGTCGGCCCTGGCGGCCTTCCTGCGCGGCGATCCGGCGCAACTGGCCGCCCAGGCCGCTCCGGACCCCGCCCGGGCGGCCGCGGCGGAGAACGCGACGGCCGTCTACACGGCGGTGCTGTGCAACGACGCCCCCTGGCCCGCGGACTGGGAGACCTGGGACCGCGACAACACGGAGCTGGCCCGCACGGCCCCCTTCGAGACCTGGGCCAACGCCTTCCTGAACCTGCCGTGCGCCTCGTGGCCGGTGGCGCGGCGGCAGCGGCCGGTGGCGGTCGAGGGGCCGGTCCGGCTGCCGCGGACGCTGGTGGTCGCGGCGGAGCGGGACGGGGCGACCCCGTACCCGGGAGCGCTGGAGCTCCAGCGGCGGCTGGGCGCCGGGGCCGGGCTGGTGACGGAGGCGGGGTCCGGCTCGCACGGAGTGGTCGGCGGACGCAACGACTGCGTGGACCGTCACGTGGAGCGGTATCTGCTGACGGGCGCCACCCCCGGGTGGCGTGTCACGTGTGCGCCGCATCCGGAGCCCGCACCGGTGTCGCTGGACGACCGGGCAGCGAGCGCCCGCAGGGCGCTGCTGCCGCCAGTCGTCTGAACTTCCGGGCGGGATCTCCGGCTGCGTCGTTTCGGGGGCAGGGCCTCCCGATCCACCGGAGGAACTCACCTGACGGTGTGGTCGTCCTCCGGTCCTTCCCCCCAGGGGAGGTATCAGGCGAGCCCGGCCACCAGATCGGCGACGGACTTGCGGCGTCCGGTGTAGAAGGGCACCTCTTCCCGGACGTGCATGCGGGCCTCGGAGGCGCGCAGGTGACGCATGAGGTCGACGATGCGGTACAGCTCGTCCGCCTCGAAGGCCAGCATCCACTCGTAGTCGCCCAGCGAGAAGGAGGCGACGGTGTTGGCGCGGACGTCGGGGTAGCCGCGGGCCATCTTGCCGTGGTCGGCGAGCATGCGGCGACGGTCCTCGTCCGGCAGCAGGTACCAGTCGTAACTGCGCACGAAGGGATACACGCTGACGTAGTCGCGCGCGACCTCGTCGGCGAGGAAGGCCGGGATGTGCGACTTGTTGAACTCGGCCGGGCGGTGCAGGGCCATGTTCGACCACACCGGCTCCAGCGCGCGGCCCAGCTTGGTGCGGCGGAACAGGTTGTACGCGCTCTGCAGCTCGTCCGCCGTCTCCGCGTGCCACCAGATCATGATGTCGGCGTCGGCGCGCAGGCCGGAGACGTCATAGGTGCCGCGGACGGTGATGTCCTTGGCGGCCAGCTGGTCGAACAGCTCCTGGACCTCGTCGGCGTAGCCGCTCCGGTCCTCGGGAAGAACGTCCTTCAGCTTGAAGACGGACCACAGGGTGTAGCGGATGACCTCGTTGAGGTCCTTCGCCTTCTTCCCCGCGTTGGGAATCTTCTCTGGTGCAGTCATGTTCCTATTGTCCCGTGCGCTGATCAGTGGTCGGCGCCAGGGGTGCCGTCCGCGCACCGAGGGAGGCGAGCACCGCCTCCGCGGCCCGGCCGGCGCTGCCGATACAGGCCGGGATGCCCACCCCGTCGTAGAGCGCGCCGCACACCGCGAGGCCCGGCAGGGCGGCGACGGCGCCGCGGATCCGGGCGACCCGCTCGAGGTGGCCGACCGGGTACTGGGGCAGCCCGCCGTCCCAGCGGGTGACGGTGGAGGCGACCGGGCGGGCCGCGAGGCCCACGGCCTCGCCGAGGTCGGCGAGGGAGACGTCGACCAGCTCGCCGTCCTCGCGCCCCAGGTCGGCCTCGTCGGCGTACCGGCCCACCGAGGTGCGCAACAGGAAGAGCTCGGGATCCGCCCCGGCCCAGGCCCACTTGTTGCTGGAGAAGGTGGAGGCCTTGATGGTCCGCCCGTCGACGGGCGGTACGAGGAACCCGCTGGCGCCCCCGCCGGCGACGGCGGCCGGCAGGTCGGAGCGGCGGAAGGCCATGGTGACCAGGGCCATCGAGGCGTATTCGACGCCGCGCAGCTCGGCTGCGGCGGTGGGCGCGAGCCCGTCCAGCAGGCGGGCGGCCGGCCCGGCCGGGGTGGCCAGGATCACGCCGTCCGCCTCGATCGACCCGGCGGCCCCTGCGGTCCCCGCGCCGGTCACGATCCGCCAGCCTTCAGCCGTACGCATGACCTCGGTGACGGGGGCGCCGGTGACGATCCGCGCTCCGGCCGCGCGGCAGGCCTCGGCCACGGCGAGCGGGAGCCGTCCGATGCCGCCGTCGATGCCGGCGAAGACCGGACCCGCCTGCTGGGGCTGGGCCGCGGCCCGGCGCTGCAGTTCCCGTACGCCGTCGGACAGCAGCGCGTGCGTGCGGGCGGCCTCGAAGAGCTGGGGCACGGCGGCCCGCATGGAGATGCGGTAGGCGTTGCCCGCGTAGACCCCGCCGAGCAGCGGCTCCACCAGCCGGTCGACGACCTCGTGGCCGAGCCGGGCGGCGACGTACGCGCCGACGGCGACGTCCTCGCCGATCTCGGTGGGCGGCAGTTCGCGCTCGGCCTCGATGCGGGCCAGGCCCTCCGCGGAGAGCACCCCGGAGGCGGCGAGCGGCCCCAGGTCGCCCGGGACCCCCATGACGTGCCCGCGCGGCATCGGCCGCAGCGCGCCGCGGGTCCACAGGTGGGCGGTGGCGGTGGCGGGCGGCTGCACGGCTTCGCCGAGGCCCACGGCCCGGGCGAGGTCCACGCCTTCGGGGCGGCGGGCGAGCATCGATTCGGCGCCGAGGTCCACGCGGGCCCCGGCGAGTTCGCCGGCGTACAGCTTGCCGCCGAGGCGCGGTCCGGCCTCCAGCAGCGTGACGCGGGCGCCTTCGGCGAGCAGCCGGTGGGCCGCCGCGAGGCCCGCGATGCCGCCGCCGATGACGACGACGTGGCCGGGGGAGCCCGGCCGGGCCGGCCGATCCGTACGCATGTCCGCTTCGTGCATGGACACATCGTCTCAGACCGATCTCCGAGGCCGGACCGTGACCGCATCGGGACCGGCCCGGGACCGTGGATGCGAAACCCGCGACGGGACTCTGTACGTCGAAACGGCAACACCAGCCGAACACCGGGGGTTTGCATGATGCGTGCTCCGCACAGACACCGTTCCGCGGCGGCCCTGGCCGCCCTCTCGCTGGCCGGGGCGCTCGCGCTCACCGGCTGCGGCGCGGACTCCGGGGGCAAGACGTCCTCGGCCGACCGGGCGGCGGTCGCGCCGGCGCCCGCCCAGGACGGCAAGGCCCCGGAGGGGGCGAAGGGGGCCGCGGCGGCCCCGGCCGCGTCCGCGGCTCCGGGCGACAAGAACGCCCCGCCGGCCGCCGTGGTCCGCCCGAACGTGATCCGTACGGCGACGCTCGGCATCGAGACGACGGACGCCCAGAAGGCCCTCGCCGCGGCCCGCGCGGCGGCCGACGGGGCGGGCGGCTACGTCGGCACGAGTCCACCCGGCGCGGCGAGGACGGCCGGATGACCTCGACGGTGACCCTGCGGGTGCCCGGCGAGCGCTACGACGCCGTGCTCGGCGCCATGGAGGGCAGCGGGAAGCTCCTGCACCGGAAGGTCGACGCCCAGGACGTCACCGAGAAGGTCGCCGACATCGGCAGCCGCGTCGCGTCGCAGCAGGCCAGCGTGGCCCGGGTACGGGAGATGATGGGCAAGGCCACGGCGCTGAGCGAGGTGGTGATGCTGGAGAGCGAGCTGAGCCGGCGCCAGTCCGACCTGGAGTCGCTGCAGGCGCAGCAGGCGGCGCTGAAGGACCAGACCTCCATGGGCACCATCACGCTGGAAGTCTCGGAGCCCGCGGCGAAGCCGGTGGCCGAGGAGAAGAAGAAGGAGAAGGAGCCCACCTTCCTGGGCGCCCTGAGCGGCGGTTGGGAGGTCTTCACCAAGATCGTGCGGTACCTGACGGTGGCGGTGGGAGCGCTGCTCCCGTTCGTGCTGACGGCCGCCGTCGTGGCGCTGCTGGTCCGGCTGTACCGCCGGCGGCGCCCGGCCCGCCCGAAGGCGGCCCCGGTCACGACCCCTGCCCCTTTCCCCGCTCCGCAGCGGACGGCGGCCCAGGTCCCCGCGCCCCGGACACCGGCTCCGGACTCCGAGGCCGACGTGCAGGACTGAACGCGCGTTCGCCCGTAGCGTGTTCACCATCCGATGTCGGGGTGAAGGGGCGGTACGGACGATGGCGACGGAACGACTGGTGGTGGTCGGCGGTGACGCGGCGGGGATGTCCGCCGCGTCACAGGCCCGCAGGCTCAAGGGCCCGGAGGAGCTGGAGATCGTCGCCTTCGAGCGCGGGCACTTCACCTCGTACTCCGCGTGCGGCATCCCGTACTGGGTCGGCGGCCGGGTCGCCGAGCGCGACGACCTGATCGCCCGCACCCCCGAGGAGCACCGCGCGCGGGGCATCGACCTGCGCACCCGCACCGAGGTCGTGGAGCTCGACCTGCCCGGATCCCGGGTCCGCGCCCGGGATCTGGACAGCGGATCCGAATCCTGGACGGGCTACGACAAGCTCGTCCTGGCCACGGGCGCCCGCCCCGTCCGCCCCCGGCTCCCCGGCATCGGCGCGCACGGGGTCCACGGCATCCAGACCCTGGACGACGGCCAGCGCCTGATGCAGTCGCTGGAGCGCACGCCGGGCCGCCGGGCGGTCGTGGTCGGCGCGGGCTACATCGGCGTGGAGATGGCGGAGGCCCTGGTGGAGCGGGGCTACGAGGTGACCGTGCTGCACCGGGGCGCGCAGCCGATGGCCACGCTGGACCCGGACATGGGCGGCCTGGTGCACAGCGCGATGAACCGCATGGGGATCCGTACGGTCTCCGGCGCCGAGGTCACGAAGATCCTCACGGACGAGCAGGGCCGGGCCCGTGCGGTGGCCACGGCCTCGGGCGAGGAGTACGAGGCGGACGTGGTCGTGCTCGGCATCGGCGTGGAGCCCCGTGCGGCTCTCGCCCGCGCCGCGGGCCTGCCGCTCGGCCCGTCGGGCGGCATCCTCACGGACCTCTCGATGCGCGTGCGCGGCCACGAGGACATCTGGTCGGGCGGGGACTGCGTGGAGGTCCTGGACCTGGTCGCGGGCCGCACCCGGCACATCCCGCTGGGCACGCACGCCAACAAGCACGGTCAGGTCATCGGCTCGGGCGTGGGCGGCGGCTACGCGACCTTCCCCGGGGTCGTCGGCACGGCGGTCAGCAAGGTCTGCGACCTGGAGATCGCGCGTACGGGACTGCGCGAGCGGGACGCCCTGGAGGCGGGTCTGCGCTTCGTGACGGCCACGATCACCTCCACGACGACGGCGGGCTACTACCCGGGCGCGGCGGAGATGACGGTGAAGATGCTGGCGGAGCGCCGCACGGGCCGCCTGCTGGGCGTCCAGATCGTCGGCGGCGCGGGTTCCGCGAAGCGCGTGGACATCGCGGCGGTCGCCCTCACGGCCGGCATGACGGTGGACCAGATCGTCACCCTCGACCTGGGCTACGCCCCGCCCTTCTCCCCCGTCTGGGACCCCGTCCTGGTGGCGGCCCGCAAGGCCGTCTCCGCGGTCCGCTCGGCGGGCGTCTGATCCGCCGGACATGCGAAACGTCGGCCCGTGCCATGTCCTGCACGGCGCGGTACCGACGTTTCGATCCTGCTCGGGTCAGCGGGCCGTCTTGGTGTGGACGTAGTCCACCAGGCGGGTCAGCGCGTCGGGGTCGGTCGTCGGGAGGACGCCGTGGCCCAGGTTGAAGACGTGGCCCTCCAGGCCGGCCGCGGCCGCGAGGACCTCGTCCGTCTTGGCCTCGACCGCCTCCGGCGTGGAGAAGAGCACCGCCGGGTCCAGGTTGCCCTGGAGCGCCTTGCCCGGGCCCACGCGGCGGACGGCCTCGTCCAGCGGGACCCGGTAGTCGACGCCCATGACGTCGGCGCCGGCCTCGCCCATGAGGCCGAGGAGCTCGCCCGTGCCCACGCCGAAGTGGATCCGCGGGACCCCGTACGAGGCGACGGACTCCAGGACCTTCGCCGACGCGGGCATCACCGAGCGGCGGTAGTCCGCCGGGGCGAGCGCGCCGACCCAGGAGTCGAAGAGCTGGACGGCGGAGACGCCGGCCTCGATCTGGACCTTCAGGAAGGCGGAGGTGATCTCCGCGAGGCGGTCCAGCAGGTCGGCCCACAGCTCCGGGTCCCCGTACATGAGGGCCTTGGTGTGCTCGTGGTTCTTCGAGGGGCCGCCCTCGACGAGGTAGCTCGCGAGGGTGAAAGGCGCGCCCGCGAATCCGATCAACGGCGTGGCGCCCAGTTCACCCGTGAGCATGCCGATCGCCTCGGTGACGTACGAGACGTCCTCGGGGGTGAGGTCGCGCAGCTGTGCGAGGTCCTCGCGGCGGCGGATCGGCTGGGCGACGACCGGGCCGACGCCAGGCTTGATGTCGAGGTCGACCCCGATGGCCTTCAGCGGGACCACGATGTCGGAGAAGAAGATCGCCGCGTCCACCTTGTGGCGGCGCACCGGCTGCAGCGTGATCTCGGTGACCAGGTCGGGGCGCATGCAGGACTCGAGCATCTGCGTGCCCTCGCGCAGCTTGCGGTACTCCGGGAGCGAGCGCCCGGCCTGCCGCATGAACCACACCGGGGTGTGCGGCACCGGCTCGCGCCGGCACGCCTTCAGGAAGGCGGAATCGTACGTCTGACTCGGCTGGCCCGTCGGGCGTTCGTTGGCGCTCACGACCCAAATCTTCGCACGTATGAAGAAGTGCCCGACCCGGCGCGGGTGTCCCTGCGCCGTACGGCCGCACATACCGCCTAGTCTTCCCCGCATGGCTGCGGCTCAGGGACGATTTTCAGATGGCGCTGACGGTATGGACAGCGCGAAGGAGAGCTCCGTCCCGCTCCCGTTCCGCCGGGCGGTCGACGGCTTGAAGAAGGCGCGGCTGCGCCCGGGCATCGAGATCGACCCGACGAAACCGCCCCAGAGACTGGCCCCGCACGCCTACGCGCTGGAGGCCGCGGTGGTGGACGGCGAGGACGACCTCGCCGACGGCCGGCTGATCCTGCTCCACGATCCGGCCGGGCACGACGCCTGGCACGGGACCTTCCGGCTGGTGACGCTCGTACGGGCGGAGCTGGAGCCCGAGATGGCCGCCGACCCGCTCCTGCCCGAGGTGTGCTGGTCCTGGCTGACGGGTGCGCTGGACGCGCGCGGGCTGACGTACGGGGAGGCGAGCGGGACCGTGACCATGGCCGGCTCGCACTACTTCGGCGGGCTCGCGGAGCGGCGCCCGGCCACGCAGATCGAGATCAGAGCCTCGTGGACGCCCCGCGAGGGGGTGGGCGGGGTGCCGGACACCTCGGCGCACCTGTCGGCGTGGTGCGAGCTGCTGTGCCAGATCGCGGGACTGCCGCCGGTGGGTCCGACGGACACCGTCACGGGCGTCGTCTCCCTGCCACAGCGGCGCGGTCCGCACCACCCGTAGCCGCAGGGCCGTACGGCCGCTCCCGCGGACCACCTCGTCCAGTGGGTGTCGGAAGGCGGCGTCCGATGCGGGCTTCTGATCACCCGATGATCGATCGTGCGTCCGAATTGCCCGAATTGTTACTCACCAAATCGTGATCATTCCCTAAAGCCGGGCGGGTGACGTGCCGAAGGAGTCAGTGACCATCCGTACGGTTCGCACCGGCTTCCTTCCCCGAGCCGGCCGTCCCGCCACTCCCCCAGGAGGCCTAGGTGTCCGTTCTTCTCGAGCAGCCCGCAAGCCTGGTCGCCTACCGCCCGAACAAGCCGACGGCCATGGTCGTCGTGGCCGACCCGCGCGTCCGCTCCACCGTGACCCGCCATCTGTGGGCCCTCGGAGTACGTGACGTGATCGAGGCGTCGTCCATCGCGGAGGCCCGCCCCCGCGTCGGCAGCCCGCGCGACATCTGCGTGGCCGACGTCCACCTGCCCGACGGTTCCGGTCTCACCCTGCTCTCCGAGACCCGCGCCGCCGGCTGGCCCAACGGCCTGGCCCTGTCCGCCGCCGACGACATCGGCGCCGTGCGCAACGCCCTCGCGGGCGGAGTGAAGGGCTACGTCGTCACCGGTACGCGGACCAACATCGGGCTCCCCACCCGCCCCGGCGCCGCCCCCATCGGCGCCGCGGCCGCCCGCATGCACCGCCGCCCCCCGGGTGCCCCGAGCCACCCGGGCGGCTACCGCGAGCTCTCCGGCCGCGAGGTCGAGGTCCTGCGCCTCGTCGCGGAGGGCCAGTCCAACAAGGCCATCGGCGTCTCGATGGGCCTGTCCGCCCTGACCGTCAAGTCCCACCTCGCCCGCATCGCCCGCAAGCTGGGCACCGGTGACCGCGCCGGAATGGTCGCCGTCGCGCTGCGCACCGGGATCATCCACTGAGCGCGGGGCGCAACTCCCGGATACCGTCCCCCGGACCCGGTCCGGGGGAACCTCCCGGGATACCCCCGGAAAACTCCCCGCATACTGCTCGCGCCCGTCGACGGAACGTTCCGGCGACGGGCGCGTCGTATACACGGATACCCTTGACCGGTGACCGACGCCCAAGAGACCGCAGCAGACCTGCGCACCACCACCGGGGGCGGCCCCCCGGACGACGTCGTTGTTCCGCCCGGTGGGCTGCCGATTCCGTTGCTGGAGCCCCGTGAGGGGATCCCGCCGGTGGTCGCCGACGCGGACGCCCTCGCCGAAGTGGTCGCGGCCTTCGCCGCGGGCACCGGCCCCGTCGCCGTCGACGCCGAGCGAGCCTCCGGATACCGCTACGGCCAGCGCGCCTACCTGGTGCAGCTGCGCCGCGAGGGTGCGGGGTCCGCGCTGATCGACCCGGTGGGCTGCCCCGACCTGTCCTCGCTGGGCGAGGCCCTGTCCGGCACCGAGTGGATCCTGCACGCCGCCACCCAGGACCTGCCCTGCCTGCGCGAAATAGGCATGGTGCCCACCTCCCTGTTCGACACCGAGCTGGCCGGCCGCCTGGCCGGCTTCCCCCGGGTCGGACTCGGCGCGATGGTCGAGAGCGTGCTCGGCTACGCGCTGGAGAAGGGCCACTCCGCCGTCGACTGGTCCACCCGCCCGCTTCCCGAGCCGTGGCTGCGCTACGCCGCTCTGGACGTGGAGCTGCTGGTGGACCTGCGGGACGCGCTGGAGAAGGAGCTGGACCGGCAGGGCAAGCTGGAGTGGGCCCACCAGGAGTTCGACGCCATCGCCTCCGCCCCGCCCGCGCCGCCCCGCAAGGACCCCTGGCGCCGTACGTCCGGCATGCACAAGGTGCGCCGGCGCCGTCAGATGGCGGTCGTACGGGAGCTGTGGGAGTCCCGGGACCGGATCGCGCAGCGGCGCGACGTGTCGCCCGGCAAGGTGCTGGGCGACGCCGCGATCGTCGAGGCCGCGCTGGCCCTGCCCGCGAACGTGCACACCCTGTCCGCCCTGCCCGGCTACGGGCAGCGGATGGGCCGGCGCCAGCTGGACCAGTGGATGGCCGCCGTGGACCGGGCGAAGGCCCTGCCCGAGAGCGAGCTGCCGCAGCCGGGGGCGACCCCGGCCGGTCCGCCGCCGCCGCGCTCCTGGGTGGACAAGGACCCGGCCGCCGCGGCCCGGCTGTCGGCGGCCCGCGCCGCCGTCTCGGCGCTGGCGGAAGCGCTCAACCTGCCCCAGGAGAACCTGATCACCCCGGACACGGTCCGCCGGCTGTGCTGGGAGCCGCCGCAGCGGCTCGACGCGGACACCGTGGCGCAGGCCCTGGCCGGCTACGGCGCCCGCGCCTGGCAGATCGAACAGGTGACGCCGGTCCTGGTCCCGGCCCTGGCGGCCACGGCCTGACCGCCCCGACGCGGTGGAACCCCCCGGTCCGGCCCCTCGGCCCGGCGCCGGGGGGCACTGGCTAGATGGTGTCCGTGTAGGCGCCGTCCTCGTCCACGTAGAAGCTGCCCTTCTCCAGGTCGTCGACCTTGGCGTGCTGGAGCCACCGCTTGGACAGCCGGTGCAGGACCTTGTGCTGGCGCTCCCAGACCATGGAGTGTCCTGCGCCGGCCACCCGGAACATCAGCTTGCGGACGCCGGGGATCGCGTCGTAGAACGCCGGGACGGAGAAGGTGGGCGAGTTCGCCGTCTGGTCGTGCTCGCCGTAGACGATCATCACCGGGACCCGGTCCCCTAGCACGCCGCCGATCGAGACGGTGTCCTTGTTCCAGCCCCACCAGAAGGAGTTGCGGAACCGCAGGACGCCCTCGGGCGCTCCGGCGACCGGGCCGCCCCAGGTCCTGCCGATCGGGTCGACCTCCATGCACTCCTTCCACACCGCCTCGACCATGCCGGCCGCCCGCTGCTTCTTGCCGTGCACCTCCTTGTCCCAGGCGCTTTCGAGACCCGTCCTGCTGGTCAGGTTCATCGGGAAACCGAACAGGGACGGCGGGTCGGACACGGGGAACATCGGGACCGGTGCGCCGAAGCCGTCGGGCGGCACGCTGGCCCGGCCGTCGGGCGGATAGATCGGCGCCAGGAGGAGCAGGCTCTCGACCTTCTCGGGGTGCTGGATCGCGTACGGCCCGAACACGAAGGCGGCGGCCGACTGGCCGACGAGGGACACCTTGGCCACGCCCCGCAGGCTCTTGATGAACTCGACCACCGTGTCGACCTCGCCCCATTCGCTCTCCGAGTTCCCCAGCTCGTGCGGGTAGGGCGGCGGGCTGGCGTCCGGCAGCGGGTTCGGGATCAGGATGCCCTGGTGCAGCGGGTTGGCGTTGCGGGGCTTGTCCATCTCCGGCCGCGGCGACAGGCCGGATCCGGTGAGCTCCATGAGGAACACGTCGAACCCCGCGCCGGCCAGGAACCGCGCCCAGCTGTACTTGCCTCCGTCGTGCTGGAGGTCGAAGGCCACGACCGACGGAACGCTCCGGCCGTGCAGCATCAGGACGGTCTTGCGCTGCGCGTTGGGGCCCGTGGGGGTGCCGTCGTACTCGCGCACGAACAGGCTGACGGCCTGTCCCTTGTTGGCGGGGACGGTCGAGGTGTGCGGGACCTGGTGGTTCACGGCCGGGGTGGTGGGGGGCATCGCTGGCATCCGATCCGTCGACTCAGCCGGAGGAGGGACGCTCCGGCCGGGTCAGGATCGGGACGGTCCGGGGGAAATGCCACGACCACGGCCGGGCGCCCGCCACACGTGACCTGAACGGGTTGGCCCGCCGGGTCCGATCGGACGGGGGCGCACGATCGCACCGCCGCGGGCGGAGTGTGACCTTCACCGCTCCTGGGGGAGGGGGTGTCCACAAGGGTTACCCGCAAGTAGCATGGTCGGGTGAGCGGGCGCTCAGCAACGCATGCCGAACGCCCCCGCGCGCAGCAGTGCACACCCGCACCTGGAGGAGAGCCAACGTGCCTCGTACCGTCAGGGACGTCGTCTTCGTCGACGGCGTCCGCACCCCGTTCGGCAAGGCGGGCCCGAAGGGCATCTACCACGAGACCCGCGCCGACGACCTCGTCGTGAAGGCGATCCGGGAGCTGCTGCGCCGCAACCCGGACCTGGATCCCAAGAAGATCGACGAGGTCGCCATCGCCGCGACCACGCAGATCGGCGACCAGGGCCTCACGCTGGGCCGTACGGCCGGCATTCTCGCGGGCCTCCCGCAGTCCGTCCCGGGCTACTCCATCGACCGCATGTGCGCCGGCGCGCTGACCGCCGTGACCGCCGTCGCGGGCGGTGTGGCCTTCGGTGCGTACGACGTCGCCCTCGCCGGCGGTGTCGAGCACATGGGCCGTCACCCCATGGGCGAGGGCGTGGACCCGAACCCGCGCTTCGTCTCCGAGAAGCTGGTCGACGAGTCCGCCCTGTTCATGGGCATGACCGCCGAGAACCTGCACGACCGGTACCCGACGATCACCAAGCTCCGCGCCGACGAGTACGCCGTGCGCTCGCAGGAGAAGGCCGCCAAGGCGTACGCCGACGGCAAGATCCAGCAGGACCTGGTCCCGATCTCGGTGCGCAACACCAACGAGGCGGCCGGTGAGACGGGCTGGGGCCTGGTCACCACCGACGAGCCGATGCGCCCGGGCACCACGCTGGAGAACCTGGCCGGCCTGAAGACCCCGTTCCGTACGCACGGCCGGGTCACCGCGGGCAACGCCGCCGGTCTCAACGACGGTGCCACCGCCGCGATCATCGCGTCCGAGGACTTCGCCCGCGAGAACAACCTCCCGGTCAAGATGCGCCTCGTGTCGTACTCCTTCGCCGGTGTCGAGCCGGAGGTCATGGGCTACGGCCCGATCCCGGCCACCGAGAAGGCCCTCGCCCAGGCCGGCCTGTCCATCGAGGACATAGGCCTGTTCGAGATCAACGAGGCGTTCGCCGTGCAGGTGCTCGCCTTCCTGGAGCACTACGGCATCGCCGACGACGACGCCCGCGTGAACCAGTACGGCGGCGCCATCGCCTTCGGTCACCCGCTCGCCTCCTCGGGCGTGCGCCTGATGACGCAGCTGGCCCGTCAGTTCGAGGAGCAGCCGCACGTCCGCTACGGCCTGACCACCATGTGCGTCGGCTTCGGCATGGGCGCCACGGTCATCTGGGAGAACCCGCACTTCACCGCCGAGGGAGACGCCAAGTGAGCACCACCGCCGAGCTCCTGAAGGGTGCGGCCGAGCTGTTCCCGGACGAGGTCGTCACCTCCGCGCACGTCCGCCACCTGGACCTGCCGTTCGGCGCCGGGCGCTTCGCGCTCATCACGCTGGACAACGGTTTCGACCACACCAAGCCGACCACCTTCGGTCCGCAGTCCCTCGCCAACCTGAACGCGGCGATCGACCAGGTCGAGCAGGAGGCCCTCGCGGGCTCCATCGTCGGCGCGGGCATCACCGGCAAGCCGTTCATCTTCGCGGTCGGCGCCGACCTCAAGGGTGTCGAGCTGCTGAAGAAGCACGACGAGGCGCTCGCCATCGGCAAGGGCGGCCACGACGTCTTCAAGCGCCTCTCCGCGCTCGCGGTCCCGACCTTCGCCTACTACAACGGCGCGGCGATGGGCGGCGGCGTCGAGGTCGGCCTGCACTGCTCCTACCGCACCGTCTCGAAGGCCATCCCGGCCTTCTCGCTGCCCGAGGTCTTCCTCGGCCTGGTTCCGGGCTGGGGCGGCTGCGCCATCCTGCCGAACCTGATCGGCGCGGACCGCGCGGTCTCGGTGATCATCGAGAACTCGCTCAACCAGAACAAGCAGCTGCGCGGCAAGCAGGTCTTCGACCTGGGCATCGCGGACGCGCTGTTCGAGGGCGCGGACTTCCTGGAGCAGTCGCTCCTGTGGACCGCGAACGTGCTGAACGGCACCACCGAGGTCGTACGCGCCGAGATCGACCGCGCCGAGGGCTGGGACGCGGCCGTCGCCCGCGGCCGCGCCATCGCGGACTCCAAGGTGCACGGCGCGGCCCCGGCCGCCTACCGCGCGCTGGAGATCATCGAGGCGGCCAAGGACGGCGACCTGCAGAAGGGCTTCGACGCCGAGGACACGGCCCTGGCCGACCTCATCATGGGCGGCGAGCTGCGCTCCGGCATCTACGCCTTCAACCTGGTCCAGAAGCGCGCCAAGCGCCCGGCCGGTGCCCCGGACAAGTCCCTGGCCCGTCCGGTCACCAAGGTCGGCGTCGTCGGCGCGGGCCTGATGGCCTCGCAGCTGGCGCTGCTCTTCCTGCGTCGCCTGGAGGTGCCGGTGGTCCTCACCGACATCGACCAGGAGCGCGTGGACAAGGGCGTGGGCTACGTCCACGCCGAGATCCAGAAGCTGCTCGGCAAGGGCCGCATCAACCAGGACAAGGCCAACCGCCTGACCGCCCTGGTGACCGGTGTCCTGGACAAGGCCGAGGGCTTCGCGGACGCGGACTTCATCATCGAGGCCGTGTTCGAGGAGATGTCCGTCAAGCAGAAGGTGTTCGCGGAGGTCGAGGCGGTCGCCCCGGCGCACGCGATCCTCGCCACCAACACCTCTTCGCTGTCGGTGTCGGAGATGGCCTCGAAGCTCCGGCACCCGGAGCGCGTGGTCGGCTTCCACTTCTTCAACCCCGTCGCGATCCTCCCGCTGCTGGAGATCGTCCGCGGTGAGCAGACCGACGACGCCTCGCTGGCCACGGCCTTCGGTGTCGCCAAGAAGCTGAAGAAGACCGCGGTCCTCACCAAGGACGCCCCGGCGTTCGTCGTGAACCGCATCCTGACCCGCTTCATGGGCGAGATCCAGAACGTCATCGACGAGGGCACCCCGGTCGTCACGGCGGAGAAGGCCATCGAGCCGCTCGGCCTGCCGATGTCCCCGCTGGTGCTCCTGGAGCTCGTGGGCCCGGCGATCGGTCTGCACGTCTCCGAGACCCTGAACCGCGCCTTCCCGGAGCGCTTCACCGTCTCCCCGAACCTCGCGGCGGTCGTCAAGGCCGGCAAGCGCGGCTTCTACGTCTACGACTCCGGCAAGCCGGAGCTGGACCCCGAGGTCGCCGCCCTCCTGGTGCAGGGCGACTCCGTCCTGACCGAGGAGCAGGTCCGCGACCGCGTCCTGGACGCGGTGGCGCAGGAGATCGGCCTGATGCTGGAGGAGGGTGTCGTGGCCGAGGCCCAGGACATCGACCTCTGCCTCATCACCGGTGCCGGCTGGCCCTTCCACCTGGGCGGCATCACGCCGTACCTGGACCGTGAAGGCGTCTCGGAGCGCGTGAACGGCAAGAAGTTCCTCGCTCCCGGCCTGGCGAGCGTCCCGGCCTAGTCCGGGTCGCAGACGGGCATTCCACGGCCTGGCCCGCCCCCTTCGGGGGGCGGGCTTCGGCCGTTCGAATATCTGTCTAAGATTCACCCCCATGACGGAAACGCACGCGCGGCCCAGGCGCCGCCGACGCCGCATTCTGCGGATCACCCTGCTGCTGGTCGCCGTGCTGATCCTGGGCGCGGCCGGGGCGGGCTGGTGGACGTACAGCCATCTCAACGGCAACATCGACAGCGTCGACCTGGATCAGGCGATCGGGGACAACCGCCCCCCGAAGGTCGTCGCGAACGCGCAGAACATCCTGGTGCTCGGCTCCGATTCGCGCGCCGGCGCCAATGCCGACCTCGACCACGGTGACGTCAGCGGCGCCCGCTCGGACACCGCGATGCTGGTGCACATACCCGAGGGCCGGGCCAAGGCGACCGCGGTGAGCATCCCCCGCGACACCCTCATCACCCGGCCCGAGTGCAAGGACGGCAAGGGCAAGACCGTGCCGTCCGCCAAGCGGGTCATGTTCAACTCCGTCTACTCGCTCGCCGGTCCGGCCTGTGTGGTCAACACCGTGGAGCAGCTGTCCGGGGTGCGCGTGGACCACTTCGTCGAGGTGGACTTCGCCGGCTTCAAGGGCCTGGTGGACGCGCTGGGCGGGGTCACCGTCACCCTCGACAAGCCGATGAGCGGCGCCAAGGGCGGCCTGAAGCTGGACGCGGGCACGCACCGGCTGAACGGCACCGACTCGCTCAAGTTCGTCCGTACCCGCTACGGCTACGGCGACGGCAGCGACCTCGGGCGCATAGGCCTGCAGCAGCAGTTCATGCTGGCGATGCTGTCGGAGATCAAGAAGCAGGACGCCCTCGGCAACCCGGCCCGGCTGTACAAGCTCGCGGACGCCGGGACCAAGTCGCTGACCACCGACTCCGACCTCGCCTCGCTCACCGCGCTGTCCGACTTCGCGCAGAGCATGAAGGGCGTGAACCCGGACACGATGGAGACGATCATGCTGCCGGTCGCCTACGACAAGGTGGACCCGAACCGCGTGGTCGTGGCCGAGCCGCAGGCCACCCAGCTGTGGGACGCCCTGCGCAAGGACGAGAAGGTCCCCGCCTCGGCGAAGGACTCCCCCGCCAAGGGCTGAGCCGCCGACTACCGCACGCACGACGCAGCGGGCCCGCACGGGAGACATTTCCCGTGCGGGCCCGCTGCCGTCGTGTGCGGCCGGTGAGCGGCGCTCAGAACTTGGCGTCCTGGCCGACCTTGTGCAGCCGGCTGTTGCGGTACCCGTAGGCGAAGTAGACGATGATGCCGATGGCCATCCAGATGCCGAAGCGCAGCCAGGTCTCGGCCGGCAGGTTGAGCATCAGCCAGAACGAGGCCGCGATGGACACGATCGGGACGAACGGCACCCACGGGGTCCGGAAGGCCCGGTGCAGGTCGGGGCGGCTCTTGCGGAGGATGATCACGCCGAGGGCGACCACCACGAAGGCGAACAGCGTGCCGATGTTCACCAGTTCCGCGAGGGTCTCCAGGCTGGTGAAACCCGCGACGATCGCGATGATCCCGCCGAGCAGCAGGGTCGCGCGGTAGGGGGTGCGGTACTTCGGGTGCGTCACGGAGAAGACCCGGGGCAGCAGTCCGTCACGGCTCATCGCGAAGAACACGCGGGTCTGGCCGAGCAGCAGGATCATGCACACGGTGATCAGACCGACGGCCGCGCCGAGGCTGATGGCGCCCGAGAAGAAGGGCTGGTTCACCGATTTGAAGGCTTCGGCGAGCGGCGCGGTCGGGGACATCTCCGAGTACTTCTGCATGCCGGTGACCACCAGGGTCACGGCGACGTAGAGCACCGTGCAGACCAGCAGCGAGCCGAGGATGCCGCGCGGCATGTCCCGCTGGGGGTTCTTGGTCTCCTCGGCCGCCGTCGCCACCACGTCGAAGCCGATGAAGGCGAAGAAGATGAGCGAGGCCGCCGTGAAGATGCCCATGACGCCGAAGTTCGTGGGCTCGTAGCCGAAGAGCAGCTGGACCAGGGGGGAGTGCCAGCCGCTGACGCCCTCGGCCTGTGGCTGGGCCGGCGGGATGAACGGCGAGTAGTTGTCGGCCTTGATGAAGAACAGACCCGCGATGATGACCAGCAGCACGACCGTGACCTTGATGGCGACGACGACCGCGGTGATGCGGGCCGAGAGCTTCGTCCCGACGACCAGGATCCACGTCAGTGCCAGGACCAGCACGAACGCCAGCAGGTCGAAGTGGCCGCCGGCATCGGGGCCGGACAGGGAGGTCGGCAGGGTCCAGCCGAGGTTGGTGTCCATGAGGTGGCGCACGTACCCGGACCAGCCGACCGCGACCACCGCCGTGCCGAGTGCGAACTCCAGCACCAGGTCCCAGCCGATGATCCAGGCGGGCAGCTCACCGATCGAGGCGTACGAGAAGGTGTACGCCGATCCGGCCACCGGGACGGTGGACGCGAACTCGGCGTAGCAGAGGGCCGCGAGGGCGCACACGATGCCCGCCGCCACGAAGGCGAGGGCGGTGGCGGGTCCCGCGTTGTTCCGGGCAGCGATGCCCGTGAGGACGAAGATGCCGGTGCCGATGATGACACCCACACCGAATACCGTCAGGTCCCAGGCGGAGAGCGACTTCCGGAGCGCGTGTTCCGGCTCCTCCGTGTCACGGATGGACTGCTCGACCGTCTTGGTGCGGAAGACGCTGTTCAGGTCCTTGCTCACCGACGCACCTCCGACAGGTGACGACGCACACGAACGGGCCGGGAGGCCCACCCCTTCAAGGGTGATCTCCCGGCCCGTGACGTGCAACCGCGCGGCGATCTAGTGGCTGGTACCCGTCCTAGTCGACGGCGGCGGCCGGCTCGCTGTCGTAGCGCCCGTCCAGCTTGGCCACCAGGCCCGTGACCTGCCGTGCGATGTCCGGAGCGGTCAGCCCGATCTCGGCCATGACCTCCTTGCGGGAGGCGTGGTCGAGGAAGCGCTGCGGGATGCCGAAGTCGCGCAGCGGTACGTCGACGCCCGCGTCCCGCAGGGCCTGCGAGACGGCGGAGCCCACGCCACCGGTACGGCCGTTGTCCTCGACGGTGACGACCACGCGGTGGCGGTCGGCCAGCGGGGCCAGCGCCTCGTCCACGGGCTTGACCCAGCGCGGGTCGACCACGGTCGAGGTGATGCCCTGCTTGTCGAGCAGGCCGGCGATCTCCAGGCACATCGGGGCGAGCGCGCCGACCGAGACGATCAGTACGTCCGGTCGGGTGACGTCGGCGCCGGGGGCGCGCAGCACGTCCATGCCGCCGACCTTGCCGACGGCCGGGACGGCCGGGCCGACGACGCCCTTGGAGTAACGGACGACGGTGGGCGCGTCCTTGACCTCGACGGCCTCGCGCAGCTGGGCGCGCAGCTGCTCGGCGTCACGCGGGGCGGCCAGGCGCAGACCGGGCACGACCTGCATGATCGACATGTCCCACATGCCGTTGTGGGAGGCGCCGTCGGTGCCGGTGACCCCGGCCCGGTCCAGGACGAAGGTGACCCCGCACTTGTGCAGGGCCACGTCCATCAGGACCTGGTCGAAGGCGCGGTTGAGGAAGGTGGCGTACACCGCGAAGACCGGGTGGGCGCCGCCGGTGGCGAGGCCCGCCGCCGAGGTGGCGCCGTGCTGCTCGGCGATGCCGACGTCGTAGATCCGGTCCGGGAAGGCGTCCGCGAACTTCTTCAGGCCGACCGGCTGGAGCATGGCGGCGGTGATGCCGACGATGTCCTTGCGCTCCTTGCCGAGCTTGACCATCTCGTCGGCGAAGACGGAGGTCCAGCTGGCGGCGTCGGTGGACACCGGCAGGCCGGTGTCCGGGTGGATCACGCCGACGGCGTGGAAACGGTCCGCCTCGTCCTGGACGGCCGGCTCGTAGCCCCGGCCCTTCTGGGTGAGGCAGTGCACGATGACCGGGCCGCTGAAGCGCTTGGCGCGCTGCAGGGCGGACTCCAGGGCCTCGATGTCGTGGCCGTCGATGGGGCCGATGTACTTCAGGCCCAGGTCCTCGAACATGCCCTGCGGGGCGATGAAGTCCTTGAGGCCCTTCTTGGCGCCGTGCAGGGTCTCGAAGAGCGGCTTCCCGACGACCGGGGTGCGCTCCAGGATCTCCTTGCCGCGGGCCAGGAAGCGCTCGTAGCCGTCCGTGGTGCGCAGGGTGGCCAGGTGGTTGGCGAGGCCGCCGATGGTGGGGCCGTACGAGCGCTCGTTGTCGTTGACGACGATGACCAGCGGGCGGTCCTTGGCGGCGGCGATGTTGTTCAGCGCCTCCCAGGCCATGCCGCCGGTCAGCGCGCCGTCGCCGATGACGGCGGCGACGTGGTGGTCCTCGCGGCCGAGCACCTCGTTGGCCTTGGCGAGGCCGTCGGCCCAGCCCAGCACGGTGGAGGCGTGCGAGTTCTCGATCACGTCGTGGTCGGACTCGGCGCGCGAGGGGTAGCCGGACAGGCCGCCCTTGGAGCGCAGGTTGCCGAAGTCCTGGCGGCCCGTGAGCAGCTTGTGGACGTAGGCCTGGTGGCCGGTGTCGAAGAGGACCTTGTCCTTGGGCGATTCGAAGACCCGGTGCAGGGCGATCGTCAGTTCGACCACGCCGAGGTTGGGGCCGAGGTGCCCGCCGGTCTTGGAGACGGCGTCGACGAGGAAGGACCTGATCTCTGCGGCGAGCTGGTCGAGCTCCTCCTGGCTGAGCCGGTCCAGATCGCGCGGTCCCTTGATGCGGGTCAGCAGCACCCGTGCCTCCTTGCAGTTGCTTGCTGGTCTGTCGAGTCTAATGTTCCGCTGCGGGACGCGGTCATCGGGCCGTCCCGGCGGAGTCACACCTTTGTCATACATGTACGCACCACCGCGCGGCCACACATCACATACGGGCGTATACCCGCACAGGAGTACCCGCGGATGTACGCACGGATGCCCGGCGCCACGTGAAGTGGCGCCGGGCACTGTGACCGGTCTTACCGCCGGATGCCGCTCCGGCGGGCAGTCGGCCGCGCCGTCAGGCGCGTCCGGCCGTCTTCTGGGTCTTGCGCGAGACCGAGTCGATCACCACGGTGGTCAGCAGCACCGCACCGGTGATCATGTACTGGATCGGCGTCGCGATGCCTTCCAGTGCCAGACCGTACTGGATCGAGATGATGACCATGACGCCGAGGAGGGCGTTCCAGGTCCGGCCCCGGCCGCCGAAGAGGCTGGTGCCGCCGATGACGGCCGCCGCGATCACGTTCATCAGCAGGTCGCCGGCGCCGGCGCTCTGGTTGGCCGCCGCGATCTTGGAGGCCCAGAACAGACCGCCGATGGCGGCGAAGGTGCCGGAGATCGCGAAGACCGTGATCCGGATCCGGGTGACGTTGATGCCCGCGCGGCGGGAGGCCTCGACGCTGCCGCCCAGTGCGAAAACGTTTCGCCCGAAGGTCGTGCGACGGAGCACGAAGTCCGTGACGACCAGCGCCAGCAGGAAGAGCACCACCGCGAGCGGCAGGCCCTTGTACTGGTTGAACACCACGGCGGGGCCGAAGGTGAACACCGCGAGCATGCCGGTGCGCAGCAGGATCTCGGCGAGCGGCCGGGAGGGCATCCCGGCGGCGTCGCGGCGCTTCGCGTCGAAGAAGGCCGCGAGGAAGTAGCCGGCCACCGCGAGCGCGGCCAGCCCGTAGGCGACGGCCACGTCCGAGAAGAAGTACGTGGTCAGCTGACCGACCACGCCGTCGGAGTCGATGTTGATCGTGCCGTTGCTGCCGAGGATCTGCAGCATCGCGCCCAGCCAGAACAGCAGGCCCGACAGGGTGACGGCGAAGGCCGGGGCGCCGATCCTGGCGAAGAAGAAGCCGTGGATGGAGCCGATCACGGCGCCGCCGGCCACGGCCGCCAGGATCGCCAGCCACTCGTTCACGCCGTGCGTGACGGCGAGGACGGCGACGATCGCGCCCGAGACTCCGCTGACGGAACCGACCGAGAGGTCGATCTCGCCGAGCAGCAGCACGAAGATGATGCCGATGGCGATCATGCCGGTCGCGGTCATCGTGATCGCGATGTTGGTGAGGTTCTCCGGGGAGAGGAAGTTCGAGTTCAGCCCCTGGAAGATGGACCAGATGACGATCAGACCGATGACGACCGGGATGGAGCCCAGGTCGCCGGCCTTCATCTTGCGCTTGAACTCGCCCACGTACCCGGCGAGGCCCTGCTCCCTGACGAGGAGGCGGGGGTCCACGGCCGGGATCGCGTCCTGGGCCGCCGCCGGGTTGACCGGGTCGATGTACTCCTGCGAGCCGGCGGGGCCGCCCTTGCCCAGTGGATCGGTGGCGGGGTTCTGGGTACTCACTTGCCGGCCTCCGAGGTGCGGGCCGCCCGGCGGGTCACGGCGTTGTCCGTGGCACCGGTGATGGCGGAGATGATCTCTTCCTGCGAGGTGTCGGCGACGTTGAAGACACCGTTGTTGCGGCCGAGCCGCAGGACCGCCACCTTGTCGGCGACGGCCTTCACATCGGCCATGTTGTGGCTGATGAGGATGACGGCGTGGCCGCGCTCGCGCAGCCGCTCCACCAGGTCGAGCACCTGTGCGGTCTGCTCGACGCCGAGCGCGGCGGTGGGCTCGTCGAGGATGACGAGCTGGGGCTCGCCCAGCATGGAGCGGGCGATCGCCACGGTCTGGCGCTGACCGCCGGAGAGCGAGGCGATGGGGATACGGACACTGGGGATCCGGATGGACAGGGTGGTCAGGAGCTCGCGGGCGCGACGCTCCATCTCCACCTCGTCGAGGACCCCGCGGCGCTTGAGTTCGCGGCCGAGGAAGAGGTTGCCGACGACATCGATGTTGTCGCACAGCGCCAGGTCCTGGTAGACCGTCGCGATGCCCAGGTTCTGGGCGTCATGGGGCTTGCCGATGGAGACCGGACGGCCCTCCCACTCGATGACACCTTCATCGATGGGATGCACGCCGGCGATCGTCTTGACCAGCGTGGACTTTCCGGCACCGTTGTCGCCGACGAGGGCGACCACTTCACCGGAGTGGATCTCGAGTTCTACGTCGGTCAGGGCCTGAACGGCGCCGAACCGCTTCGAGACCCCTCGCAACGCCAGCACGGGCGCAGCGGACACATGAACCATCTCCTTCGCCGCCTGACCGGCGGGGATGTCGTGCAAAAGAGCAGGAGCGGGGCGAATGGGGGGGAGGATCGTTTCTGCCCGGCGCCCCGCCGCGTGGCGGGGATGAGTGGGCGGGGCGCCGGTCAGGCACGGGGGCCGCCTCGCGAGGAGGCGACGGGGGCCGCTACTTCAGGCCGGCCGCGGCGCAGGCCGCCGCGTACTTGTCGGTGCAGATCTCGGCGACCGAGTAGACGCCGTCCTTGACGACCGTGTCGTTGATGTTGCCCTTGGTCAGCGAGACGACCGGGATCAGCACGGAGGCGACGCCCTTGGTGGTCGGGCTGTCGACGGTGGAGGTGGTGACTCCGTCGAGCTTCTCGCCCTTGGCGAGGGCGACGGCCATCTTCGCGGCGGCCTCGGCCTCGGGGGCGTACGGCTTGTAGACGCTCATGAACTGCTCGCCCGCGACGATGCGCTGCACACCGGCGAGTTCGGCGTCCTGGCCGGTGACCGGCGGCAGGGGGGAGACGCCGGCGGCCTTGAGGGCGGTGATGATGCCGCCCGCCATGCCGTCGTTGGCGGAGTAGACGCCGATGACCTTGTCCTTGCCGAGCGCGGACAGCGCGGCCGCCATGTTGGTGTTGGCGTTCTCCGGCTTCCACTCGACGGTGTCGTACTCCTTGCCGACGTTCACCTTGCCGTCGAGGACGGAGTGCGCACCGGACTTGAAGAGCTTGGCGTTCGGGTCGGTGACCGAGCCGTTCATCATGACGATCTGGCCGTCCTTGGCCTTGTCGCCCAGCGCCTCCAGGAGCGCCTTGCCCTGGACCTTGCCGACCTCTTCGTTGTCGAAGGAGGTGTACGCGTCGATCGGGCCCTCGGCCAGACGGTCGTAGGCGATGACCGGGATGCCGGCGTCCTTCGCCTTCTTGACCGAGCCGGCGATGGCCTTGGAGTCCACCGCGTCGACGATCAGGACGTCCACCTTGTTGGTGATCATCGTGTCGACCTGGGAGTTCTGCGTGGTCGCGTCCTGCTTGGCGTTGGCGTAGACGACCTTGCCCTTGCCGCCGGTGAGCTCGGCGACCTTCTTCTCGATGAGCGGCTTGTCGAACTTCTCGTAACGCGCGGTCTGGTTCTCCGGCAGGAGCAGACCGACCTTGATCGCGTCGCCCTTGGCAGCGCCGGAGGACTCCTTCGTCGTGTCGCCGGCCTCCTTCGCACTGCCGCAAGCGGCGAGCGAAACGGCCATGGCACCGGCGGCAACAGCTACGGCGGCTCTGCGCATACGCGTGTTCATTACTTGAACCTCCCTGACGAGGCCGCAGCACTGCGGCCGAGGTGGATGTGAGTCAACCCCGGCCGCGTTTTGCCGTCAAGGAGTGAATCCTTAACGAGATGACAACGGTGCCATCCGTTATCTACCTGAAGGCAAGACGGCGGGAGCTCGCACTCCACTTCCATGATCTGACAAAAGCGTCGAATCGCCCATCTCGCTGAGTACGAGCGCCAGCGCGCCCAGCACCTCGGCCCGCCCGCCCAGGGACCCGGTCAGCACCGACAGTTGCCGCGCCGCGCTGGGAATCGCGTACCTCCCCACTGATTCACGGATGGGGGCCAGGACGAGTTCACCGGCCTCCGCGAGCGAGCCGCCCAGCACCACGCGGCTGGGGTTCAGGAGGTTGCACAGACTGGCCACGCCGCTGCCGATGTGGCGGCCCACGTCCGTGATCACGCGGCGGCAGCCCGGGTCCCCGTCCCGGGCCAGTTCGACCACCCGCTCCATCGTCAACTCCGGTCCGTGCGTGCCCTGGAGCAGCGGCAGGACGTACCGGGCGGCGGTGAAGGTCTCCAGGCATCCGCGGTTGCCGCAGCGGCAGACCGGGCCCGATTCGTCCAGCGTGATGTGCCCGATCTCGCCCGCGGTGCCCCCCGGCCCGCGGTAGATCTGGCCGTTGATGACGAGGCCCGCGCCGACGCCGCTGGCCACCTTGATGTACGCCAGGTCCTTCACTCCCCGCCCGCTCCCCCAAACGAGCTCACCGAGGGCGCCGAGGTTCGCGTCGTTGTCCACGTACACGGGCACGCCGAGGCGCTGCGAGAGCTCCTGGCGGGGGTTGATGCCCGCCCAGCCCGGCAGGATCGCGGTCGAGCCCAGGGTCCCGGACTCCACGTCGATCGGGCCGGGCACGCCGAGACCGACGCCGATGACCTTCTCCAGCCCGACCCCGATGTCCGCGATCAGCCGGCCCACCAGGGCCTCCGCCCGGTTGAAGCCGTCCGCCCAGGAGGCGTCGACGTCCAGCGGCTCGGACTCCTCGGCCAGTACCTGATGGGCGAGGTTCCCCACCGCCACCCGCAGGTGGGTGTGGCCGAAGTCGACGCCGATGACGATCCCCGCGTCACCGCTGAGCGAGACGCTGCGCGCGCGCCGGCCCCCCGCCGAGGTGTCGGTGACCTCGACGGTCCCGCCGTCCTTCAGTTCCCGGACGATGTTGGAGACCGTGGCCGCCGACAGTCCGGTGGTGCGGGCGATCTCCGCCTGGGTCAGCGATCCCGCGAGCCGAACCGCCCGCACGACCCGTTCGAGATTCGCGCGATGCAGCGAGGACTGCGATCCGGGAGTCTGCACGACTCATCCACTCCTGCCCATAAGCGACGGCAAGCCGTCGCCCCCCGGCCGGGACACATCGCGGTTTCACGCTCCGAGACCCCGGCGTCTCTCCAACTTGTGAACCTTAAGTCGAGCCTTTGCGCTTCCACACGTCAAGAGGCTGACACGGCACGAAACGGCCGTACTGACCGAAAGGGGGAGAGAACCGGCCCCCTAGATCGTGCTACGGTCGCTGAGGCGCCGGTCCTCTGCGGCCTTTCCGGCCGGATCGGGCGCCCGTCATGACAGCGCTACGCGAGGAGGTGTTCGGGATGAGTCCCGATCGAAGTCCTTGCCGCGCTCCCATCGGCTGACCTGTTGATCAGCTGACTCCTACCGAGTGCGCACGGCCGCGGTTCGCCGCTGTCCCGTGCGTGGTCGCGTTTCTTTCCATTCTCTTCCTTCCGCGTGCCCCGGCAGCTCCGTCGGGCACGCTGCTCCCGGGCTCCTCCCCCAGCCATGGCGAAGGCGCGTCCGGGACCACTCCCACCATGCCCACCGGCGCGCCCCGCGGCCCTCCCGGCCGCTCCGCGCCGACCCATGATCACTCCACGTGACCGTGCGGCTTCGCGCTGCCCGGGCGCCGTGGAGGGAGGTATTCGTCATGACCATGCTCACCCCCCGTACCCCGGCCAAGCTCGCACCGCCGGGCCGGTCCCGCCGCGAGCGCAAGAGCGCCGAGCTGGAGTCCCGCACCCGGCTCGTCGGCGAGCGCCTCGCCGAGACGAGCGCCCGCCCCGTCGTCCGGGTCCTGCAGTCCGTGGACGCCTCGCGCAACGGCCTCACCCACGCCGAGGCCGCGCTGCGCCTGGAGCGCCACGGCCCCAACGTCGTCGCCCAGGAGCGCGCCCCGCGCTGGTACGTCCAGCTGGCGAAGGCCTTCTGGAACCCCTTCATCGCCGTCCTGGTCTTCCTGGCCGCGGTCATGTACTGGCAGGACCCCGCGGACCCGGGTGTCGTCATCCTCTCCGCGATGGTGGGGATCAGCGGGCTGCTGCGCTTCTGGCAGGAGTACCGCTCGGGCCGCGCCGCCGACGCGCTGAAGCAGCTCGTCACCACCACCTGCGCGGTGCAGCGCCGGGCCGGCAGCGGCTCCGGTCCCACCACCTTCGAGGTGCCCATGGACCGGGTGGTCCCGGGCGACGTGGTCAAGCTGGCCGCCGGCGACCTGGCCCCGGCCGACCTGCGGCTGATCAGCTCGAAGGACCTGATGGTCAGCCAGGCCGCCCTCTCCGGCGAGTCCCTGCCCGTCGCCAAGGCCGACACGGGCACCCGCGGCGAGGACCTCGGCCGGCAGCCGGCCACCGACCCGGTCGAGGCCGACAACCTGGTGCTGATGGGGACCTCGGTCACCTCCGGCACCGCTACCGGCGTCGTCGTCGCCACCGGCGCCGACACCTACTTCGGCTCGATGGCCGGCTCACTGGTGGGCGAGCGCCCGCAGACCAACTTCGACACCGGCGTGCGCAAGGTCAGCTTCCTGCTGATCCGCTTCATGCTGGTGATGGTCCCTGTCGTCTTCATGATCAACGGCTTCACCAAGGGCGACTGGGACGAGGCCTTCCTCTTCGGCATCGCCGTCGCCGTCGGCCTGACCCCCGAGATGCTGCCGATGGTCGTCTCCGCCAACCTGGCCCGCGGCGCGGTCGCCATGTCCAAGCGCAAGGTGGTCGTCAAGCGGCTCAACGCGATCCAGAACCTGGGCGCGATGGACGTGCTCTGCACGGACAAGACCGGCACCCTCACCGAGGACCGGATCGTCCTGGACCGCTACCTGGACGTGCACGGCAACGAGGACAACGAGGTCCTGGAGTACGGCTACCTCAACGCGCACTTCCAGACGGGCCTGCGCAACCTCATGGACCAGGCGGTCATCGACCGCGTCAACGAGGCCGAGGAGGTTGTCGTCGACGCACGGTTCTCGATGGTCGACGAGATCCCCTTCGACTTCGCCCGGCGCCGGATGTCGGTGATCCTCAACCGGAACAGCATGGTGGGCGACTCCGGCCGCGCCGAGCACGTCATGATCACCAAGGGTGCCGTCGAGGAGGTCCTCGACCTCTGCACGCACATGACCGACCGCGGCGCGGAGGTCGAGCTGACCGAGCAGCTGCGGTGGCACGTCACCCGGATCGCCGAGGACAACAACCGCCGGGGCCTGCGCGTCCTCGCCGTCGCCACCCGCACCATCGGCACTCCGCGCGACACGTACACCGTCGCCGACGAGGACCGGCTGACCCTGGTCGGCTTCCTCGCGTTCCTCGACCCGCCGAAGGCCGACGCCGGGCGCGCCCTGCAGGGCCTGGCCGACAAGGGCGTCTGCGTCAAGGTGGTCACCGGCGACAACGACCTCGTCGCCGCCCGGGTCTGCGCCGACGTCGGCATCGAGGTCGGGCACGTGGTGCTCGGCAGCGAGATCGACGGCCTCGACGAGGCGGAACTGCGCGCGCTGGCCGCCCGTACGACGGTCTTCGCCAAGGTGAACCCGGTCCAGAAGGCCCGGATCGTCCGGGCGCTGCAGGCCGACGGCCACACGGTCGGCTTCCTCGGCGACGGCATCAACGACGCCGCCGCGCTGCGCGACGCCGATGTCGGCATCTCGGTGGACACCGCCGTCGACATCGCCAAGGAGTCGGCGGACATCATCCTGCTGGAGAAGGACCTGACCGTCCTGGAGCAGGGCGTCGTCCAGGGCCGCACCACCTTCGGCAACACGATCAAGTACATCAAGATGACGGCGTCGTCGAACTTCGGCAATGTCTTCTCGGTGCTGGTGGCCAGCGCCTTCATCCCCTTCCAGCCGATGCTCGCGATCATGCTGCTGGTCCAGAACCTGGTCTACGACATCTCGCAGCTGGCGACCCCGTGGGACCGGATGGACGAGGAGTACCTGCGCAAGCCCCGGAACTGGGACGCCAAGGGCATCGGCCGGTTCATGATCACCATCGGCCCGGTCAGCTCGGTCTTCGACATCTCGATGTTCCTGATCATGTGGCACGTCTTCGGGGCCGACAACGAGGCGAGCCAGTCCCTCTTCCAGTCCGGCTGGTTCATCGAGGGCCTGCTCTCGCAGACCCTGATCGTCCACATGATCCGTACCCGGAAGATCCCCTTCATCCAGTCCCGCGCCTCCTGGCCGGTGATGGTGACGACGGTCCTCGCGGTGCTGACCGGGCTCTGGCTGCCCTTCTCCCCGCTGGCCCCCACGCTCGGCTTCGTGGCCCTGCCGGCGAGCTACTTCCCGTGGCTGATCGGCGTACTGCTCGCGTACTGCACGCTCACCCAGCTCGTGAAGACCTGGTACATCCGCAGGTTCAACACCTGGCTCTGAGAGGGGGACGAGCCGATGACCAGCGAGTGGATCATGGCTGGGCACATGGCCGCGGCGCTCGGGTTCGGGGCCGCGATCGGAGTGGAGCGGCAGTGGCGGGCCCGGATGGCGGGGCTGCGGACCAACGCCCTCGTGGCCGGCGGCGCCGCGCTGTTCGTCCTGCTGTCGCAGTACGGGTTCATCGGCGAGGTCTCCGAGGTCCAGTACGACGGCTCACGGGTGGCGGCCCAGATCGTGTCCGGGATCGGCTTCCTCGGCGCCGGCGTGATCATGCGCGACGGCCTGAGCGTTCGGGGCCTGAACACGGCCGCCACCCTGTGGTGCTCGGCGGCCGTGGGCTGCCTGGCGGGCGCCGGGATGTTCGTCCTGGCCGCCTTCGGCACGGTGGGCGTGGTGGGGGCGAACCTCCTGCTGCGCCCGCTGGGCCGGCGCCTGGACCGCGAGCCGCGCGGCGGGGCCGAGGTGGCCACCGACTACCACTTCGAGGCGGTGTGCCTGGAGACGGAAGAGGCCCACATCCGGCACCGGCTGGCCGACGCGCTCGCCCGGCCGGGGTACCAGCTCCGGGAGATCCGCAGTGCGGACGGGCCTGACCCCGGCAAGGTGACCGTGTCCGCGCTGCTGACCGCCGAGGGCGAGGGGGCCCGGGCGCTGGAGGAGGCGGTCAGCAACCTCTCGCTCGACCCCTCGGTCTCGGCGGTCGGCTGGTCGGTGGTCCCCGCGTGACCTACTTCAGGGTGGCGGAGGTCAGGCCGGCCTGGATCTGGCGCTGGAAGGAGAGGTAGACCACCAGCATCGGGATCATCGCGATCGTCACGCCGGCGAACAGCACCGGCAGGTCGGTCTCGTACCCCTGCTGTTGCTGGAGCTGGATCAGGCCCTGGGTGAGCAGGTAGCGCTCGGGGTCCGATCCCGTCTGGGGCTGCATCAGCACGGAGGGCAGGATGTACTGGTTCCACTGGCCCAGGATGTTGAATATCCCGACGCTGATCAGGCCGGGCTTGGCCATCGGCACCATCACCTGGAAGAAGATCCGGGTGTCGGAGGCCCCGTCGATCACCGCCGCCTCGTGCACCGCCGTCGGCAGCGTGCGGAAGAACGAGTGCATGAAGAAGACGGTGAACGGCATCGAGTAGGCGACGTACACGAGGATCAGACCCTGGTACGTGTTCAGCATGTCGAAGCGCTTGACCATGAAGAACAGCGGGACCAGCGCGAGGAAGACGGGGAACATCGCCCCGCTGACGAAGAAGTAGTAGATGAAGCGGTTCCCCGGGAAGGGGTAGCGGGCCAGGACGTACGCCGCCATCGAGCCGAGCAGCATCGTCAGCGGGACCGAGAACACCATCACGATCAGCGTGTTGGCGAAGTAGTCGCCGATGCCCTTGTCCCAGGCCCGGCCGAAGGCGTCGACGTTCCAGTTGGAGGGCCAGCTGAGGGCCGAGCCGCCGATCTGCGCGTCGGTCTTGAAGGAGCCGAGCGCCAGCCAGATCAGGGGCAGGACGATCAGTATGGCCCAGACGGCGAGGAAGCCGTGGGAGAAGACGTTGAGGACCATGCCCTCGGAGCCCTTCGCGCCCCGTTCCCCGCTCGGGCCGGCTCCCCCGGACCGCTCCGCTGCCTTTTCGCCCGGAGCCTTGATCACTGTGGTCATGAGGGTCTCCCGCTCAGAACTCGATGCGCTCGCGGCGGGTGGCGCGCAGCGTGATGACGGAAAGGATCATGGTGAGGACGAGCATGACCACGCCCATGGCGCAGGCGTAGCCGCTCTTGCCGAAGTAGAGGAAGTTCCTCATCAGCACCGTGGCCATGACCTCGCTGTGGTGGTCGGGGCCGCCGCCGAACTGGCCCGAGGTCATGGTCGACACGAGGACGAACATGTCCATCGCGGCGATGCCCAGGTAGACCGCGGAGGTCTGTACGGAGTCCCACAGCAGGGGCAGCGTGACCTTGAAGAAGGTCTGGGCGCGCCCGGCCCCGTCGAGCAGGGCGGCCTCGTAGATGTCCTTGGGGACGGACTGCATGGCGGCCGAGAAGAGTACGAGGTAGAAGCCGACCCCGTGCCAGACGACCACGAGGAGCAGGCACCAGAGGACGAGCCTCGGCTCGTTGAGCCATTCGATGGGGTGCAGCCGGTCGACCAGGCCGAGCTTGATGAGGACGCCGTTGAGCAGGCCGCCCTCGTCGGTGCGGTACACGGCCCCGAAGAGCACCGCGAGGATGGCGAGGGAGAGCACCTGCGGGAAGAAGTAGACGATCTTGTAGAAGCCCGATCCCCGCACGCCCTGCACCCCGCCGGCCCCGCCCCGCCCGCCCGCGTTCACCATGAAGGCGAAGAAGAGGGCGAGCAGGATGGTGACCACCGGGACGAACACCAGGAGCAGCAGGTTGTGCCACAGGGCGCTGCGGAAGACCTCGTCCTTCGCCAGGGCCGTGTAGTTGTCCACCCCGACGAAGTCGAAGGTCGGCGACTGGCCCGTCCAGTTGGTGAAGGAGTAGCCGAACGTCTGTACGTACGGCCAGATGACGAAGGTCAGGTACAGCGCGAGGGGTGCGAGGAGGAAGCCGGCGATGAAGCCGCTCCGTCCTCTGCCCTGGGCTACTTGGCTCATGGTGTCCGTCCCTGGTGTGCCGGTGACCGGTGGGGCGTGCGATCAGCTGCGACGGTTGTTCTTGGCGTTCGGGTCCTGCGCCGCCTTGTTTACCGCAGCCTGAGCCCGCTTGATCCACTCCTTCGGCTGAATCCGCTTGGCCATCAGCTCATTGGACGCGTCCTGGATGGCCGTGTCCATCTCGCTGTACCAGTCGGGGTAAAGGTAGTTGAAGGTGTTCGTCCCCGCCGCCTTGAGGGCGGTCACCGCGGACTGGGTGCCCGGCCGCAGCTTGACGCCCGGGTCCACGCCGTCCTTGACCACGGTGAGCGAGTTGGCCTGCTGGGCGAAGATCGTCGACCACTCGCGGGAGAGCATCGAACGGATGAACTCCAGACCGCCGGCCTTGTTGGCCGCCTTCTCCGGAACGATGAAGGGCTCGCCGGCGCCGGCCCGGATGGCCTCGAAGGGCAGCTTGCTGTCGGCCAGCAGCGGGACCGGCAGGAACTGCATGTCGAAGTCGTCGGGCGTCTGCTTGAGCTGCTCGTTCTCCAGCCAGGAGCCGGAGGGGATGAAGGCCGCCTTGTACTGGTTCCACGCGGTCTGGGACTCGGTGTGGGTGAGGCCGTTGGTGCCCGGGAGCAGCAGGTCCTTCTCGACCACCTCGTAGACCGCCTCGACGGCGGCGAGGGCGGCCGCGCTGCCCTCGAAGGCGTTCGGCTCCAGGTTGTCGATCGCCTTCATGGCGTCCAGACCGCCCTTCTTGGCGATCAGGTCCATGATGACGACGTTGATGTAGTACGGGAACTTGCCCTGGTGGGCGAGTCCGCCGATGCCGGCCTCCTTGGCCTTCGCGCAGACCGCGAGGAACTCGTCCCAGGTCTTGGGCGGCGTCCAGCCCTTGTCCTTGAAGAGCTTGCCGGAGTACCAGAAGCCGAAGACGGTGTAGACGTAGTTCAGGGAGACGAACTTGCCGCCCTGCGTGCCCTGTTCGATGGTGCCGGCGATCAGCAGGTCGCGGACCTTCTTGCTCGGGTCGTCGAGCGAGGGCGCGTCGAGCACCGGGGTGAGGTCGGCGAGCTGGTTGCTCTTGAAGAGCACGTCGAGCTTGATCTTCTGGGCGCCGGAGTCGTCGACGACGTCCGGCGGGTTCCCGCCGTTGAAGCGCGTCTGGAGCTTGCCGGTGATCTCCTGGGTGCCGAGGTGGGAGCTGGTGGTGCCCCACTTCTTGTCGAAGGCGGCCTCCCAGGCCTTCGCGTAGTCGTCACCGAACCCGCCCTTGAAGACGACGACGTCGAGCTTGCCGCCCTTGGCGACGCCGAAGGGGTTCTCCTTGGTCACCGCCGCCTTGTCCGGCCCCTTCGTCGTGCCCTCACCGCCGGAGGCGCAGGCGGACAGGAAGCTCATCGTGGGCACCGAGATCAGTCCCAGCGCTGCGGAGCGCTTGATCAGGTCACGGCGGCCGAGGCCCTCACCAGTGGATCCCATGCTCATGTCCTCGCCTTCGTCAGAAGTGTGAAGGAGGCCGGAAATCACGACGGCACCGCGCATGCGGACATCACCGCAGGTCCCCGCCATCCCCCGGTCCGGTGCCGCTCAGTGCCGCAGCGATCCGGACGGGCACAGGTATAGTCCACTTCCGCTCGTGTGAGCAAGATCATGCACACGGTTACCTGTCAGCTTTTCCGAGTTGAGACCTCCCCGAAACCTGGCCCCGGCCGGAAAAGGCGGAAGGGCCGTACCCCCTTAACGGGGATACGGCCCTTTGGTGCCGCTACGGTGCTCAGCCTCGGATGAGGTTCCGGAGCACGTACTGCATGATGCCGCCGTTGCGGTAGTAGTCCGCCTCACCCGGCGTGTCGATGCGGACGACCGCGTCGAACTCCACGCCGGTGTCGGTGGTGACCTTGACGGTGCGCGGGGTGGTGCCGTTGTTCAGCTCCTCCACACCGGTGAAGGCGAAGGTCTCCTCGCCGGTGAGGCCCAGGGAGGCGGCGGTGGCGCCCTCCGGGAACTGCAGGGGCAGGACGCCCATGCCGATCAGGTTGGAGCGGTGGATGCGCTCGTAGGACTCGGCGATGACGGCCTTGACGCCGAGCAGCGCGGTGCCCTTGGCGGCCCAGTCGCGGGAGGAGCCGGAGCCGTACTCCTTGCCCGCCAGGATGACCAGCGGGATGCCGGCGGCCTGGTAGTTCTGCGAGGCGTCGTAGATGAACGCGACCGGCGCGCCGTCGACGGTGAAGTCGCGGGTGAAGCCGCCCTCGGTGCCCGGCGCGATCTGGTTGCGCAGGCGGATGTTGGCGAAGGTACCGCGGATCATGACCTCGTGGTTGCCGCGGCGGGAACCGTACGAGTTGAAGTCGCGGCGCTCGACGCCGTGCTCGGTGAGGTACTTGCCGGCCGGGGTGTCGGCCTTGATCGCACCGGCCGGGGAGATGTGGTCGGTGGTGACCGAGTCGCCCAGCTTCGCCAGCACGCGGGCGCCGGCGATGTCGGAGACCGGGGTGGTCTCCATCGTCATGCCCTCGAAGTAAGGGGGCTTGCGGACGTAGGTGGACTGCGGGTCCCACTCGAAGGTGTTGCCGGTGGGGATGGACAGCGCCTGCCACTGGGCGTCGCCCGCGAAGACGTCCTGGTAGGACTTGCTGAACATGTCCTCGCCGATGGCGTTCGCCACGACGTCGTTGACCTCGGCCTCGGAGGGCCAGATGTCCGCGAGGAAGACCGGCTTGCCCTCGGTGTCGGTGCCGATGGCGTCCTTGGTGATGTCCACCTTCATGGAGCCCGCGATGGCGTACGCGACGACCAGCGGCGGGGAGGCCAGGTAGTTCATCTTGACGTCGGGGTTGATCCGGCCCTCGAAGTTGCGGTTGCCGGAGAGCACCGAGGTGACCGCGAGGTCGTGCTCGTTGATCGCCTTCGAGATCTCCTCGTCCAGCGGACCGGAGTTGCCGATGCAGGTGGTGCAGCCGTACCCGACGAGGTTGAAGCCCATCTTGTCGAGGTACGGGGTCAGGCCGGCCTTGTCGAAGTAGTCGGTGACGACCTTCGAGCCCGGGGCCAGGGTGGTCTTGACCCACGGCTTGCGGGACAGGCCCTTCTCGACCGCCTTCTTGGCCACGAGCGCCGCGGCGACCATGACGTAGGGGTTCGAGGTGTTGGTGCAGGAGGTGATCGCGGCGACGGTGACGGCGCCGTGGTCGATCTCGAAGGAGGAGCCGTCGGCCAGGGTGACCAGGGTCGGGCGGGTCGGCACGCCGTTGGTGGCGGCCGGGGCGTCGGAGGCCGGGAAGGACTCCTTGCCCGCCTCGTCGTCGTCCTCGACGTAGTTGCGCACGTCCTGCGCGAACTGCTGCGCGGCGTTGGCGAGGACGATGCGGTCCTGCGGGCGCTTCGGGCCGGCGATGGAGGGGACGACCGTGGAGAGGTCGAGCTCCAGCTTCTCGGAGAAGTCGGGCTCGGCGGCCGGGTCCAGCCACAGGCCCTGCTCCTTGGCGTACGCCTCGACGAGCGCGACCTGCTGGGCGTCGCGGCCGGTCAGGCGCAGGTACTTCAGGGTCTCGCCGTCGATCGGGAAGATCGCGGCGGTGGAGCCGAACTCCGGCGACATGTTGCCGATGGTGGCGCGGTTCGCGAGGGAGGTGGCGGCGACGCCCTCACCGTAGAACTCGACGAACTTGCCGACGACGCCGTGCTTGCGCAGCATCTCGGTGATGGTGAGCACCAGGTCGGTGGCGGTGGTGCCGGTGGGCAGCTCGCCGGTCAGCTTGAAGCCCACGACGCGCGGGATCAGCATGGAGACCGGCTGGCCGAGCATCGCGGCCTCGGCCTCGATGCCGCCGACGCCCCAGCCCAGCACGCCCAGGCCGTTGACCATGGTGGTGTGCGAGTCGGTGCCGACGAGGGTGTCGGGGTACGCCTGGCCGTTACGGACCATGACGGTGCGGGCCAGGTGCTCGATGTTGACCTGGTGGACGATGCCGGTGCCCGGGGGGACGACCTTGAAGTCGTCGAAGGCGGTCTGGCCCCAGCGCAGGAACTGGTAGCGCTCCTTGTTGCGGCCGTACTCCAGCTCGACGTTCTGCGCGAACGCGTCCTTGGTGCCGAACTTGTCGGCGATGACGGAGTGGTCGATGACCATCTCGGCGGGCGAGAGCGGGTTGATCTTCGCCGGGTCGCCGCCGAGGGCCTTCACGGCCTCACGCATGGTGGCGAGGTCCACCACGCAGGGGACGCCGGTGAAGTCCTGCATGATCACGCGAGCCGGCGTGAACTGGATCTCCTCGCTGGGCTGGGCCTGCGAGTCCCAGTTCCCGAGCGACCGGATGTGGTCGGCGGTGATGTTCGCGCCGTCCTCGGTACGGAGCAGGTTCTCCAGCAGGACCTTCAGGCTGTAGGGAAGGCGGGCGGAGCCCTCGACCTTGTCCAGCTTGAAGATCTCGTACGACTCGTCGCCCACCTGCAGCGTGCTGCGGGCGTCGAAGCTGTTCGCCGACACGACAGTCTCCTTCATGCATGAATTCGCGCGTATAACCGCATCCTGCCGCCACGCCCCTTGGCCAATCCGCTAAGGTAGGGCTAAGTTAGGTAACCCTTACCAGCGGGGGCGGCTGCGGTACGCCTTCGGCAGATATCTCGATGTCGAGATAACTCTAGTACATGTCCGGGTCCGGGGACGAGGCGCGCACCCGCGACCCGGTCCCGACCTGCCGCCGACCCCGCCGCGGGCGGGGTGCGGACGGGGCGCTTCGGGCTGCCGCGGCGGCGCCCCGGGCCCCGGCGGGCGGGCCGCCGGGGGCAGCCCCTCGACGTGACCGGAACGAGCCGGTGACCCCACCCCTCCCTCACGGGAGCGGCAGCGGCGGCCACTGCGACGGCGACGGCGACGGCGACGGCGACGGCGACGATGACGATGACGATGACCACTCACTCACCCGTCTGCCCGGCCGGACCGTCGAGGCATCACGCGCATGCGGAGCGACTATGGGATCTGACGGTCAATAACACCCAAATCGCCCATCCGACACACCCATCTGGCATACCCGGCGCGGGAGTCATCTCATATCTGAGATAACGTGCCCCTCATGGCAGACGACTACCTCGTACGCATCGGCAAGCTCATCCGTGACGCCCGTCAACACCGGGGCTGGACACAGAGTCAGCTCGCCGAAGCACTCGGCACCAGCCAGAGTGCCGTGAACCGGATCGAGCGCGGCAACCAGAACATCAGCCTTGAGATGATCGCCCGCATCGGCGAAGCGCTCGACAGCGAGATCGTCTCCCTGGGCTACGCCGGCCCGATGCACCTGCGAGTGGTCGGCGGCCGCCGGCTGTCGGGCGCCATCGACGTCAAGACGAGCAAGAACGCGTGCGTCGCCCTGCTCTGCGGCTCGCTCCTCAACAAGGGCCGTACGGTGCTGAGGCGGGTGGCCCGCATCGAGGAGGTCTACCGCCTCCTGGAGGTGCTCAACTCCATCGGCGTCCGCACCCGCTGGATCAACGACGGCGTGGACCTGGAGCTGATCCCGCCGGCCCGCCTCGACCTGGAGGCCATGGACGCGGACGCGGCGCGCCGGACCCGGAGCATCATCATGTTCCTGGGCCCGCTGCTGCACCGGATGGACAGCTTCCGCCTCCCGTACGCCGGCGGCTGCGACCTCGGCACCCGCACCATCGAGCCGCACATGATCGCCCTGCGCCGCTTCGGCCTGGACATCACCGCGACCGAGGGCATCTACCACGCGAAGGTCGAGGCCGGGGTCTCCCCCGACCGCCCGATCGTCCTGACCGAGCGCGGGGACACGGTCACCGAGAACGCGCTGCTGGCCGCCGCCCGGCACGACGGCGTCACCGTCATCCGCAACGCCTCGTCCAACTACATGGTCCAGGACCTCTGCTTCTTCCTGGAGGCGCTGGGCGTCAAGGTCGAGGGCGTCGGCACCACCACCCTCACCGTCCACGGCGTCCCGAACATCGACGTGGACGTGGACTACTCCCCCTCCGAGGACCCGGTCGAGGCGATGAGCCTGCTCGCCGCGGCGGTCGTCACGGAGTCGGAGCTGACGATCCGCCGGGTGCCGATCGAGTTCATGGAGATCGAGCTCGCGGTACTGGAGGAGATGGGCCTCGACCACGACCGCTCGGCGGAGTACGTCGCGGACAACGGCCGCACCCGCCTGGTGGACCTCACCGTCCGCCCGTCCAAGCTCGAAGCCCCGATCGACAAGATCCACCCGATGCCGTTCCCCGGGCTGAACATCGACAACGTCCCGTTCTTCGCGGCCATCGCCGCCGTCGCGCAGGGCCAGACCCTGATCCACGACTGGGTGTACGACAACCGCGCCATCTACCTGACCGACCTCAACCGCCTCGGCGGGCGCCTCCAACTCCTGGATCCCCACCGCGTCCTGGTGGAGGGCCCCACCCGCTGGCGCGCCGCGGAAATGATGTGCCCGCCGGCCCTCCGCCCGGCGGTGGTCGTCCTCCTCGCGATGATGGCCGCGGAGGGCACCTCGGTCCTGCGCAACGTGTACGTGATCAACCGCGGCTACGAGGAACTCGCCGAGCGCCTCAACTCGGTAGGCGCCCAGATCGAAATCTTCCGCGACATCTAGGAAGCCGAACACAAGGCCGCGAAGCAGGTGTTGGGGGCGCCACCCCCCAATGCGGCCATGATGAGGCCCCGGAACCCCTTCAAAGGGGTTGCCGGGGCCTCAGTCGTTTCCTGCACCGTTGTCCATAAAAGTGCGGGGTCACAGCCGACACGAGGTCTCCTGTGGTCCCGCCCGGAATACGCGGTGGCGTCCGACTCCTGGGACGCCCCTGCCGTCTTTGACCTGCGGAAGCTACTGTCCCGGCCGTGACATCTGACGACCCGTTCAACATGACCGGCGACCTCGCCAAGAACCCCGAACCCGGCGACGGCATCGAGCCGTCCGACACCCCCGACGGTCTGACCGTCGGCGAGGCGATCGTAGGCGCCGCCGCGCTGGGGCTCGTCGGGTACGCCGCCGTCAAGCAGGCCCGGAAAGAGGCCAAGCGGCAGGAAGAGAACGCCAAGGCCCTCGGATGCGGTTGCCTCGTCGTCATCGTCCTCATCCTCGGCGCCATCGGCAACGCCTGCGACGGACCCGCCGAAGCACCCACGTCCCGCACCGGCAGCCACAGCACCCGCTGAACGAGGACCACATGAGCCCACCGAAGACCCCGGGCCCTAACTGCTGCGGCGCCCCGGACCCCAGCCCGACACCCACCCCGAGCCCCAGCCGGATACCGGCAGTGGCCGTCGCGGCCGGCCCAACCCCCACTGACACCACCGGAAAAGGACCACGCCCATGGACACCTACCTCGTCATCAAGCTCGGCAACGGAGTCAGGGAGCTGGCGGCCGAGGACCGGCCCCACGACGGACTGGGCCGCACCTCCATCGGCTGGGAAGAAGGCCAGACTCCCCAGCACATCTACGACAACGGCCGCGGCATCTGGCCCCTCGACCCCAAGAAGGTCGAAGCCTGCGACTACGCTCTGTTCTGCGCCGCCGGAAAGGTCCGCCTGATCATCAAGCTCACCGGCCTCACGTCCGACCTGCGCCGCACCGCGGACGGCCCCCGGGGCCGCGCGGTCGAGGGCGACATCATCACCGACGGCCCCGTCCACACCAGGTGGTTCGAGGCCGACACCCCAGTCTTCAGCACCAACCAGCAGCTGCTCACCGGCTACATCAACGCCTGACCGCACGACACGACGGGCCTCCACTGCGGTGAGGTTCCCCATATCCACGGAACTCCACGTAGCGGACCCGGGCGGGTGAATGGTCTCCTGAGGGGCCAGACCCCGCCCCGCAGACAGGAAACGTAGAGTGGATTTACCGCGCACTCGCACCATGTCCGTACTGTCAGCTCTCGGAGCAGGCGTAGTGATCGGCACGCTTGGTGCGCTCGCGGGCGCATTTGACGGCCCGGTCTTTCACGTCGTGAACCTCGTGTTCTCCGCGGGATGGTCGTGGGCGTGCGTCGCCTTCCTGATCGGATACACCCGGCCGTCGAAGATGGAGTCGGCCTGGCTGGCCGCGTCGGCGTTGGCCATCGGCGTGGCCGTCTACTACCTGCTCAAATATCTGAGCCCCGTCGCACCGATCGGAATGACATCCGACGGAATGAGCAGCGAAGGCGTGTCTTCAGGCATTCTGATCTGGGGACTTGGCGCCGTTCTTTTCGGAGCCCCGATGGGACTCTTCGGGAATCTGGCGCGGATCCCCGGAATGGGCGGGCTTCTGTTCCGTCTCCTCGTTCCGCTCATCGCCTATGTCGAGACCTCCGCCCGCCTGAAGGCGGAAGCGGACTCCGCGGGACAGTTCGTCGAGGTCACCTGGAGCACGATTCGCGTGATCGCCGTCCTCGCTGCCGTGGCTCTCGTCGCGCACACGGCGTGGGAGTGGGCGCGCTCGTTCAAGGCCGGCCGTTCCGCAGGGCCTGGATGAGCCAGGGGTACACCGGGATCAGGTTCGGTACGACCTGCCAGCCGTTGACGATCCACACCAGCCGCCAGTACCGGTCCACCCGGGGATCGTGGGCTTCCTCGAACCGCTGGCCATCCAGTCCCGGAAGTCCCTGTCAGGGGTGCGTGCGAACGCCTCGGCGAAGCGGTGCACCAGCTCGTCGATGACGGGCCCGCCCCTGTCGCTCAGCGGGTCGATGCCCGACTCCATGGCCTCGGTCACCTTCTGACGGGTGAAGTCCATCAGTTCGTCGCCGGCCGCGCTCTCGATGTCGAGCGTGCGCCCTGCGGCCTGCCGCGCGGCCGTGCGGCGCATCCGGGCCCGGAAGTGCTCGTCGCCGACCAGCTCGGCGAGTTCCACCCACGCGGCGAGCTGCTCGCCGGACGGATCGTCGGGGAGGTCGGGAGTGGCCGCGCGGACCATGGCCGCCGCGGCCGGGTCGGCGTCCTCCGTACCGAAGGTGCCGTCGATGAGATCGTCGGTCAACCGTCGGCGTTCCTCGCCGGACAACTGTGTGAGCCTGTGCATGAGCTTGATCTCCTCAGGGCTGGACCCGCCTCTGGCCACGGCTCGCAGACGCTCCGGCGCCGTCTCAGCACCCGGATCTGGACGTCCGTGGCGTCGGCATGCGCCGCGGCGACGTCCGCCACCGCGAGCTCGCGGTCCAGCACCCGTTGGATCGTGCCCAGGTCCATGCCGAGCTCGCGCAGGGTGCGCAGGAGTTCCAGACGAAGCAGTGCGTCGAGGTCGTAGAGCCGGTAGCCGGCGGGACTTCGGGTGGTCGGCGCCACCACCCCCGCATCGGAGTAGAACCGGGCGGTCCTCCTCGGCTCTTCGCCCGTACCAACCGGTAAAAGTTTCAATCTTCTATACGCTCGCCAGGCCCCTCACGTACCGTCAGAAGGACTCCAGGTGGCCTACCCGTCGTCACACCCCTACCCGCAAGCGCCCGCGCCCGTGCCCGTACGGCGCTGGTGGCAGCACCCGGCGCTGATCATTTCCCTGCTGGTCGTCATACCGCCCGTCGGCATAGCCCTCGCCTGGCTCAGTCCGTGGAGCCAGGTGAAGAAGGTCGTCGCAACGGTGCTGGCGGGGCTCTGGTTCCTGACCCCGTTCCTGGGCGATCCGCCGAAGAAGACCGCCGCCGATGCCAAGCCGCAGCCCGCCGCCACCCAGCCGGTCGCCGCCACGGCCACGCCTCCGGCCGCCGCCTCGACGGCGCCCACGCCGGCGAAGAGCCCGGAACCGCAGATGCCCGCCGTCGTGGGCAAGCCCTTCGGGGAGGCGGAGAAGGCCGTGGAGGACCTGATCGACAAGGAACTCACCGCACTCAGCGCGTACAACGACGTGGAGCTCCCCGCCGCCTACACGGACTGGATCGCCTGCTTCCAGAGCCCCGGGGCGGGCACGGTGCTCGTTCCGGATTCCGCGAACACGAGCGTGCACCTCGTCGCGCCCGGCACACGGTGTCCGGCCGAGAAGGACACCCGCCTCCACCCGAAGTCCACGCCCCCGCCCGCGGCCGAACCCACGCCCACGGACGACGACGACAGCTCGTCCGGCGGATCGAGTACGGGCGGCGGGAGCGCCGGCACCGTTACCCCGGGCGCCTACTGCCCGACGGCTGGAGCGACCGGGATCGGCAAGACGAACGGCAAGCTCTACACCTGCAAAGGCCCGGGGCAGAAGCGCTGGCGTCCCTGACCGAGGGCCGATGTCGATCCTCCGGCCAGGGGCGGTCGCCGCGTTGGTGGCCTGGTCAGCGGCCTTCGGTCACAGCGCGCCCTGCGCGGCGGCTCCTGCCGGGTGGGGCTGGAGGATCGTGACGTCGGCGGGCTGGCCGCGCAGGGCGTTCAGCTCGGGTCCGAGCCTCGCCATCACCTCGCCGCTCGCGTGCGCGTCGAGCTCCGCCTGGCCGGCCCACTTCTCGATGATCACGATCGAGGTCCCGTCGGTGTGCAGCGCGTAGAGCTCGCAGCCGGGCTCGGCGTGGACGGCGTCGATGTGGCGGGCGTACGTGGCCAGCGCCTCCTCCAGCAGCCCGGGCTTCGGGTGGACCACGGCGGTGACGACGACGGACATCGGGAACTCCTGATCTTGGCCGGCTTTGGGCCAGGGTAGGTGATGTCGTGTCACGCGCGGTTTCTTGATCAGATCCTGGACCGTCCGAGGTCCCGGGGCTCGTCGGTATTCGGCCGGATGGGGCGGGACTCCTGGTGGTACGTGCCGCGGGACCGGCAGAATCGGGCCTCCGGTACGGGGCGTGGGAGCGGAACGAGGGAGCGGGCATGGCGGGTGGTGCGGACGCAGGGGCCGGCGCGGGGGCGGAGGTTCCCGAACTCGTCGGGGTTCCGCTGCTCGGGTCGCTCTTCGACCTGAAGTCGGACTCCCTCGGCACCTATCTGCGGGCACAGCACCGGCACGGCGACGTCGTACGGGTCACGGCCGGCCCGCCCGGGATGCGGGCCGAGCTGTACTGCGTCTTCTCGCCCGAGGGCGCCCAGCAGGTGCTCGCCTCCGACTCGGCCAACTTCCGCAAGGACAACGCCTTCTACCAGGAGGTCCGGGACTCCTTCGGCAACGGGCTGCTGACCAGCCAGGACGAGGACTACCTGCGCCAGCGCCGGCTGGTGCAGCCGTTGTTCACCCGGCGCCGGGTGGACGGCTACGCCGGGGCCGTCGCCGCCGAGACCGCAGCGGTCATCACCGCGTGGGAGGAGGCCCTGGACGGCGTCGTCGACGTCTCCGACGAGATGACGCACCTCGCCCTGCGCGCCGTGGCCCGGATCCTCTTCGGCACTGACGTCGAGGCCACCGCCGACGTCGTGGCCCGATGCTTTCCGGTCATCACGGACTACGTGCTGCGCCGCGGCTACTCCCCCGCCAACATCCCGCGGCACTGGCCCACCCCGGGCAACCGGCGGGCGGCCGCCGCGATGGACGAGCTCTACGGGGTGTGCGACAAGATCATCGCTGAGCGGCGGGGCGGGGCCGGCGCGGACACCTCCGGTCAGGACGGCGGCGTCGACGGAGACGGCGTCGAGGGCGGCGAGGGCGACGGCGGCGACGACCTGCTGACGCTGCTCGCCGCCGCCAGGAGTTCGGACGACAAGGAGTTCGACGCCTCCGAGCTGCGCGACCAGGTGCTGATCTTCCTGCTCGCCGGGCACGAGACGACCGCCACCTCCCTCTGCTTCGCCCTGCACCTGCTGGCACGCCATCCCGAGGAGCAGAGCCGGGCCCGCGAGGAGATCTCCCGCGTCCTGGGCGACCGTACGCCCGAGGCCGCCGACCTGGACCGGCTCCCGTACCTCACCCGGGTGCTCAAGGAGGCCATGCGCCTGTATCCGGCCGCGCCGGTCATCGGCCGCAAGGCCGTCGTCGAGACGAGGATCGGGGAGCACACCGTCCCCGCGGGCGCGGACGTGATCGTGGCGCCCTGGGTGACGCACCGCCACCCGGAGCACTGGCCGGACCCGGAGCGCTTCGACCCCGAGCGCTTCACCCCGGAAGCGGAGGCGGCGCGGCCGCGCTACGCGTGGTTCCCCTTCGGCGGCGGCCCGCGCGCCTGCATCGGGCAGCACTTCTCGATGCTGGAGTCGGTGGTCGCGCTGGCGATGATCCTGCGGGCGTACGAGTTCGAGGCCCTGGACACCGAGGTCCCTGTCGGGGCCGGGATCACCCTGCGGACGGACGGCCCGGCGCGCTGCCGGGTCCGTCGCGTGGACGGGTAGCGTCCGTCCGGCCGTCCGTCCAGCCGTCATGGCCGTCATGCCGGATGGGCGAGGAGATTCCTGGCAGATCGTCACCGTACGCACGGCGCCCGCCGCGCGCCGGGCCGACGCCGCTCGGCTGCGCGCCGCGCTCGTATCGACGCAGGCACGGGAGGCTCAGGCACCGGATATTGGGGTGCGGCCGGTCAGAACGGGCCATAAGGTCGTTGCCCGTGGAACCACTCAGTGAGAAACAGATCCGTGCGTCCTTCGTGAACTGCACCAAGGGCGAGGCCGCGCGGCTGCGCCTGCCGCTCGACTTCGCCGAACTGCCCTGGGGCGACCTGGACTTCCTCGGGTGGGTGGATCCGGGTGCGCCGCTGCGGGCCCACCTCGTGCTGCCGCGGGAGGCGGGGCCGCTGGGGATCTCCCTGCGCGTGCCGTCCGTGGGCCGCACCAGCGCGGTGAAGTCCAGCCTGTGCCAGATCTGCCTGACGGGGCACGCGTCCTCGGGGGTCACCCTGCTCGCCGCCCCCTTGGCCGGCGCCCGCGGCCGCGAGGGCAACACGGTCGGCACCTACATCTGCGCCGACCTCGCCTGCTCCCTGTACGTGCGCGGCAAGCGGCAGCCGAAGCTGCGGGCCGGACGCCACGAGGAGTCCCTGACCGTGGACGAGCGCCTCGCCCGCATGTCGGGCAACCTGGACGCCTTCGCGGCCCGCGTCACCGGCGCGGGAGTCACCACGGCCTGACCCCTAGGTGCGGTCCGCCGCCGGGGTGTGGTTGCCCTGGAGGCGGGCCAGGTCCGAGGGGCGGACCTGGATGACGAGCAGCGCGATGGCCGCGCCGACCAGGGTGAACATCGCCGCCACGACGAAGGCCGCGCTGATGCCCGAGGTGAGGATCTGGTCGCTCCACGGCTTCGGGACCTGACCGGTCTGCTGGAAGGCCGCCCGCTGCGCGGGGGTGGCCGTGCCGAGGAAGCCGGCCACCTGGTCCTTGGCCTCGTTGCGGCTGGCCGTGCCGAAGACCGTGACCAGGATGGACAGGCCGAGGGAGCCGCCCACCTGCTGCATCGTGTTGAGCAGTCCGGACGCGGCTCCCGACTCCCGTTCGGGGACGTTGGACAGGGCCATCAGGGTCAGCGAGACGAACTGCATGCCCATGCCGAGGGCGAACAGCAGCATCGGACCCAGGATGCTGCCCAGGTACGTGGAGTGGATGTCCGTCTGCGTCAGCCAGGCGAGCCCGGCCGCCGAGGACAGGGCGCCGCCGACCATGAACGGTTTGGGCCCGAACTTCGGGAGCAGTTGCGAGGTGAGCCCCGCGCCCACCGCGATCATCACGCTGACCGGGAGGAAGGCGAGGCCGGCCTGGACGGGACTGAAGCCGAGCACGATCTGCACGAAGAGGGTCAGGAAGAAGAACATGCCGAAGATCGCGCAGGCGAGCATGAGCATGATCCCGTAGGTCCCGGCCCGGTTGCGGTCGGCGAACATGTGCAACGGGGTGATGGGCTGCGGCGAGCGCCGCTCGTTGAGGATGAACAGGGTCAGCAGGACGACGGCGGCGCCGAAGGAGCCGAGGGTCACGGGCTCGCTCCAGCCGTCCTGGGAGGCCCGGATGAAGCCGTAGACCAGTGCGACCATGCCCGCGGTGGACAGGAGCGCGCCGGCGAGGTCGAAGTGTCCGGGGTGGCGTTCGGACTCGCGCAGGACCTTCGTGGCCAGTATCGCGATCACCACGGCGATGGGGACGTTGACGAAGAGCACCCAGCGCCAGTCGAGCCATTCGACGAGGATGCCGCCCGCGAGGAGGCCGATCGCACCGCCGGCGGCCGAGACGCCGGCGAACACGCCGAAGGCCCGGTTGCGTGCGGGGCCTTCACGGAAGGTGGTGGTGATCAGCGCGAGGGCGGTCGGCGAGGCGATGGCGCCGCCGACGCCCTGGAGGGCGCGGGCCGCCATCAACTGGCCCTCGTTCTGCGCGAGTCCGCCGAGCAGCGAGGACAGGCCGAAGAGCAGGACACCGAAGATGAAGACGCGCTTGCGGCCGAGGATGTCGCCGGTGCGGCCGCCGAGGAGCAGCAGGCCGCCGAAGGCGAGGGTGTAGGCGTTGACGACCCAGGAAAGGCTTTCGGTGGAGAAGCCGAGCGCGGTCTGGATGTGTGGGAGCGCGATGTTCACGATCGTGATGTCGAGCACCACCATGAGCTGACAGGAGGCGATGACGAACAGGGCCAGCCCGTGGCCGCTTTCTCGCAGCGTGCCACCGGTCCCGTTGCCGCTCGGCGATACGTTCGGCTCCACCCTTTCGACGCTAAGCCCGTGCCCCCGGGGTCACCACTCGAACGGCCTAGTGGTAGTGACATTTCACATGTCACACTATGATCATGGATGACTTCCTCAGGCTCTCCGCGAGCACGGCCCGCTTCTCCTACGGCGCCCCGCGCGCGTTCTCCTTCGGGGACGACGGCCGGCTCCTCTGGTTCCTCCGCTCCACCGGCCCCACCGACGCGTTCGACAGCCTCTGGGTGCTCGACACCGCCACCGGAGCCGAGACCCGGCTTGCCGATCCGCGCGAGCTGTGCCCCGAGCCGGGGACCCTCCCGGACGCCGAACGCAGGCTGCGCGAGCGGACCCGGCTCGTCGCCGCCGGGATCGGCTCGTACGCCCTCTCCGGCGACGGCCGGCGCGCCGTCTTCGCGCTGTACGGGCGGCTCTACGGGGTCACCGCCGCCGGAGACGGGAAGCCCGAGGAGGTCCCGGCCGCCGGACCCGTCGTGGACCCGCGGCCCAACGCCGACGGCTCGCGCACCGCGTACGTGGCCGACGACGTCCTGTACGTCGCCCCGGGCGGCCGGGTCAGCCCGGACGACGGGGCCCGCTGGGGCCTCGCCGAGTTCGCCGCCGCCGAGGAACTGGGCCGCGCCCGGGGCCACTGGTGGACCCCGGACGGGGTCACCCTGCTGGCCGCCCGGGTCGACGAGTCCGCCCTCCAGCGGCGGTACTTCGCCGACCCGGCGCACCCGGAGCTGCCGGCCGAGGACTTCGCCTATCCCGAGGCGGGCGGGCCCAACGCCGACGTCCAGCTGTGGGTGCTCGGCGACGACGGTGCCCGGATCCGGCTCGACTGGGACGCCGAGACCTACCCCTACGTCTCCGACGCGGGCTGGGAGTCGGCCGGGGAGATCCTGCTGACCGTCCAGGACCGGCTCCAGCAGAACGTCCTGCTGCTCTCCGCCGACCCGGCCACCGGCCGCACCACCGAACTGTCCCGCACCACGCACCCGCAGTGGGTGGACCCGGACCTCCCCGGCACTCCGGCCCGGCTCGCCGACGGGCGGATGCTGACCGCCGCCGACACCGGGGGCGGCGCCGCCCGCGCCCTCGCGGTGGACGGCCGGCTGCTCACCGGGGACGGGATCCAGGTCCGCCGCGTGGCCGGGGTCCACCAGGACCGACTGCTGATCGAGGCCGGTCTGCGCGACCCCGCCGAGCAGCAGGTGCTGCTGCTGGACCCGACCACCGGCGAGCTGACCCCGGTGGCCGACGGGCCCGGGGTGCACAGCGTCCAGGCCTCGGCCGGGATCCTGCTGCTGACCACGGCCGATGCCGACGGGGTCCGGCGCACCCTCCGCACCCCCGACGGACGGGAGTTCACCCCCGCCGACCTGTCACAGCCGCTGCCCTACCGGACGGCGCCCCTCCTGGAGCGGGTCACCGAGCACGGCATCCCCACCGCCCTCGTCCTGCCCCGCGACCACGTGCCCGGCCGGAAGCTGCCCGTCCTGATGGACAGCTACGGCGGTCCCGGCATGCAGGACATCACCGCCGACCCGCGCCGCTGGCAGCTCCGCCAGTGGTGGGCCGACCAGGGCTTCGCGGTGGTGACCGTGGACAACCGCGGTACCGCGCACGTCTCCCCCGCCCACACCCACGCCATGTACCGGGGTTTCTCCGAGGTCACCCTCGACGACCAGGTCGCGGCCCTCCACGCGCTCGCGGCCCGCCACGGCGACCTCGACCTCGACCGGGTGGGGGTGCGCGGCTGGTCCTACGGCGGCTACCTCGCGGCCATGGCGGTGCTGCGCCGCCCCGACGTCTTCCACGCGGCGGCGGCCGGCGCCGCACCGACGGACTTCCGGCACTACGACACCGCGTACACGGAGCGGTACCTCGGCCTCCCGCAGGAGCACCCGGACGTCTACGAGCGCGACTCCCTCATCCCCGACGCCCCCGAGCTCTCGCGCCCGCTGCTGCTGATCACGGGCCTGGCCGACGACAACGTCCACCCCTCCCACACCCTGCGCCTCTCGCAGGCCCTGACCGACGCGGGCCGCCCCCACCAGCTCCTGGCCCTCCCGGGCATCACCCACATGACCCCGGGCGGCACCCGCGAGAAGCTGATGGCCCTGGAACTGGAGTTCTTCCGCCGCGAACTGCGCTGACGCGAACCCGGCCGAGTGCGGCCGGGGACAGCGGGAGGGCCCCGGAGACGCCTTTGGCTCCGGGGCCCTCCCCTTCCCCTGGGTCCCCGTCAGTCACCGGGGAAGTGACAGGCCACCTCGCGGGAGGCGGTGGGCTGGAGCAGGGGGCGTTCGGTGCGGCAGATCGGCTGTGCCTTGGGGCAGCGGGGGTGGAAGGTGCAGCCGGGGGGTGGAGCGGCCGGGCTCGGCGGGTCGCCGAGCAGCACGATCCGCTCCCGCCGCCGTTCCGCCGCCGGGTCGGGCAGCGGGACGGCGGACAGCAGCGCCCGGGTGTACGGGTGCTGCGGGTCTTCGTAGAGGGACTTCTTGTCCCCGATCTCGACGATCCGGCCGAGGTACATGACGGCGACCCGGTCGCTGACCCGTTTGACGACCGACAGGTCGTGCGCGATGAACACGTAGGCGAGGCCCAGTTCGGTGCGCAGCCGCTCCATGAGGTTGACGATCTGCGCCTGGACGGAGACGTCCAGTGCGGAGACCGGTTCGTCGGCGACGATCAGCCGGGGGCTGGTGGACAGCGAGCGGGCGATGCCGATGCGCTGGGCCTGGCCGCCGGAGAACTCGTGCGGGTAGCGGTCGATGTGCTCCGGGATCAGCCCGACGAGCTCCATCAGTTCGGCGGCGCGGCGGCGGGCGTCGGCCGCGCTCCAGCCCTGCACCAGCAGCGGGTCGGAGATGATCCGGGCCACGGTCTGGCGCGGGTTCAGCGAGGAGTGCGGGTCCTGGAAGACCATCTGGATGTTCTTGCGCAGCGGGCGCAGGGCCCCCTGGGACAGCCGGCTGATGTCCTTGCCCTCGAAGGCGATCCGGCCCGAGGTGGGTTCCAGCAGCCGCACCAGCATCCGGCCGGTGGTGGACTTCCCGCAGCCCGACTCCCCGACCAGGCCGAGGGTCTGCCCGGCCGCCAGGTCGAAGGAGACCCCGTCCACGGCGCGCACGGGCGCCCCCCGGCGCCCGGTCACGGATCGTCTGCCGGGGAAGGTCATGGTGAGGTCCTGTACGGACAGCAGGGCAGGGGCGCTCCCGCGTGCGGCGGGCTCGCGCGCCGTGCTCTCGTGTGCGGCGGTCTCGGTCATCGGGCCGCCTCCTCGGCGGTACGGGTCAGGGCCCCGGCGAAGTGGCAGGCGACCGTCCGCTGCGGTCCGTTCCCGTACGCCGCCGGCTCGGGCCGTACGTCGGTGCAGCGCGCGGCCGCCCGGGGGCAGCGCGGGGCGAAGGCGCAGCCGGGGGCCGGTGCGAGCAGGGAGGGCGGGGAGCCGGGGATGAAGGGCAGCGGCTCGTCGTCCGCGGTGTCGAGGCGGGGCAGCGAGTCGAGCAGGCCCCGGGTGTAGGGGTGGGCGGGGTCGGCGAACAGTTCGTCGGCCGGGGCCTGTTCGGCGGCCCGGCCGCCGTACATGACGAGTACCTCGTGGGCGACGCGGGCGACGACGCCCAGGTCATGGGTGATCATCACGACGCCGAGTCCGCGTTCCTGCTGGAGCCGGGCGATCAGTTCCAGGATCTGCGCCTGCACGGTGACGTCCAGGGCGGTGGTCGGTTCGTCGGCGATGAGCAGATCGGGCTCGCAGGCCAGGGCCATGGCGATCATCGCCCGCTGCCGCATGCCGCCGGAGAACTGGTGCGGGTACTCCCGCGCGCGCCGGGCCGGTTCCGGGATGCCGACCTCGCCGAGCATGTCGACGGCCCGTTTGCGCGCGGCGGCCCGGCCGGCCTTGAAGTGCACCCGGAAGTGCTCGGCGATCTGCTCGCCGACGGTGTAGTAGGGGTGCAGGCTGGAGAGCGGGTCCTGGAAGATCATGGCCATGCGGCGGCCGCGGACCCGGGAGAGCTCCCGCTCGGACAGGGCGGTCAGTTCCCGTCCGGACAGCCGCACGGAGCCGCCCACCTCGACCGAGCCCCGGTGCAGGCCCATGACGGCGAGCGAGGTGACGGACTTGCCCGAGCCCGACTCGCCGACGATGCCGAGGGTGCGTCCCGCCTCGACGGTGAAACCGAGCGAGTCGACGGCCCGTACGGTCCCGCGCTCGGTGGTGAACGTGACGCGCAGGTCGCGTACTTCGAGGAGCGGAGCGGTCATCAGTACCTCACTCTCGGGTCGATGACTGCGTACAGGACGTCGACCAGGAGGTTGGCGACGACGATGAAGAAGGCGGCGAGCAGGGTGACCCCGAGGACCACGGGCTGGTCGGAGCTGACCAGGGCGCCGTAGAACAGCCGCCCGATGCCCGGGAGTCCGAAGATGGACTCGGTGATGACGGCTCCGGCGAGCAGGCCGCCGAGGTCCATGCCGAAGATGGTGAGGATCGGGGTCATCCCGGAGCGCAGCCCGTGTTTGACGACGACGGTCCGTTCGGGCATGCCCTTGGCGCGGGCGGTGCGGATGTAGGGCTCGGCCATCGCCTCGATCATCGAACCGCGGCTCTGGCGTGCGTACATGGCGGCGTACAGGAGCGCGAGCGCCGTCCAGGGCAGGAGCAGGTTCGAGGCCCAGGCGAGCGGGTCGTCGGTGAAGGCCTGGTAGGTGGGGTAGGGCAGGAGGCCGGCGATGCGGATGACCCCGTAGATGAGCATCACCGAGGTGAAGTACACGGGCAGCGAGGCGGCGGCGACCGCCCCGACCATCAGGGCCTTGTCGGTGGCGGTGTCCTTGCGCAGGGCGGCGGTGACCCCGGCGCCCAGTCCCAGGACCAGCCACAGCACGGCGGCGCCGACGGCGAGGGAGGCGGAGACCGGGAGCCGGTCCATGAGCAGGTCCCAGACGGGCAGGGAGTTCTCGTACGAGTAGCCCAGGCACGGGAAGTCGCAGGCGACGGCGTACTGGCCGGTGCCGAGGGTGCGGCCGGTGAAGATGCCGGTCAGGAAGTCGGCGAACTGCCGCCACAGGGGCTGGTCGAGCCCCAGGTACGTCCGTACGTCGGCCAGGCGCTCGGCGCTGCAGGTCTTGCCGCAGGCGGCCGCGGCCGGGTCGGCGGGCAGGACGTAGAAGATGAGGAAGGTGACGGCGGCGATGGCGAGGAGGACGCCGGCGAGGGCGAGCAGCCGGCGGGCGAGGTAGGCGATCACGTGCGGCCGCCCCTCGGGTCGAGGATGTCGCGCAGCGCGTCGCCGAGCAGGGTGAAGGCGAGGACGGCGAGGAAGAGGAAGGCGCTGGGGATGACGAAGTACATGGGGTCGGTCTCGTAGTAGGCGACGGACTCGGCGATCATCTGGCCCCAGGAGGGGGTGGGCGGGCGGACTCCGACGCCGAGGTAGCTCAGGGCCGCCTCGGTGCTGATCATCCCGGGGATGAGCAGGGTGGTGTAGGCGATGACCGGGCCCGAGACGCCCGGGAGGATGTCGCGGGTCAGGATCCGCCAGGGGCCGGCGCCGCCCACGCGGGCGGCGTCGACGTACTCGCGGTGCTTGAGGGAGAGGGTCTGGCCGCGGACGACGCGGGCGACTCCGGGCCAGCCGAAGACTCCGATGACGGAGGTCATGAGGACGATCCGGTTGACGTCCTTGGCCACGGACAGCATCGCGATCATGAAGATCAGGGAGGGGAAGGACATGGTGAGGTCCATGAGCCGGGACAGGACCGCGTCGGTGCGGCCGCCGAAGTAACCGGCGGCGATTCCGGCGGCGGTGCCGGCGACGACCACGATGGCGGTCGCGGCGAAGGCGATGAGCAGGGAGACCTGCGCGCCGTGGACCACGCGGGCGAACAGGTCGCGGCCGGTGACGGGTTCGACGCCGAGCCAGTGCTCGGGGCCGATCCCGCCGAAGGAGCCGAGGGGCTGGCCGCCCAGGTAGGGGTCGATGGCGGTCTTGTCGAACTCTTCGGGGGACCAGCCGCCGAGGGCGCCCAGCCAGGGGGCGGTCGCGGCCATCAGGACGAAGAGGAGGACGACGCAGAGGCTGACGCGGACGGCGGGGCGGCGGCGCAGTTCCCGCCGGGCGAGCTGCCAGGGGCTGCTGCCGGGCGCCGCCGCGGGGCCGTCCTTGGCGGCGTCGGGGGCCGAAGAGGGGCCCGGGGCTGAAGCGGGGCCCGGGGCCGAAGCGGTGCCGGGGGCTGGTGCGCCGTCACGGGCTGGTGCGCTGCCAGGGGCCCGTGCGGAGCCAGGGGCCGGGGTGCCGTCCGGGCCGGGGGTTGCCCGGTCGTCCGGGACCGGTGCGGTGGTGGTCATGGTGTCGAGGGCTCCGGATGCCTCAGCCCTGGCTCTTCGACGGGTCCTTGAGGCCGACCGTCGCGAAGTCGATCTCGCCGGTCCACACGGGGTGGCCGAACGCGCCGGCGATGTTGGGGCCGACGAGCAGCGGCTTGCGCTCCAGCAGGATCGGGATGGACGGGGACTTCTTCATGAGCTCCGCGTCCAGGTCGATCCAGGCCTGGTTGGCCTGCTTCGCGTCGGCCATGTTGTTGATCTCGTCGATCCGCTTGATGGTCGCCTCGTCGCGGAACTGGCTGTAGTTGCCCTGGTTGCCCTTGTCCTTGATGGTGCGTCCGTCGAAGACGAAGGGGATCCAGGTGGAGCCGGACGGGTAGTCGGGGCACCAGCCGGTGAAGGTCATGTCGGGGGTGGTGGAGAGGTCGCCGATGACGTCGTAGTACGCGCCCGGGTCGACGGTGTCGATGACGACCTCGATGCCCGCGCGGGACAGGCCCTGCTGGATGGCCTCGGCGGCGCCCTTGTCACCGGTGGAGACGGACAGCGAGACCTTGAGCTTCTCCTTGCCGGCGGCCTTCAGCAGTTCCTTGGCCTTCGCCGGGTCGCCGGCCGGGGCGATCTTCAGCGTGTCGGCCTGCTTGCCGCCGGACAGGGCCGGGGGCAGGTAGGCGGTGGCGATCTCGTTGAGGGCCGGGCCGCCGCCCGCGGTGACCACGGCCTCCTTGTCGACGGCGTACTGCATGGCCTCGCGGACCTTGGGGTCGTCGAAGGGGGCGCGGGAGTTGTTCAGGTAGAGCATCTCGGTACAGCCCTTGGACTCCGCGATCAGGCGCGCCTTGACGTCCGGCTTGGGCAGCACCTTGGGGGCGCTCTCGGGGCGCATGTCGGCGTACTGGACGGTGGAGGCGTCGGCGCCCTCGCCGGCGATGATGCGGTCGTCGACCTGGCCGCCCTTGAGCCCCATGACGACGACGAACTTGTCGGGGTAGGCCTTGCGCACGGTGTCGGTCTTCGCGTCCCAGTGCTCGTTGCGGACCAGGACCAGCTTCTTGTCGCGGTCGTACGACTCGATCTTGTACGGGCCGGAGGAGAACGGGCGGGCGTCGTACTGGGTGCCCTTCTCCTGGGACTGGGGCACGGGCGAGAAGGTCGGCAGGGTGGCCGTCGCGGAGAACTCGGCCACCGGGCGCTTCAGTTCGAAGACGATCGTGCGGTCGTCGGGGGTCTTCACCGAGTCCAGGTGCTGCCCCTGGAGGGGGCCCTTGTAGCCCTCGGTCCCGGCCAGGTACTGGGCCGCGTAGTCGGGGCCGCCGGTGAGGTCGGGGGCGAAGGAGCGCTCGACGTTGTACTTGACGTCCTGGGCCTTGATCGGGGTGCCGTCCTCGTACTTCAGGCCCTCCTTGAGGGTGAAGGTCCAGGTGCGGCCGCCGTTGGAGGGGGTGCCGAGGTCGGTGGCGAGGTCGGGGACCAGCTCGCTGCCGGCCTTGCCGGGCTCGGCCTTGAAGGTGACGAGGGTCCGGTAGAGGAGGCGCGTACCGAAGTCCATGGTCGGCATGACCCAGTTGCGGGCGGGGTCGAGGTGGGCGAAGTCCTGGTTGGACAGGACGGTGAGGGTGCCGCCCTTGACCGGGGTGCCGCCGAGGATCTTGCCGTCGTTGGCGGCGGCGGGGTTGGACGCGCCGCCGCCCGCGGAGCCCTTCTTGGTGTCGGAGCAGCCCGAGGCGCCGAGTGCGAGTGCTGCCACCAGGGCGGTGGCGAGGGCGAGTTGGGTGCGCTTGGTCATGGGTCACTCCAGTGAAGGGCCGCGCTCTAGGATGTGACCGGTAACATAGTAATGTGAAATTGTACTGACAAGGGGTTGAGCGGCCCGTTATTCAGACGTGTCCAAATCCGGTTGGCCGGAAGGCAGTTGGGCCGGGTATGCGACAGGGCCCGCCGTGGCGGGCCCTGTCGGAAACGGAGAGGCGGGAGGCTAGAGGCCGGAGCCGAGGCCGCCCGGGGTGCGGCCCACGGGCTCGTCGCGGCCCTGGGCCCAGAGCGAGCGGACGTGGCCGAGGTGGCGGACCATGCAGGCCTCGGCCGCCGCGGCGTCGCCGCTGATCATCAGGTCGAGCAGCTCGATGTGCTCCTCCGCCGAGGAGACGAGCTTGCCGGCCTCGTCCAGGCCGGTCAGCCCGTACAGCCGGGAGCGCTTGCGCAGGTCGCCGACGGTCTCGACGAGCCGGTCGTTGCCCGCGAGGGCCAGCAGGGACAGGTGGAAGCGGCGGTCCGCCTCCAGGTATCCGATGAGGTTGTGCTCGCGCGCGCTGGTGACGATCTCCTCCGCGATCGGCCGCAGCGCCTCCAGCTGCTCCGTCGTGGCGATCTTCGTGATCCGGCCGATGGTCGGCACCTCGATCATCGTGCGCAGTTCGGTGAACTGGTCCAGGTCGCGCTCGCTGACCTCGGTGATCCGGAAGCCCTTGTTGCGGACCGGCTCGACCAGCCCCTCGCGCGCCAGGTCGAGCATGGCCTCGCGCACCGGGGTGGCCGAGACGCCGAGTTCGGCCGCGAGGCCTGGAGCCGAGTAGACGCTGCCGGGGCGCAGCTCACCCGCTATCAGGGCGGCTCGGAGTGCGTGGCCGACCTGGTCGCGGAGCCGTTCCTGGGCCTTGATGAGACTGTGCTGCTTCAGGTCACCCATTGCATTTCCTCCGAGACCCCCGACACCACCGACGCGCAGAGGAACAGCGTACAATGTCACGTTGCGCTGCTCACACTCCGGCGGCCTCCCACAACGCGACCGCCACGGCGAGATCTTCCCAGGCCATGCCCACGCTCTTGAAGAGCTGTGGACAACTCTGCGCTCCGCCCGCCGGCATGCGCCCCGCCACCAGGTCGGCGAGGGTGCCCGTGATGTGGCCGGGCCCGATCGCCCCCTCCGCCTCCGGGACCAGCAGGTCGCCGGCCTCGCGCAGGGCCGCCGCGCGGGATTCCACGTACACGGCCGCGCGTCGCACGAGGGCCGTGTCCGTCTCCCGGGCGGTCGGCTCGTGCGAGCCCACGGCGACGACGGTGGCGCCCGGGCCGACGAGGCGCCCGTCGAAGAGCGGTTCCCGGGCGGAGGTGCAGCAGATGACCAGATCGGCGTCGGCCACCGCCTTCGGGGTGCCGGTCCGGGCGGGCAGCCCCAGGCCGCGGGCGTGCGCGGCGAGCCGCTCCCCGCCCGCCGGGTCGCGGGCGACCACCACCACCTCGGCCAACTCCCTGACGGAGAGCGCCGCTTCGAGGTGCCCGTAGGCCTGCGGTCCGGAGCCGAAGAGCACCAGCCGCAGCGGGCGCCCGGCCGGTGCCAGGTGGCGCAGCGCGAGGGCGGAGACGGCCGGCGTGCGCAGGGTGGTCAGGGCGGCCGCGTCGAGCAGGGCCAGCGGGCGCAGGGTGGGCCCGTCCAGCAGCAGGTAGGAGCCGGTGATCCGGGGCAGCCCGCGGGCCGGGTTGCCGGGCGCCACCCCGGCGATCTTCACCCCGGCGTACGAGCCGGACGCGGCCGGCATCAGCAGCAGTTCGCCGCCGGGTACGGCGAGCGCCGTACGCTGCGGACAGCCTTCGGGATCCAGCCCGGCCCGCAGGGCTTCAGCCAGGGCGTCCGTGGCCGCGGCCGGGGTCAGGAGCCCGGCCATGGCGTCGGCGCCCCACTGCGGGAGCCCGCGCCCGGCCCGGCCCGCCACGTCCCGGCCCGCCACGGCCGGGGCCGACGCGGCGGGAGCCGGCGCGGACGGAGCCGACGCGCCGGGCCTCCCCCCACCGGGCCGCCTCACCACGTGAATCCCGTCCCCAGCGCGTCGTGCGGGTCGAGCACGAAGGCGTGCGCGCCGGTGCGGTAGGCGGTGCCGGTGACCTCGGTGACACCGCCGTCCAGCATCCGTCCGGTGAACATCGTGCCGGTGACCGACTCGTTCAGCAGGTCCTCGCCGGGGCCGACCCGCCCGTCCTCCGCGAGCAGGGCCAGCCGCGTCGAGGTGCCGGAGCCACAGGGCGAGCGGTCGACCTGGCCGTCGGCGAAGACGGTGACGTTGCGCTCGTGCGGCCCGAACGGGGTGTCGGGGAGCTCCTCGTGGAGGATCACCCCGTACACCCCGGACAGCAGCGGGCCGTCCGGGTGCCAGGTGGCGGGGTGCGCGGCGAGCGCGGCCCGGATCTCCTGGCCGGCCCGCACCAGGGCGGGCAGGGAGGACCGCGAGACGTCCAGGCCGAGGTCGCGGGCGCGGACGGCGGCGTAACAGGCCCCGGCGTGCGCGATGTCCACCTCGGCGAGGCCGAGGGTGGTGGCGACGGGGACCTTGCGGGCGCCCACCCGGGCCGGCACGTTGCGGAAGGTGACCCCGGTGGTGCGGCCGCCGTCCCGGTGCACGGTCGCGGTGACCCGCCCGGACGGTACGTCGATGCGCACCTGGGCGTCGCCGTGGTCCGGGGCGGCGACCCGGCCGGTGTCCACGGCCCAGGCACCGAGGGCCATGGCGCCGTGGCCGCACGCGGTGGAGTAGCCGTCCTTGTGCCAGAACAGCACGCCGAAGTGGGCCCCGTCGTCGTCGGCCGGGACCACGAACCCCCCGTACATCCCGGCGTGTCCGCGCGGCTCCTGCACGAGCAGGCGCCGTACGTCGTCCAGCGCGCCCCGGCGCGGGGCGGTCCCCGACCCTCCCGGGCCGATGGCGGTGGCGCAGCGCTCGGCGACGGTGTCACCGGGCACGGCCAGGCCCTCCGCTCCGCAGTCGACGATCCGGAAGGGTTCGCCGGCGGTGTGGTAGTCCGCCGTTCGGACGGTGATCACAGGAGGAAGCCTCCGGGGAAGGGGTCGGCCGGGTCGAGGAAGTACTGGGCGGTGCCGGTGATCCAGGCCCGGCCGGTGACCGTGGGCACCACGGCCGGGAGTCCGCCGACGGTGGTCTCGGCGACCAGCCGGCCCGTGAACTCGGTGCCGATGAAGGACTCGTTGACGAAATCCGCGCCCAGCTCCAGGAGGCCTCGGGCGTGCAGCTGGGCCATCCGCGCGCTGGTGCCCGTACCGCAGGGCGAGCGGTCGAACCAGCCGGGGTGGATGGCCATGGCGTGCCGGGAGCGGCGGGCGTCGGAGCCGGGGGCGGCGAGGTAGACGTGCTTGACCCCGGCGATGGAGGGGTTCTCGGGGTGGACGGGGCGGTCGTCGCCCGCGTTGATCGCGTCCATGACCGCGAGTCCGGCGGCGAGCAGGTCGTCCTTCCGGGCGCGGTCGAAGGGCAGCCCGAGGGCGTCGAGTTCGACGAAGGCGTAGAAGTTGCCGCCGTAGGCGAGGTCGTAGGTGACCGTGCCGAAGCCGGGGACGTCGGCCTTGAGGTCGAGGCCGACGCTGAAGGAGGGGACGTTGGTGAGGGTGACGGCGGTGGCCGCACCGTCCTCGACGCGGACGTCGACGCTCACCAGTCCGGCGGGGGTGTCGAGCCGGACGGTGGTGACCGGCTCGACGACGGGCACCATGCCGGTCTCGACGAGGACGGTGGCGACACCGATGGTGCCGTGCCCGCACATGGGGAGCAGGCCGGACACCTCGATGTAGAGGACGCCGAAGTCGGCGTCGGGGCGGGTGGGGGGCTGCAGGATGGCGCCGCTCATCGCGGAGTGCCCGCGCGGCTCGTACATGAGCAGGGTGCGGACGTGGTCCGTGTGCTCGATGAAGTGGAGCCGCTTCTCGGCCATGGTGGCGCCGGGGATCACCCCGACTCCCCCGGTGATCACCCTGGTCGGCATGCCCTCGGTGTGCGAGTCCACCGCGTGGTAGACGTGGCGCGTACGCATCTGGCGTCCCCTCCGGTCGGTTAGTTGAGGCCCTCGGCGAGGGCCTTCTCGGTGGCGGCGCGGACGGCGGCCTCGGTCTCGCCCGTGAGCGGGAAGCGGGGCGGGCGGGTGGCGCCGCCGGGACGCCCGGCCAGGTCCATGGAGAGCTTGATGGCCTGGACGAACTCGGTCTTGGAGTCCCAGCGCAGCAGGGAGTGCAGGGACTTGTAGAGCGGCAGGGCGGTGGTGAGGTCCCCGGCGACGGCGGCCCGGTAGAGGGTGGCGCAGGACTGCGGCAGCGCGTTGGGGTAGCCGGCGATCCAGCCGACGGCGCCCGCGAGGGCGAGTTCGAGCAGGACGTCGTCGGCGCCGATGAGCAGGTCGAGACCGGGGGCGAGTTCGGCGATCTCGTAGGCGCGGCGCACGTCCCCGCTGAACTCCTTGACGGCGACGATGGAGCCGTCGGTGTGCAGCCGGGCGAGGAGGGCCGGGGTGAGGTCCACCTTGGTGTCGTACGGGTTGTTGTACGCGACGACGGGCAGCCCGGCGCGGGCGACCTCGGCGTAGTGGGCGCGTACGGTCTCCTCGTCGGCCCGGAAGGCGTTGGGCGGCAGGAGGAGTACGGAGCCGGCGCCGGCCTCGGCGGCCTGCTCGGCCCAGCGGCGGGCCTCGGCGCTGCCGTAGGCGGCGACGCCGGGCATGACGCGGGCGCCGTCGCCGGCTGCCTCGACGGCGGTGCGCACGACCCGCGCGCGCTCCTCGTCGGTGAGGGTCTGGTACTCCCCGAGGGAGCCGTTGGGGACCACGCCGTCGCAGCCGTTGGCGATCAGCCAGGCCACGTGTTCGGCGTAGGCGTCGTAGTCGACGGTGAGGTCCTCGCGCAGGGGGAGCGCGGTGGCGACCATGATGCCGTGCCAGGGGCGGGTGCGGGTGTCCGTACCGGTGGTGGGCGCGGGGGTGTGCGCGTTGGTCATGAGAGAGCTCCCTAGAGTGGTGTGTGACATTTTACTAGTGGGTGTGGGGCGGCCACAAGGGTCCGGGCCGCCCGATCAGCCGTCCGCCGGGGGCAGTTCCGCGAGGTGGCGCAGCGGAACCGGGCAGGACAGGGGCCGCCGGTCGGGCCCGGGCTCGCCGCCGGCGAGGGCGGCGACGGCCGGTCCGCACATGCGGCCCTGGCACCAGCCCATTCCGCAGCGGGTGAGGAGTTTGACCGTACGGGCGTCCCGCGCGCCCAGGTCGGCGACGGCCTCGCGGATCCGGCCGGCCGGAACCTCCTCGCAGCGGCACACGACGGTGTCGTCGCGGAGCCAGCCGGTCCAGCCGTCGCCGGGGCGGTGGGCGGCGCCCATGGCCTCGGCGAAGCCGCGCAGGCGGGCGCGGCGGCCGGCGAGGGCGCTGGGCACGGGCCGGCCGGCGATCGCGTGGGCGGCGATCTCCCCTTCGAGGAGGGCCAGTTGGGCGCCGCCGATGCCGCCGGTCTCGCCCGCGGACCAGATCCCGGGGACGGAGGTCCGCTGCTCGGCGTCCAGCGCCAGGGCGACGGCGCCGTCGGCGGTCCGGCGGGTGGCGCAGCCGAGGCCGGTGGCCAGCTCCAGCTGCGGGACGAGCCCGTGGCCGACGGCGAGGGCGTCGCAGGGGATCCGGCGGGCGGTACCGGGCAGCGGACGCCAGTGCCGGTCCAGGCGGGCCACGGTGACGGCCTCGATCCGGTCGGTGCCGTGGGCCTCGGTCACGGCGTGCCGGGTGAGGAGGCGGATGTGGCGGCGCAGGAGGGCGCTGCCGTGGGTGGCGGCCTCGGCGAGCTTGCCGGGGTTGCGCAGCAGGGTGGGGAGATGGCCGGCGTACGCGGTGTACGCCGCGGCCTCGACCACGGCCGGCACCCGGGCCCCGGCGGCGGAGAGGGACCCGGCGACGGCGAGCAGCAGCGGGCCGCTCCCGGCGACGACGACCCGCTTGCCGGGCAGGACGAGCCCGCTCTTGAGCATGGCCTGGGCCCCGCCGGCCCCGACCACCCCGGGCAGGGTCCAGCCGGGGAAGGGCAGTTGCCGCTCGTAGGAGCCGGTGGCGAGGAGCACGGCCCGGGCGTGCAGGGTGGCGGCCGCCTCCTCGGGGCCGGCGACGGCGTGCAGCGTCCAGCCGGGGCCGCCGTCCGGGCCCGGGACAACGGCCCAGACGTGGTGGGCCGGGAGGTACGTGATCCGGCCCGCCGACTCGTGGGCGCGCAGGGCGGCTTCGCGACGGGCGAATTCGGCCCAGCCGTGGTGCAGGGCCTCGGGGCGGGCCGCGCCGAGGCCGGGGGCGGGGTGGCGGTAGTACTGCCCGCCGGGGCGGTCCCCCGCGTCGAGCACGGCGACCCGCAGCCCGAACCCGGCGGCCGTGACGGACGCGGCCAGCCCGGCCGGCCCGGCCCCGACGACGGCGAGGTCGAAGCCGGCGGAGCCGGCGCCTGCGCCTGCGGCGGGAGCGGCGGCGGGGGGCGGCAGGGCTGTGGGGGCTGCGCGGCCCGTGCGACCGGTGGGGTCAGACGGTGAGGTCGGCACGGCCGGTTCCCTCCTGGGTGGTGACGGTGTCCCCCGGGCGGGCCGGGACAAGGCAGGCGCGCTGGTTGGGGCGGCCGTTGACGGTGACGAGGCAGTCGTAGCAGCTGCCGATCCCGCAGAACGCGCCGCGCGGGGCGCCGGTCTCGCGGGTGGTCCGCCAGGCCAGGATCCCGGCGCCCCAGAGCACGGCGGCGATGCTCTGGCCCGCCTGGGCCGTGAGCTCGCGGCCGTCGAAGCGCATGACGTACGTGGCCGAAGCGGCTCCGCCGACGAGGGTGCGGGGCGTTGGGCTCATCGGGAGTCCTCCTTGGGCGGTGTGGTGCAGATGGCGGGGCGGTACCGGCTGCCGCTGCGCGGGCCTTCTCCCCGCCCCGCCCTTTCTCCGCGTCCGGGGCTGCCCCCAGCGGCTCCGCCCCGGATCCCGTGCCTCAAACGCCCGCAGGGCCGGGAACGGCCGGTCATCGGGCCGGGTCCTGGTCGAAGCGGGCCGGGTCGAACGGGGCCGGGGGGAGCGGGGGTTCGGCGCCGGTCAGGGCAGCGGCGATCAGGGCGCCGGTGGCCGGGGCCAGGCCGATGCCGGCTCCCTCGTGGCCGCAGGCGTGCAGCAGCCCGGGGCGGCGGGGGTCCGCGCCGATGGCCGGAAGGTGGTCGGGGAGGTAGGGGCGGAAGCCGTGGTAGGTGCGCAGGACCCGGACGTCGGCCAGCACCGGGAAGAGCGCCGCCGCCTGCGCGGCCAGCCGGCGCAGGGCCTCCGTCGAGAGGGAGCGGTCGAAGCCGACCCGCTCGCGGGTGGCGCCGATCAGGACCGGGCCCGAGGGGGTGCCCTCGACCACGGCCGAGGACTGCAGGGCGGCGGAGCCGCTGGCGACGTCCGCGATGTAGTCGGCGGCGTAGACCTTGTGCCGGACCACCCGCGGGAGCGGCTCGGTCACCAGGACGAAGCCGCGGCGCGGGAGGACGGGCAGGGTGACCCCGGCCAGTTCGGCGATGCGGCCGCCCCAGGTGCCGGCCGCGTTCACCACGGCCGGGGCCAGGAGTTCGCGGCGCGTGGTGCTGACCCCTCGTACGGCACCCCGGTCCAGCAGAACGCCCGTCACCTCCTCGCCGAGGTACACCTCGGCTCCGGACGCGGCCAGCAGCCGCGCCGCCGCCTGGGCCGGCTGGACCTGGGCGTCCTGCGGGTAGTGGAACCCGCCCGCCAGGCCCGGGGCCAGGTGCGGCTCCAGCTCGTGCAGGGCATCGGCGGGCACCTCGACCGCGTCGACCCCGGCCTTGCGCTGGCCCTCGGCGAAGCTCCGCAGGGCCCGCACGGTGGTGTCGTCGGGGGCGACGACGAGCCCGCCCTTGGGCTCGTACTCGATCGCGCGCGGGAGGACCGCGGCGAGTTCGGTCCAGAGCCGGGTGGAGAGGAGGGCGAGGTCGAGTTCCGGGCCCGCCTCCTTGTCGGAGACGAGCAGGTTGCCTTCGCCGGCGCCGGTCGTGCCGCCCGCGACGGCCCCGCGGTCGACCACGGCCACGGTGAGCCCGGCGCGGGCCGCGTAGTACGCGCAGGCCGCCCCGACGACGCCGGCGCCGATGATCACGGCGTCCAGGGAGTGTCTCTTGAGCACGGCAGTAATATGTCACATTCTTTAATGGCTGCCCAGACCGGTCCCGCACCCTCCTCAGGCGCGGGACCGGTCCGGTGCCGGGTCAGCTGCGGAGCGGTCCCTCGCAGCTGTAACTCGAGGTGCCCGCCTTGTTGTTGGTCCAGATCTCCAGCGGACCGAAGGAGCAGTTCATGTCGGCGAGGTTGTTGGAGGCCGCGCCCGCCCGGTCGAGGATGAAGTAGTCGACCGTCTCCGACATGTCCTTGAAGTTCTGGTCGTCGCTGCGCCAGTTCTTCAGGTTCGCGGTGATCCGGCCGGTACAGGTGAACCGGCGCTTGCCGGCGTCGCCGTTCTCCACGCAGTCCGGGGTGTTGTACGTGGCCGTGGCGAAGGCCGACTTCACCGACGCGAGCGCGGAGTCGCGCAGCTGGTCGTTCGGGGTGAAGGAGGTGTTCGGCACGTAGAGCTGGTCGACCTTGGCGATCTGCGCGTCCAGGAAGCGGTCGTAATCGCGCTGGAGGTAGGTGTCGGCGCCCATCCGGTGGCGCCAGGAGTCGTACGCCGCCACGTCGTTGTTGCGCAGGTGGGTGTACATCTCGCGCAGCAGGGTGGGCTTCTCGGTCCACAGGAACTCGAAGAAGGTGCCGGCGTAGCTGTAGAAGCGGAAGCCGTCGCCGTCGTAGGTGGCGTTCAGCAGCTGCTCGACGCTCATGCGCGGGCCGCCGCCCGAGGTGTCGCTGATGACGCTCTTCACGAGGGACTTGCGGACGGCGATGCCGTTGTCGCGGGTGGCGCCGTCGAAGAACTCGGCCGTGCCCTCGTCCATGGCGGTCGTGCGGTCGCCCTCGTACCAGGGGCCCTCGCCGAAGAAGCCGGGGACGGCGTAGCGGCCGTTGAGGTAGTGCGTGTACTCGTGGCGGAAGAGCTCTTCCAGGGTGAGGGAGGAGTCCTGCGGGACGCGGCGCTGGTAGGTGTAGAAGGTGGCGCCGTTCTCGATGTAGATGCCGCCGTTCTCGGTGCCGTAGCCGGTCAGGATCGGGTGGTAGTTCACGTAGTCGGCGCGGGAGGCGTAGAGCACGATGTTGAGCGTGGTGTTGGGGTCGCCCGCGAGCGGCTGCTCGGTGCCGAGCACGCGGTGGTACTGGGACTTCACCTGCTTGCTCGCGTAGTACAGCTGGTCGACGGTGGCCCGGTCCAGGGCGGTGCGGACCTTGATGGCGCCGTTGTCGTAGGAGTAGGTGTAGGGGAAGAGCTGCTTCTCGATGTCCTCCTTGCACACCCCGTACGGCTTGCAGGCCTCGTAGAAGTTCAGCCAGGAGACGAGCTTGGCCCACTGCTCGCTGCCGTCGCCGAAGCCGGCCTTGACGGGCCCCAGCAGCGCGCCGAGGTCGGCGGTGACCTGGCCCCGCTGGCCGTCGATCTGGCCGAAGCGGCCGTACTCGCCCAGCGCGTCGCGGGCCACCCAGGCGTTGCCGGTCCCCTTGAGGTGGGTGTAGCCGGCGAAGGCCTTGAAGGCGGCGCGGTAGGCGGGGTCGGCGGAGACGGCGGCGTGGAAGGCGGTGTCCTGGTTGCCCGGGTAGACGCCGAGGTAGTTGGTGGAGAGCGCGGCGAGGACGGCGCCGGCCCAGGTGGCGTCGAGGTTCGTGGCGGGGTGCGCCGGGTCCATGGTGGCCAGGACCTTCTTGATGAGGCCGAGCTGGTGCTGGCGCAGGCCGGGGCCCGCGGCGTAGAGGGCCTCGCGCAGCGTGCGGGCGTTGGAGGGGGTGACGTCGAAGGTCCGCGCTGCGCCCGCGAAGTCGTCGATGGCCTTGCGGGTCGCGGCGACGGTCGGGGCGTCGGTGACGTCGATCTCGTCGCGTGAGAAGTCGTGGTAGGCGACGGCGTGCAGGTAGGTGAACATCTCCTCCAGGTGCGAGGAGTTGCGGCCGTCGTGGGCGGCGGCCAGGGCGGATATCCGGCGGGAGACGGCCTGGACGTGCGCGTCCGACATCACCGGGGCCAGGCGGGCGTCCCAGGTCCAGATGAGACCGCGCAGGCAGCCGTCGGCGAGGACGGCCTGGTCGCCGAGGAAGTCGGCGAACTGCTCCGGGGTGAGGTTCGTGATCCCGTCGAGGGTGCAGGGGACGCCGGCGGCGACGCTCTTCGCGGTGGGGGCGGCCTTGGCGACCTTGCCGCGCTTCTCCAGGTCGTCGGCGGGCGCGGCCGCGGTCGCGGCGCCGGGCACCTGGCCGGTGATGGCCTGTCCGCCGGGGGCCGGGGCGGGGGCCGGGGCGTTGTCCTTCGCGTTGGCGAGGCGGTCGACCTCGTCGAACGGGTTCCCCGTGGGGCCGGGGGCGGGAGCGGTCCGGGCGCCGGTGAAGGGGGCGGCCGGGGCAGGGGCCGGCGGTGTGGCGGCCTGCGTGGTGGCCTGGCCCGCGGTGGCGAGGAGGGTCACGGCCACGGCGGAGGCGAGGAGGGAAGAGCGCACTGCTCTGTGCTGGAACACCGAGAACTCCTGGGTGGAGAGGGTGAGGTGGGGGGTGGTGCGGGAAGGGCCCTGAGTCGTCTGTTCTGGGCCAACTGCCCTGGGTCACACGGCGTTTGACGGGGGTTAACGTGCCGCGGTGTGAGCTGTAACATAGTAATGTGAAATTGCACTGACAAGACCTGTGCGCCCATCAGTTCGCATCTTTCTTGAAGGAGCCTCGTGACCGAGACCCCCGCCCCCCTCAACACGGGCAGTCACGACCGCCCGGTATCCCCGGAGTTGTCCCGCTTCATGGCGGGCAACTGGGCCGCTTCCCCGCTCCCCGACTCCGCACGCGTGCCCGCGTACGCCGTCACCCCGGCCCGCCGGGCACGGCTCTCGGCCCGCTTCCCCGGCGAGCGGCTGATCGTCCCGGCCGGCGAGCTGAAGGTCCGCTCCAACGACTGCGACCACCGGTTCCGCCCGCACAGCGCGTACGCCTGGCTGACCGGCCTCACGGGCGAGGACCAGGCGGGTCACGTCCTGGTCATGGAGCCGTCGGGCCCGCACGCCCACGAGGCGGTGCTGTACCTGCGGCCGCGCTCGCCGCGGGCGGGCGGGAACGAGGAGTTCTTCCGGGACCGCAGGTACGGGGAGTTCTGGGTGGGCCGCCGACCGGACCTGGCGGAGGCCCAACGCCTCACCGGCATCCGCTGCGCACACCTGGACGAACTGGGGTCACCGGCGGGCCGCGACGCGACCTCCGACGCGGAACTGGGCTCCGCACTCTCGGAGTTGCGCCTGGTGAAGGACGCGTGGGAGGTCGAGCAGCTCCAGCTGGCCGTCGACCACACGACGGCGGGCTTCGAGGACGTCGTACGGGCCCTGCCGCGCGCGCTGGCGCATCCGCGCGGGGAGCGGTGGATCGAGGGCGTCTTCGGTCTGCGCGCGCGGGCCGAGGGCAACGGAACCGGGTACGAGACCATCGCGGCCTCGGGCGCCCACGCCTGCACCCTGCACTGGATCCGCAACGACGGCCGGCTGAACGGCGACGAACTGCTCCTGCTGGACGCGGGCGTGGAGACGGACACCCTCTACACGGCGGACATCACCCGCACCCTCCCGCTGTCGGGCCGCTTCTCCCCCGTCCAGCGACAGGTCTACGAACTGGTCCTGGCCGCGCAGGAGGCGGGCATGGCGGCGCTGCGCCCGGGTGCGAGCTTCGGGGACTTCCACCGGGCCGGCATGCGGGTGATCGCGGAGGGCCTGGCGGAGTGGGGCGTCCTGAAGGACGCGGAGGGCGACCTGCACCGGCGGTACACGCTGTGCAGCAGCGGGCACATGCTGGGGCTGGACGTGCACGACTGCGCGAAGGCGCGGGCGCAGACGTACCTGGACGGCGTCCTGGAAGAGGGCCAGGTCCTCACAGTGGAACCGGGCCTGTACCTCCAGCCCGACGACGAGACGCTCCCGGCGGAGCTGCGGGGCATCGGCGTCCGCATCGAGGACGACCTGGTCATCACGGCGGACGGCGCCCGACTGATGTCGGGCGCGCTGCCGCGCACGGTCGCGGGCATCGAGGAATGGATGGGCCACCTGCTGGAGGGCTAGGCCCTCTCTTTCGGATCTTGCTCCGCCCGCTACCGCCGGGACCCCGGCGGGCACCCCGCACGCGCCCCTGAGGGCGACGGGTGGAACCGGCGGGCGGGTGCACGGCGCGGGCCCGGTCGTCGCGGGTGCGGTGGAGGACGACGCCCTCGCCCGTGAACCGGCGGGTCAGGACGTTGCCGGGGGTCCCTCGCCGTCATGACCGGCAGCCAACCCACAGGAAGGGGCGCGGGATTTCGCCTGCCGGACAAGATCACTCGTACGAGCCAACCGCACGGCACGACCCCCCGCCCGATGACCGGAGGACCTAGGCTCGGTCGCCCTGAGTGATCGTCAAGTCGCTGTCGGGAGCGGTTCGGCGCCGGCCGCGATGCTCCCGGTGCGGGGAGGGAGCAGACGTGGCCCGTGAAACGTCCGACAGTGACCGTCAGGCGGCGGAGGTCGTCGTCATCGGGGCCGGCCTGTCGGGTGTGGCCGCCGTGATCGCCCTGCGCCGGGCCGGATTCGACGACGTCGTGGTGCTGGAGAAGGCCGATCGTCTCGGCGGGACCTGGCGGGACAACACCTACCCGGGGTGCGGGTGCGACGTTCCCGCGATGCTGTACGAGTACTCCTTCGCTCCCCACCCCTGGAGCCGCTGTTTCGCCGGCCGGTCCGAGATCCTCGACTACCTGCGGCTCACCGCGTCCACGCACGGCGCGGACGACGCCATCCGCTACGGCACCGAGGTGCTGGACGCCCGATGGGAGCCCGGGGCGCACCGCTGGAACCTGGAAACCACGGCAGGTGCGTACACGGCCCGAGCCGTGATCGTCGCCACCGGCCCCTGGCACCGGCCCCGCCTTCCCGGCATCCCCGGCCTCGACGCCTTCCCCGGTCCCGTCTTCCACTCCGCCCGCTGGAACCACGACGCCGACCTGGCCGGGCGCCGTGTCGCGGTGGTCGGCACCGGAGCGTCCGCCGTCCAGTTCCTGCCCGAGATCCAGCCGGCGGCCGCTCGCCTCGACGTCTTCCAGAGCACACCCCACTGGGTGCTCCCGAAGCCGGACTACCCGCTGCCCGCCCGGCTGCACGGCTTCCTCGGGCGCCATCCGGCAGCACGCCGCGCACTGCGCGGCATGCACCACTGGACCCAGGAGGCCGTCGGCCTGCCCCTGCGCCACCCCCGCCTGCTGCGGCCCCTGGAGGCCGTGGCCCGCTTGCACCTGCGCACTTCCGTGCCGGACCGGGCCCTGCGTGAGGTGCTCACTCCCGACTACCGCCTCGGGGGCCGCCGCCTGATCACCTCCGACGCCTACTACCCCACCCTCACCCGGCCCAACGTCCGCCTGCACGCCACCCGCGCGGCCGCCGTGGAGGGCTCCCACGTCATCGGAGCCGACGGCAGGCGCGCACCCGCCGATGTCATCGTCCTCGCCACCGGCTACCACGTCGGCGAGATCCCCCTGGCCCGCCGGCTGTACGGCACCGGCGGCGTTCCGCTGGCCCGGACCTGGGCGGACGACCGCCGCGCCTACCTGGGCACCAGCGTCAGCGGATACCCCAACCTCTTCCTCCTCGTCGGGCCGAACCTGCTCACCGGCACCACCGCCGTGCCCACCGTCCTCGAAGCCCAGCTCCGCTACGTCGCCACCGCCCTCACCCACTTGCGGAGCAGCGGGTGCGCCGCGCTGGACGTCAGGCCCGAAGCCGAGGAAGCCCACCAGCGGGCCCTGCGCGAGGCGCTGCGCACCACCGTCTACAGCCCCGCCGAGGGGTCCGGCTACTACTTCGGTCTGCCGGGCGTCAACACCTTCTCCTGGCCGTGGTCGACCGCCAGGCTCGTCAAGCGCCTGCACGCCTTCTCCCCGGACGCGTACGCCTGGACCCTGCCGGGGGCGCTGCCCGCGCCGCGCGAGGGGCGGGACCGGGACTCCGGCGGGCCTCTCAGCCGCCGCCCGGGAGCGCGGCCCGGGGGGCCGTCAGGCAGGCCGTGAGTTCCTCGACGAAGGCTTCCAGATGGGGCGGGCGCGGCCCGGTCCGGGTGGCGCAGAACCAGGTGCGGGTCAGCGGCTTCGCGCCGATCCGCACGAGGGCGAGGTCGTGCGAGGCGACGTACGGGGCGGCCACCCAGTTGGGCAGGACCGTCACGCCCTGGCCGCCCGCGACCATCTCGACCACCAGCTCGGTGACGACCGGCATGGTGGTGATCCGGCCGGGCCGGGACCCCGGCGGGATCGGCAGCGGCATCGAGGGGATGCGGCTCTGGTCGTAGCCGTCGTAGAGGACCAGGTCGACGCCGTCGAAGTCACGGGCGGTCAGGTGCGCCCGCCCGGCCCACGGGTGTCCGGCCGGCACCACGGCCATCATCTCGTCGTCGAACAGTCTGGTCAGGGACACCCGGTCCATCTGCAGATCCGGCTTGGTGACCAGCGCGACGTCGACGAGGTCGGCGAGCAGCGCGGGGATCGGCGCGTCGTCGGGGACGGTCTCCAGGCGTACGTCGATGTCCGGCTCGCGCTCACGGAAGGCGCGCAGTACGGGCGGCAGCCAGGGGAAGGTCGTGCTGCACTGCGCGGTGAAGCGGACCCGCTTGTCGCGGCCGTCGCGGATCTCCCTCAGGTCCCGGGAGGCCGAGGCCAGTTCGCCGAGCACCTGGCGGGCCGCCACGAGCATGCGGCGGCCGGCGGCGGTGGGGACGAGGCGGCGGCCCTTGCGGTCGAAGAGGGGCATGCCCAGACGGGCCTCCAGGCGGGTGAGCCGCTGGCTGAGTGCCGGCTGGCTCACGTAGAGCTTCTCGGCGGCCGCGGTCAGCGAGCCGGCCTCGGCGGTGGCGTCCAGGAGCTCCAGGTCGCGCAGATCCACATCCATAACGTGGGATTATGGCATGCTTCAATTTTCGTCGTGGTGTTATGGGTTGATGGTTCGTAGGTTTCCGGTGTCAGCAGTACGCACCCCTCGCCCCGGAAGGCACACACCATGAACTCCAACGCCGTCACCGCCATCGTCACCGGCTCCTCCAGCGGCATCGGGCTGGACATCGCCCGCGCCTTCCTGGCGAGCGGCGCCAACGTCGTACTCAACGGCCGCAATTCCGACCGCCTCGCCAAGGCCGCCGCCGGTCTCGGACACCCGGAGCGGACCGCCTGGGTCGCGGGTGCCATCGCCGAACCCGAGACCGGCGAGGCTCTCGTCCGCGCCGCGCTCGACCGTTTCGGCGGAATCGACGTCCTGGTGAACAACGCGGGCACCTTCGCCTCCAAGGCCTTCACCGAGGTCACCGAGGCCGAGCTCGACGGATTCCTGACGGGCAACCTCAAGGGGACCTACCTCACCACCCAGGCTGTGGTGCGGGCGCTGCGCGCCCAGGGCCGCGGCGGCAGCATCGTCAACATCGGCACCGTCCTGGTGGACCACGCGCTGGCCGGCTTCCCGGCCTCCGCACCCGTGGTCAGCAAGGCCGGAGTGCACGCGCTGACGACCAGCCTGGCCGCCGAGCTCGCCGCCGACGGGATCCGCGTCAACCTCGTGTCGCCCGGCATCATCCGCACCCCGCTGCACGCGGGCTCGGACGTGGACTCCTTCGGCGGACTCGCCCTGCTGAACCGGGTCGGCGAGGCCCCCGAGGTCTCCGACGCCGTTCTCTACCTCGCGGGCGCCACGTTCGTCACCGGCCACGCCCTGCGCGTGGACGGCGGTCATGTGACCGGCCGCGCCGCCTGAGCCCCTCCTGCCCGCCCGTGCACTCCCCTCCCACCGGAAGGACATCCACCGCCATGCCGTACGTCAACGTCAAGATCACTCGTGAGGGCGCCACCGCCGCCCAGAAGGCCGAGATCATCGCCGGTGTGACCGACCTGCTGGTCAGGGTCCTCGACAAGGACCCGGCCACCACCTTCGTCCTCATCGACGAGGTCGACCTGGAGGACTGGGGCGTCGGCGGCGTCACGACGCGGGAGTACCGCCGGACCCGCCCGCGGAGCTGAGCGACAGGGGTCCGCTCCGCCGGGGCGGCTACGGCAGGACCGCGACCCCGTCGAGTTCGACCAGGGCCTGGTCGTCCCAGAGGCGGACCACGCCGATGACGGCCATCGCCGGGTAGTCGCGGCCCGCCAACCGGCGCCAGATGCGGCCCAGTTCGGCCGCGCACGCACGGTACGCCGGCACGTCCACCGCGTACACCGTCACCCTGGCCAGGTCCCCCGGGGAGCCGCCCGCCGCCGCGAGGGCGGCCAGGAGGTTGGTCAGGGCCACCTCGAACTGCTCCGGCAGGCCCTCCCCCACCACCTTGCCCGAGCCGTCCAGCGCGGTCTGGCCCGCCAGGAACACCAGCCGGGATCCGGTGGCGGCGACCGCGTGGGAGAAGCCCGTCGCCGGCGACAGTTCCGCCGGGTTGATCCGGTCGAGGCTCATCGCCCGGCCCCCTCTCCGGTCAGCGGCGCGGGCAGGGCCCCTGGCAGCGGCTCCGGCAGGGCCCCGTACAGCTCCTTCGCGATGATCGTGCGCTGCACCTCGCTCGCCCCCTCGTAGATCCTCGGCGCCCGCACCTCCCGGTAGAGGTGCTCCAGCAGGTGGCCGCGCCGCAGGGCCACCGCTCCGTGCAGCTGGACGGCGTGGTCGACCACGTACTGGGCCGTCTCCGTGGCCAGCAGTTTCGCCATCGCCGCGCGGCGCGGAACGTCCGCCGCGCCCCGGTCGTAGGCCCCGGCCGCCGCGTACACCAGCAGCCGGGCCGCCTCGGTGCGGGTGGCCATCTCGGCCACCCGGTGCGCCACGGCCTGGAGGTCGCTCAGCGTCCCGCCGAACGCCGCCCGCCCCGCCGTGTACGCGAGCGTGGCGTCGAGCGCGGCCCGGGCCATGCCCACCGCGAAGGCGCCGACGCTCGGCCGGAACAGGTTCAGGGTGTCCATCGCGACGCGGAAGCCCCGCCCGGGTTCGCCGAGCAGGTCGCGCGGGCCGACCGGGACCCCGTCGAAGGACAGGGAGCCGATCGGGTGCGGGGAGAGCATGTCCAGCGGTTCGCCGGAGAGTCCGGGACGGTCGGCCGGGACCAGGAAGGCCGAGACCCCCTTGGCCCCCGGCCCCTCACCCGTCCGGGCGAACACGGTGTAGAAATCCGCTTCCGGGGCGTTGGAGATCCAGCACTTCTCCCCGCTGAGCCGCCGGCCGCCCCGGGCGTCCGGGTCGGCTTCGGCCGCCAGCGCCAGTGCCGCCGCGTCCGAGCCGGCCCCCGGCTCGCTCAGGGCGAAGGCCGCCACCGCCCGCCCGGCACGCACCTGCGGCAGCCACCGCTCCCGTTGCGCCTCGCTCCCGAACCGCAGCACCGGGTACGCGCCCAGCCCCTGGAGGGCGAGGGCCGTCTCGGCCTCCGTGCAGCCGTAGGCGAGGGACTCGCGCAGCAGGCACAGTTCCAGTGCGCCCGAGGCGAACACCCGCTCCAGCAGGCCCAGCTCGCCGAGCGCGGCGAGCAGCGGCCGGTTGACCCTGCCCGGTTCTCCCTTCTCGGCCAGCGGCCTGAGCCGGTCGGCCGCCAGTGCGCGCAACTGCCCGCACCACTCCTCCTGGTCCACCCCGAGCGCGAATCCGGTCATCCGAATGTCCCCGCATCTATCGCGTCCTGTTGACTGCCGTCACCATCACGATACGCTCGTAGGGCAACAGCACGGCCGGCCCCACCCCACTCCGGACCGCTGCAGGGGGCGACCCGCCTTGGACCTCATGCCTTCCGCTCACACGGACACCTTCGCCCGTGACCATCTGCCACCCGCCGACACCTGGCCGGAACTCGTCTTCGATCTGCCCGAACTGGCCTATCCCGACCGCCTGAACTGCGGGGCGGAGCTGCTCGACGCCACCATCGCCCGGTTCGGCCCCGCGGGCGCCGACCGCCCGGCCTTCCGCAGCGGCGCGGGCGAGGTGTGGACGTACGGCGGGCTGCGCGAGCGCGTGGACCGCATCGCCCACGTCCTCACCGCCGACCTCGGCGTCGTCCCCGGCAACCGCGTGCTGCTGCGCGGTCCCACCGGGCCCTGGCTCGCCGCCTGCTGGCTGGCGGTCATGAAGGCGGGCGCGGTGGCGGTGACCGTACTGCCCCAGCAGCGCGCGAAGGAGCTGGCCACGGTCTGCGCGATGGCCCGGGTGCGGCACGCCCTGTGCCACGCGGACGTGCTGGACGACCTGGTCAAGGCCGAGGTGCCGGGGCTGCGGATCACCGCGTACGGGGGCGGCGGCCGGGACGACCTGCTGCGGCTGGCCGAGAGGCACGAGGCGCCCTTCCGGGCCGCCCCGACCTCCGCCGACGACGTCGCCCTGATCGCCTTCACCTCCGGGACCACCGGACGCCCCAAGGGCTGCATGCACTTCCACCGCGACCTGCTCGCCGTCGCCGACACCTTCTCCCGCAGCGTGCTGCGCCCCCGCCCGGACGACGTGTTCGCGGGCAGCCCGCCACTCGGGTTCACCTTCGGCCTCGGCGGACTGGTCGTCTTCCCGCTACGGGCGGGCGCGTCCGCGCTGCTGCTGGAGGAGGCGGTGCCGCGCCGGCTGCTGCCCGCGCTCGCGGAGCACCGGGTGACGGTGCTGTTCACCGCGCCCACCGCGTACCGGACGATGCTGGACGCCCTGGGCCCGTACGACGTGGGCATGTACGACCTGTCCGCGCTGCGCCGCTGCGTCTCGGCCGGGGAGAACCTGCCCGCCGCCACCTGGCAGGCCTGGTACGAGCGCACCGGGCTGCGGATCATCAACGGCATCGGGGCGACCGAGCTGCTGCACATCTTCATCTCCGCCGCCGACGAGGAGATCCGGCCCGGGACGACCGGCCGGGTGGTCCCGGGCTGGCAGGCCCGGGTGGTGGACGAGGCGGGGCTGCCGGTCGCGGACGGAGTGCCGGGGCTGCTGGCCGTGCGCGGCCCGGTGGGCTGCCGCTACCTGGCCGATCCGCGGCAGGGCGAGTACGTACAGGGCGGCTGGAACCTGACCGGGGACACCTACGTGCGCGATCCGGAGGGCTACTTCCGCTACGTCGCCCGGGCCGACGACATGATCGTCTCGGCGGGATACAACATCGCGGGCCCGGAGGTGGAGGAAGCCCTGCTGCGCCACCCGGACGTGGTGGAGGCGGCGGTGGTGGGCCGCCCGGACGAGCGACGCGGGCAGGTCGTGGTGGCGTACACCGTCACGCGTGACGGCGTGGTCCTCACCGAGGAGGCGCTGCGCGCCTTCATGCGGGCGGAGCTGGCCCCGCACAAGTGCCCGCGCTCCTTCGTCTTCGTCCCCGCGCTCCCCCGCACGGCGACGGGCAAGCTGCAACGCTTCCGGCTGCGGGATCTTGGAACCCTGCCCGACCGGCCCGACGGCCTAGAGTGAAGCCGTGGTCGAGCAGCACACCCCGCGATCCCTGATCGTCACGTTCTACGGAGCCTACGGGCGGGCCTTCGAGGGCCCGGTCCCGGTGTCCGCGCTGATCCGCCTGCTGGGCGCGGTCGGCGTGGACGCCCCGTCGGTCCGCTCGTCGGTGTCCCGGCTGAAGCGGCGCGGCTTCCTGCTGCCCGCGCGCGCGGCGGACGGTTCGGCGGCGTACGGGCTCTCCGAGGAGGCGCAGCAGCTGCTGGACGACGGCGACCGCCGGATCTACGGCAGTCCGCGGCTGTCGGACGAGTGGCTGGTGGCGGTGTTCTCCGTTCCGGAGCAGGAGCGGAGCAAGCGGCACCTGCTGCGCTCCCGGCTGGCCCGGCTGGGGTTCGGCGCGGTGGCGCCGGGCGTGTGGATCGCCCCGGCCAGGCTGGCCGAGGAGACCGCGCACACGCTGGAGCGGCTGCACCTGACGCCGTACGTGGAGCTGTTCCGCGGGGCCCACCTCGGCTTCGCGCCGAGCGCCGAGGCGGTGGCCCGCTGGTGGGACCTGGCGGCCCTGGCCAAGCAGCACGAGGAATTCCTCGACCTGCACGAACCGGACCTGCGCGCCCTCCAGTCGGGCCCGGAGCCGACGCCGGAGGAGGCCTACCGCGGCTACCTGTTCGCGCTGGACTCCTGGCGGCGCCTGCCGTACGCCGACCCGGGCCTGCCGCGCGAGCTGCTCCCGGCGGGCTGGCCGGGCGACCGTGCGGCGGCCGTCTTCGCGGAACTCCACGCACGGCTGCGCGATCGCGGGGCGGCCTTCGCGCAACCGTAGGCGGCGAAGGCCGCGTCCCGAGGGGTTGTGACAGATCCCGATCCTCCTCCGCACCCACCGGCGCCCCCGGCGCAGCCGCAGTCCTCGTACCGCAGCCCCGCGGGGCCGCCCGGGAGGCGGGCCACGGCCCTGCTGCTGGTGACGGCGACGCTGGTGGGAGCCGCGGCCGGGTGCTCCGCCATCGCTCTCGCCTCCCGCGCCCGCGCGTACTGCGACGCCGGCTGGGAGGCGGGCGGGCGGTTCGAGATGACCTTGCTGCTGTGGCTGGTGGTGCCGGGATGCGCGTTCCTGTCGCTGCTGATCGCCTTCCTCAGCCGAAAGCTCCCCCTGCTGCTGCGCCCCGTGCCGTTCCCGCTCGTCCTCGCGCTGGTGGTCCTCGTGTTCTTCGCCACGGAGGGGACGCTGGACGGATACCCGGGGAACCCGGCGCGGTGCGGGCCGGACAACGTGCCGCCGTGGTGGCCGGGTTGGCTGCCGGCGTGACGGAAATCCGGATGCGCGCCGGCTCCCCGTCCCGCCACGATGGGCCATGACCTGGACCTTCACCTCTGACCTCGCGGCCTATCTGGCCGCGGCCCATCCGACCGTGGCCGCGCGGCCCGTCTCCGACACCCTCATGCTGACCGTGATCGACGCGCTGAAGCGGCGCGGGAGCGGCGCCTACGGGGCCGAGGCGCCCTTCTTCGGCTGGTGGACCGGGGCCGACGGGAGCGTCGCCGGCGCGCTGCTGTGCACCCCGCCGTTCCCGATGCTGCTCGGCGTGGTGCCCGCCGAGGCGGTCCGGGCGCTGGGGGCCGAGCTCTCCGCCGAGCCGCTGCTCGCCGGGATCCGCGCGTTCAACGCCCGCCGCCCGGACGCGGAGGCGCTGGCCGCGGCCTGGGGGCGGCCCACCCGGATCGCGGAGGAGCTCCGCCTGTACCGGCTGGCCGGCCTGGTCGCCCCGGATCCCGCCCCGGCCGGGCGCTCACGTCCCGCCACCGGGGCGGACCTCCCGCTGCTGCTGGAGTGGATCGAGGCCTTCCACAAGGAGGCCGGCGCGCACGGCCGCGCCTCGGAGGCCGCCCTGCGCGACCGGATCTCGTACGGCGGGGCCCTGCTGTGGGAGCACGAGGGCGCGCCGGTCTCCCTGGCGGGCTTCTCCCGCCCGATCTGCTCGGCCTCCCGCATCGGCCCGGTCTACACCCCGCCCGCCCTCCGCGGCCGCGGCTACGCCGCCGGGGTCACCCACGCGGCGACCCGGGCCGCGCACGCGGCCGGCGCCGCGGAGGTCCTCCTCTTCACCGACCTGTCCAACCCCACGAGCAACGGCGTCTACCAACGCCTGGGCTACACCCCGGTCGAGGACCGCGCCGAGGTCATCCCCGTGTGAGCGGGGGCGGAGGAGAAGGAGGTGGAACCGGTCCGAACTTTCCGCCGGCTGCCGCCCGCCCAGCCTGGAACCCGAGCCGAAATCGACGGTGCTCCCGACACCCGTTGAGGAAGGCGACGACGATGCCGACGCCCACAGGGCAGACCACGCCGAAGAAGATGAGCGCGACGACGAACCACTGGCCCCCCATGACCACCCCACCACCTTGAACGCGTTCAATCTGAACACGTTCAAGGTAGAGGCATTGCTGCCGTTCGTAAAGCCGGCAGGTTCAGCCGCGGCCCGTCGGGGGTTTGCGGCTGCCCGCGCGGTACGGGGTCGGCCAGGGGGCGGCCGGGCCTTCGTAGGACTGGTCGGCGGCCGCGTGCAGGGTCCAGTGGGGGTCGTAGAGGTGGGGGCGTCCGAGGGCGCAGAGGTCGGCGCGGCCGGCCAGCAGCAGGGAGTTGACGTCGTCCCAGGAGGAGATGGCGCCGACCGCGATGACGGGGACGCCGAGCGCGTTGCGGATCCGGTCGGCGTACGGGGTCTGGTACGAGCGCCCGTACTCCGGGGCCTCGTCCGCGACCACCTGTCCGGTCGAGACGTCGATGGCGTCGGCGCCGTGCGCGGCGAACGCGGCCGCGATCCGCACCGCCTCCTCGGGCGAGGTGCCGCCGGGCGCCCAGTCGGTCGCCGAGAGGCGGACCGTCATCGGGCGGTCCTCGGGCCAGACGGCGCGGACCGCGTCGAAGACCTCCAGCGGGAAGCGCAGCCGGTTCTCCAGGGTGCCGCCGTAGGCGTCGGTGCGGTGGTTGGTCAGGGGCGAGAGGAACCCGGAGAGCAGGTAGCCGTGGGCGCAGTGCAGTTCCAGGAGGTCGAACCCGCAGTCGGCGGCCCGCACGGCGGCGGCCGCGAACTCGGAGCGCAGCGCCACCAGGTCCGCCTCGTCGAGGGCGCGCGGGAGCGCCGAGACGCCCGGCCGGTACGGCAGCTCGGAGGCGGCCACCAGCGGCCAGTTGCCCTCCGGGAGGGGGTCGTCCATGCCCTCCCACATGACCCGGGTCGAGCCCTTGCGGCCCGCGTGCCCGAGTTGGACGCCGAGCGCGGTGCCGGGTGCGCAGGTGTGGACGAAGTCGGTGATCCGCTGCCAGGCCGCCGCCTGCTCCTGGGTGTAGAGGCCGGCGCAGCCGGGGGTGATCCGTCCCTCGGCGGAGACGCAGACCATCTCGGTCATGACCAGGGCGGCCCCGCCGAGGGCCCGGGCGCCCAGGTGCACGAGGTGGAAGTCCCCGGGGACGCCCTCCACGGCCGAGTACATGTCCATCGGCGAGACGACGACCCGGTTGCGCAGGGTCAGGCCGCGCAGGGTGAGGGGGGTGAACATCGGCGGGGTGTGCTCGTCCGGGCAGCCGAAGTCCCGTTCCACCGCCCGGGTGAAGCGCTCGTCGCGCAGCCGCAGGTTGTCGTGCGTGACCCGGCGGCTGCGGGTGAGCAGGTTGAAGGCGAACTGCCGGGCGGGCTGGTCGACGTAACCGGCGACCTCCTCGAACCAGGCCCGGCTCGCGGCCGCGGCCCGCTGGGTGCTGGCGACCGCGGGGCGGCGCGCCGCCTCGTACGCGGCGAGGGCGGCCGGTACGTCGCCCTCCGCGCCGGCCACCGCTTCGGCGAGCGCGAGCGCGTCCTCGACGGCCAGCTTGGTGCCGGAGCCGACGGAGAAGTGGGCGGTGTGCGCGGCGTCGCCGAGGAGCGCCACGTTGCCGTGTGACCAGCGCGCGTTGACGAGGGTGTCGAAGCGGGTCCATGCGGAGCGGTTGCCGCGCAGCGGTCGTCCGCGCAGGGCCTCGCTGAAGGTCTTGGCGCAGCGGGCCGCGGACTCGTCCTCGTCGCAGAGGTCGAGGCCGGCCGCCCGCCAGACCTCCTCCCGCATCTCCACGATCACCGTGGAGGCGTCCGCCGAGTAGGGGTAGGCGTGCAGTTGCATGACCCCGTGCTCGGTCTCCGCGATCTCGAAGCGGAAGGACTCGAAGGCGAAGTCGGCGGCGAGCCAGATGTAGCGGCAGCGCCCGGGGGTCAGGGTCGGCCCGTAGTGCGCGGCCCCGGCCTCCCGGATCGCGCTGTGCACCCCGTCGGCCGCGACCACCAGGTCGTACCCGGCGGCGAGGTCCCGCACGTCGGGGGCCGCGGTGCGGAAGCGGAGCCGGACGCCGAGCCCGGCGCAGCGCTCGTGCAGGATCTGCAGCAGCCGGCGGCGCCCGATGGCGGCGAAGCCGTGGCCGCCGGAGGTCAGGATCCGGCCCCGGTGCACGACGTCCACGTCGTCCCAGCGCACGAACTCGGCGCTCAGGGCGGCGTAGACGACGGTGTCGGCCCGCTCGATGCCGCCGAGGGTCTCGTCGGAGAGGACCACGCCGAAGCCGAAGGTGTCGTCCGGGGCGCCCCGCTCCCAGACCTCCACGCTGTGGCCCTGGCGGGCCAGCAGCGCGGCGGTGTACAGCCCGCCCGGTCCCCCGCCGACGACCGCGACCCGCAGGGCGCCCGGAGACACGCGGCACGTCGGCATCCGGCTACCTGCCCTTCCAGGCGGGCGGCCGCTTCCCGGTGAAGGCCGCGTGGAACTCCGCGTAGTCCTGGCCGTTCATCAGCAGGGCCTGGGTGGCGGCGTCCAGCTCCACCGACGCGGCCAGCGGCATGTCGAGCTCGGCGGTGAGCAGCGCCTTGGTCTGCGCGTAGGCGAGGGCGGGGCCGGCGGCCAGGTGCGCGGCGAGTTCGGCGGCCCGTACGTGGGCCTTGCCCTCGTCGGTGAGCTCGCTGAGCAGGCCGATCCGTTCGGCCTCGGGGGCGCGTACGGGCTCTCCGAGCATCAGGAGGCGGGTGGCGTGGCCGAGGCCGACGACCCGGGGCAGCAGGTAGGCGGCGCCCATGTCGCCGCCGGAGAGGCCGACGCGGGTGAAGAGGAAGGCGAAGCGGGCGGTGGGGTCGGCGATGCGGAAGTCGGCGGCGAGCGCGAGGACGGCGCCGGCGCCGGCGGCCACCCCGTGCATGGCGGCGATCACCGGGAAGGGGCATTCGCGGATGGCGCGCACCACCTGGCCGGTCATCCGGTTGAAGTCGAGGAGCTGGGCGGTGTCCATGGCGAGGGTGGCGCCGATGATCTCGTCCACGTCCCCGCCGGAGCAGAAGCCGCGGCCCTCGCCGCCCAGGACGAGGGCGCGCACGGAACGCTCGCGGGACAGTTCGGCGAGCAGATCGCGCAGGTCGGCGTAGGCGCCGAAGGTGAGCGCGTTCAGCTTCTCGGGGCGGTCGAAGGTGACGGTGGCCACGCCGTCCTGCCGGGTTACCCGGAGGTGGTGCCACCGTTCGGTCGCTGCTGTGGAACCGGTGAAGGGGCTCACACGACCGACGGTATCAGCAGATCCTGACTTCCGTCACAGAAACGCGACACGCGCCTCCACGGCGAGCCCGCCCCGCCGACGTATGACTATGCGTCACCGAGGGCGGGCCGGCCGAGCGTGGCGACGAGTACGGCCTTGATGGTGTGCAGCCGGTTCTCGGCCTCGTCGAAGACGACGGAGTGCGCCGACTCGAACACCTCGTCGGTCACCTCCAGGGACGCGAGCCCGTGCCGCTCGTGGATCTCACGGGCCACCTTGGTGCCGAGGTCATGGAAGGCCGGCAGGCAGTGCATGAACTTCACGTCCGGGTTCCCGGTGGCCCGCAGCACGTCCATGGTCACGGCGTACGGGGACAGGGCCGCGATCCGCTCGTCCCAGACCTCCTTGGGCTCGCCCATGGACACCCAGATGTCGGTCACCACGAAGTCCGCCTGCGCGACCCCCTCGGCGACCTCCTCGGTCAGGGTGATGCGGGCGCCGCTGCCCTCCGCGAGCTCCCGCGCCGCGGCCACCACCGGCTCGGCCGGCCAGTAGGCCCTGGGCGCGACGATCCGTACGTCCATGCCCAGCAGCGCGCCGGTCACCAGGTACGAGTTGCCCATGTTGAAGCGGGCGTCGCCGAGGTAGGCGAAGGCGATCCCGTCCAGCGGCTTGGCGGTGTGCTCGGTCATGGTGAGCAGGTCGGCCAGCATCTGGGTCGGGTGCCAGTCGTCGGTGAGGCCGTTGAAGACGGGGACGCCCGAGTGGGCGGCGAGCTCCTCGACGGCCTGCTGGCTGTCACCCCGGTACTCGATCCCGTCGAACATCCGGCCCAGCACCCGCGCGGTGTCCTTGACCGACTCCTTGTGACCCATCTGGGAGCCGGCGGGGTCGAGGTAGGTGGTGTGGGCGCCCTGGTCCGCGGCGGCGACCTCGAAGGCGCAGCGGGTCCGCGTCGAGGTCTTCTCGAAGATCAGCGCGATGTTCCTGCCCTGGAGGAGGCGCTGCTCGACCCCGGCCTTCTTGGCCGCCTTCAGTTCGGCGGCGAGCTCGATCAGGCCGCGGAACTCGGCGGCCGTGAAGTCGAGCTCCTTGAGAAAACTGCGGCCGGCGAGGTCGGTGGCCATGGGGTCGCTCCAGCGTCACGGTGACAGGGGGTGTTGGAAGTCTATACGATCCTCTGTATTGATATACAGAGACCCCTTCCCCATCTCCCCCCGCCCCCCTCTCCCGGGCCGGTGGCCGCCCGGGGCCTCAGACCGCGTCCCGCTCCACCGGACAGCTCATGCAGCGCGGACCGCCCCGGCCCCGGCCCAGTTCGCTGCCCGGGATCTCGATCACCTCGATGCCCTGCTTGCGCAGGTGCGTGTTGGTCGTCACGTTCCGCTCGTACGCGACCACCACCCCCGGCTCCACGGCCAGCACGTTGCACCCGTCGTCCCACTGCTCGCGCTCCGCCGAGTGCACGTCCTGCGTCGCGGTCAGCACCCGGATCGAGTCCAGGCCGAGCGCCGCCGCGATGGCCCGGTGCATGTGCTCCGCCGGGTGGTCGGTCACCTTCAGCTCCTGCGGACCGGCGCCCGGCTCGATCGTGTAGGAACGGAGCATGCCGAGCCCCGCGTACTGAGTGAACGTATCTCCGTCCACCATCGTCATCACCGTGTCCAGGTGCATGAAGGCCCGGCTCTTCGGCATGTCCAGCGCCACGATGGTGGTGGCCGAGCCCGCGGCGAACAGGCCCCGCGCCAGCATCTCCACCGCCTGCGGCGTGGTGCGCTCGCTCATCCCGATCAGCACCGCGCCGTTGCCGATGACCAGCACGTCACCGCCCTCGATGGTCGAGGGATAGTCCGCCTGCCCCTGCGACCAGTAGTGGAAGGCACCTGAGGTGGTGAAGAGCGGGTGGTGCTTGTAGATCGCCTCGAAGTGGACGGTCTCGCGCTGCCGGGCCGGCCAGCGCATCGCGTTGATGGACACCCCGTCGTAGATCCAGGCGGAGGTGTCACGGGTGAAGAGGTGGTTGGGCAGCGGCCCGAGCAGGAAGCCGTCGGTGTCCAGGGCGTGGAAGCGCACGGACACCGGCTCGGCGTGCCGCTCCAGGAACTCCCGCTTGGTCATCCCGCCGACCAGCGCCTCCGCCAGCTCGGCCGAGGGCAGTCCGTCGAAGACGGACCTCAGGTGGTCGGTGGCGAGCGGCCCGTACTCCTTCTCGTCGAAGACCCGGTCCAGTACGAGGTGTCTCGCCTCCGGGATCTCGAGGGCCTCGCACAGCAGGTCCCCGAAGAGGTGGACCTCCACGCCCCGGTCCCGCAGCACGTCCGCGAAGCCGTCGTGCTCCTGGCGGGCCCGGCGCACCCACAGCACGTCGTCGAAGAGGAGCGCGTCCTTGTTGCTCGGTGTGAGCCGCTTCAGCTCCAGGTCGGGCCGGTGGAGGATGACGCGGCGAAGCCGCCCGGTCTCGGAGTCGACATGGAATCCCATGCCGTACACGTTCGCAGACCGGGCGGCTTTTTGACGTGGCGTCCGCTCAGCGAGGGGTGCCGAGGCCGAGAAGCGCCGACGGGGCGCCGGTCAGTTCCGGGGTGGTCAGGCCCAGTTCGGGCGCGGCCAGGTTCGGGATCCCGGAGTTGGAGGCGTCCGGCATCGTCAGCAGACCGCCGGCGACCAGCCCGGGGGTCCGGGCGAGCAGGCCGGTGGCCGGGGCCTCCACGGAACCCTCGCCGTCAGTCTCCGGCTTGCCCAGCAGGTTCGGCACCGGGGAGGTGACGAGGGTGCTGCCGAGCTCGGTGCCGATCGGGACCACCGGGAGCAGCGGGGTCGGGAGCATGTCCCCCTTGTGGAAGCGGGGCGCCTCGGGCGCTCCCACGACCGGCATCGGCACGCCCGTGCCCACGCGCGGGGTGTCCACGCCCAGCGTGGTCTTCACGGCGTCCAGCGGCACACCGACCGGCACCGAGTCCGCCGCGGCCGGGGTGGCCGCGCCGGCCGCGGCCATACAGGTCATGAGCGCCGCAATGCTTCCGCGCGCGGTCATCTTCATAAGTGACGTTCCGTCCTTCCAGGGTCGCGGACATTCCGCTGCCCTGGATGAACGATCCCGCCGGTGGGTTTCCCGGAGTTCTCCGCGAAAGTTCCCCCATACGACCTAATTAGCGGCCGTACGGGGGCCACCCCTTTACGGGTCGTGCTGACGCGGCCCGGCCCGGTCGCGGCGGAGGCCCGCTCCCCTCAGCGGCCCGCTCCCCTCAGAGCCGCGGGTCCACCGGCTCCGACTCCAGGGCGAGCACCGCGAAGACGGCCTCGTGGACCCGCCACAGCGGCTCCCCGGCCGCCAGCCGGTCCAGCGCCTCGAGCCCGAGCGCGTACTCGCGCAGGGCGAGCGAGCGCTTGTGTCCGAGGAAGCGCTCGCGCAGCCGCTCCAGGTGGTCCGCACGGGTGTACTCCGGACCGTAGATGATCCGCAGGTACTCGCGTCCGCGCACCTTGACCCCGGGCTGCACCAGGCGGCCCTTCCCGTCCCGGGCGTACGCCTGGAGGGGCTTGACCACCATGCCCTCGCCCCCGGCGGCCGTCAGCTCCAGCCACCAGTCGGTGCCCGCCCGTACGGAGTCCTCGTCGGCGGTGTCCACCAGGATCCGGCCGGTGCGGCGCAGCAGCCCCGTCCCTGCCGCCTCGTCGGCGGCGACGAGGCGGTCCAGCCAGAACAGCTGCTCGTCGTGGGGCACGGCGGCCAGCGACCGGCCGGCCGCCGCCAGCAGCTGGAAGGGCGCGAACCGTACGCCGTCCAGCCCGTCGGTGGTCCAGCAGTAGCGGCGGTACGCGTCGGTGAAGGCGGCCGCGTCGGCCGCCCGGCCGCGCTGGCGCTCCAACAGCTCCCCGGTGTCCATGCCCCGGGCGGCGGCCGCCTCCAGGGCGGCGATCGCGTCCGGGAAGACGGCGCCCGAGGCCGCGCCCACGGCGGCGTACTGGTTGCGCAGCAGTCCGCCGGACTTCAGGGACCAGGGCAGCAGTTCCCCGTCGAGGAGCAGCCAGTCCGTGCCGAGCTCCTCCCAGAGGCCGGCGTCGGTGACCGCCGAGCGGAGCCGGGTGAGGACCTCCTCGGTGACCTCCGGATCCTTGAAGAAGGGCCGCCCGGTGCGGGTGTAGACGGAGCCGGTCGGGCCTTCGACGCCGAAGCGCTCGCGGGCCGCGTCGGCGTCCTTGCAGACCAGGACGGTGGCGCGGGAGCCCATGTGCTTCTCCTCGCACACGACCTGGGCGACGCCGTCCGCGCGGTACTGCGCGAAGGCCTCGGCCGGGTGCTCCAGGTAGCCGTCCTCCCGCGAGGTCGCCGTCGGCGCCATGGTCGGCGGCAGGTACGGGACCAGCCGCGGGTCCACCGCGAAGCGGCTCATGACCTCCAGGGCCGCCGCCGCGTTCTCCTCGCGCACGTTGACGTTGCCCAGGTGCCGGGTCTCCACGACCCGGCGGCCGTGCACGTCGGCCAGGTCGAGCGGGCGCCCGTCGTGCCCGCCCGGCGCCTCGGCGGCGAGCGGGCGCGTCGGCTCGTACCAGACCTTCTCGGCCGGTACGTCGACCAGTTCGCGCTCCGGCCAGCGCAGCGCGGTCATCTTCCCGCCGAAGACGGCTCCGGTGTCGAGACAGATGGTGTTGTTGATCCAGGCGGTGTTCGGGACCGGGGTGTGGCCGTAGACCACGACGGCCTTGCCCCGGTAGTCCTCCGCCCACGGGTAGCGCACGGGCAGGCCGAACTCGTCCGTCTCGCCGGTGGTGTCCCCGTACAGGGCGTGCGAGCGGACCCGGCCGGAGGTGCGGCCGTGGTACTTCTCGGGCAGGCCGGCGTGGCAGACCACCAGCTTGCCGCCGTCGAGGACGTAGTGGCTGACCAGGCCGCGGATGAACTCCCGTACCTCCTCGACGAACTCCGCCGGCTCCTGCTCCAGCTGCTCGATGGTCTCGGCGAGGCCGTGGGTCCGCTGGACCTTGGAGCCCTTGAGGTGGCGGCCGAGCTTGTTCTCGTGGTTGCCGGGCACGCACAGGGCGTTGCCGGACTTCACCATGCCCATGACGCGGCGCAGCACGCCGGGGCTGTCCGGGCCGCGGTCGACGAGGTCGCCGACGAAGACGGCCGTGCGGCCCTCGGGGTGGACGCCGTCCTCGTAGCCGAGCTTGGCGAGCAGGGTCTCCAGCTCGGAGGAGCAGCCGTGGATGTCACCGACGATGTCGAAGGGGCCGGTGAGGTGGGTGAGGTCGTTGAAGCGCTTCTCCAGGACCACCTCGGCGGTCTCGGCCTCCTCGACGGTGCGCAGGACGTGGACCTTGCGGAAGCCCTCGCGCTCCAGGCCGCGCAGCGAGCGCCGCAGGTCGCGGCGGTGGCGCTGGATGACGGCGCGGGGCAGTCCGGCCCGGTCGGGGCGGGCCGCGTTGCGCTCGGCGCAGACCTGTTCGGGCAGGTCCAGGACGATGGCGATGGGCAGGACGTCGTGCTCGCGGGCGAGGCTGACCAGCTGACGGCGGGCGTCGGCCTGGACGCTGGTGGCGTCGACGACGGTGAGGCGGCCGGCGGCGAGGCGTTTGCCCGCGATGTAGTGCAGGACGTCGAAGGCGTCGCGGCTCGCGCCCTGGTCGTTCTCGTCGTCGGAGACCAGGCCGCGGCAGTAGTCGGAGGAGATGACCTCGGTCGGCTTGAAGTGCTTGCGGGCGAAGGTGGACTTGCCCGATCCGGTGGCCCCGATCAGGACGACGAGGGACAGGTCGGTGACGGGAAGTACGCGGGTGCGGTGGGTCCGGTTCTCGGTCTCGGTCTCGGTCTCGGTCTCGGTGGTCATGCTGCCTCGCCCTCCTTCGGGGTGTCGGTGGCGGTGGCGGTGTCGGTGGCGGTGGTCGTGTCGGTGGTCGTGTCGGTCTGGGTGAAGACGGCCATCTGGGTCGGCGGGCCGACCTCGGGGTCGTCGTCGCCGACGGGGACGTACGCGACCTCGTACCCGTGGCGCGCCGCCACGGAGCCGGCCCAGGCGCGGAACTCCTCGCGGGTCCACTCGAAGCGGTGGTCGCCGTGCCGGACGTGCCCGGCGGGCAGGGTCTCCCAGCGGACGTTGTACTCGACGTTCGGGGTGGTCACGAGGACCGTGCGGGGGCGGGCCGAGCCGAACACCACGTACTCCAAAGCGGGCAGCCGCTCCAGGTCCAGGTGCTCGATGACCTCGCTGAGCACGGCCGCGTCGTAGCCGGCCAGCCGCTTGTCGGTGTAGGCGAGCGAGCCCTGCAGGAGGGTGACGCGCGAGCTCTGCCGCTCGCCCAGCCGCTCCAGGCGCAGTCGCCGGGCGGCCGTGTTCAGGGCCCGTACGGACACGTCCATGCCGATGATCTCGGTGTACGCGGGGTCCTTGAGCAGGGCCTGCACCAGCTGGCCCTGTCCGCAGCCGAGGTCCAGCACCCGCTGGGCACCCGCGGCGCGCAGCGCGGCGAGGATCGCCTCGCGCCGCTGCACCGCGAGCGGCACGGGCCGCTCCTCGGTGTCCCGCGTCTCGTCCACGGCGTTGTCGAGCTCCTCGACCTCGCTGCCGTCGGCCTCGGCGAGGCGGACCAGCTCCAGGCGCTCGATGGCGTCCTGGGTCAGCCGCTTGTGGCGGGCCAGGTAGCGGGCGCTGATCAGCCCGTTCTCGGGGTGGGTGGCGAGCCAGCCGTCTCCGGCGCGCAGCAGCTTGTCGACCTCGTCGGGGGCGATCCAGTAGTGCTTGGCGTCGTCGAGGACCGGCAGCAGCACGTAGAGCTGGCGCAGGGCGTCGGCCAGGCGCAGCTCCCCCTCCAGGACGAGCCGTACGTAGCGCGAGTCGCCCCACTCGGGGAACTGCTCGTCGAGCGGTAGGGCCTCGGCCTGTACGAGGTCCCAGCCGAGCGGGTCGAACAGCCGGTGCACGAGCGCGGCCCCGCCGCGTGCGGGCAGCACCGGGATCTCGATGCGCAGCGGCAGCGCCCGCTCCGGGAGTTCCGGACGGAGGGCGCACTGGCCCTTGAGGGCGGTGCGGAAGACTCCGCTGAGCGCGACGGCGAGCAGCGAGGAGGCGGCGTACGGACGGTCGTTGACGTACTGCGCGAGCGCGGCGTCGGGGGCTCCGCCCCGGCCCTTGCCCTGACCGCGCCGCACGAGTGCGACGGGATCCACCTCCAGCAGCATGGCCGCCGTGCACCGTTCGGCCGTGGCCTCGGGGTAGAACACGTGGGCGGTGCCGTGGGAGGTGGAGAACGCCTGCGTCTTCCCGGGATGCTTGTGCAGCAGGTAGCCCAGGTCGGTGGCGGATCGTTCAGGGGAGCCGGTGGTGGAGATCGTCAGGAACACACGACCGATTGTTGCTGGTCACCGCCGCTGAGCGCCTCTCGTTTTCCGGGGGCGGGAGTCAGGCCGGACCCTCGCCGGGGGCGTCCCGGCCCTCCCGGGGGTGGACTGCGGTGGCCAGGGCGGCGATCCCGGTGGGGCCGATGCGGCAGCAGCCGCCGATGAGGCGGGCGCCGGCGCGGTGCCAGGCGCGGGTGGGCCAGGGGGCCGGGGTCTCGGGGGTGTGCCAGGTGAGGGTGGCGGCGTCCCAGACGGAGCCGTCGTTGGGGTAGGCCAGGAGCGGCTTGCGGGTGGTGGCGGCGGCCGCTTCGAGGGCGGGCAGGACCTCGGCCGGGTCACAGCAGTTGACGCCGAGCGCGATGATCTCCGGGGCGTCCGCGGCGAGGGCGAAGGCCGCGCGCAGGGGCGCGCCGGAGCGGGTGCGGCCGTCCGCCACGGTGTAGCCGAGCCAGGCCCGGGCGCCGGTTTCCGCGAGGACGGCGAGCACGGCCTCGGCCTCGTCCGGGTCGGGGAGGGTCTCCACGGCGAGGACGTCGGGGCCGGCGTCGAGCAGGGCCTCGATGCGGGGGCGGTGGAAGGCGGTGAGCTCGCGCACGCTCAGGCCGTACCGGCCGCGGTACTCGGAGCCGTCCGCGAGCACCGCCCCGTACGGGCCCACCGAGGCGGCCACCCACACGTCGTGGTCGGCGGCCTCGGCCGCGCGGGCGGCGAGGGCGACGCTGCGGTGCAGCAGGGCGGTGGTCGCGGCGCGGTCGTACCCGTGGGCGGCGAAGGCCCCGTAGCCGACCTGGTAGCCGGCGGTGGTCAGCACCTCGGCGCCGGCCCGCGCGTACGCCGTGTGGGCGGCCTCCACCTGGTCGGGCCGCTCGGCGAGCACCCGGCCCGTCCAGAGGCCGCCGGACAGGTCGCAGCCCTGGTCGGCGAGCTGGTTGCTCAGACCGCCGTCCAGGATCACGGTCCTGCGGCCGAGGGCCTCGGCGAGCGGGCCGGACGCGCGTGGCACGGGGCTGCTCCTACCGACCGAGCTGGGAGAGCACCTGGGCGGAGATCAGCTCCAGGTGGTCCAGGTCGTCGAGGTCGAGCAGCTGGAGGTAGACGCGGGAGGAACCGGCGGCCGCGTAGGCGCCGATCCTCTCGACGACCTCGGCCGGGGAGCCGGCCAGGCCGTTGGCCTTGAGCTCGTCCACGTCCCGGCCGATGGCGGCGGCCCGGCGGGCCACCTCCGCGTCGTCCTTGCCCACGCACACGACGAGGGCGTTGGAGTAGACGAGGTCGTCGGGCTTGCGGCCGGCCTCCTCGGCCGCCTCCCGGACGCGGCCGAACTGCCGCTCGCTGTCGGCGACCGACGCGAACGGCATGTTGAACTCGGACGCGTAGCGCGCGGCGAGCCGCGGGGTGCGCTTGGCGCCGTGGCCGCCGATGAGGACGGGGACCTTGGCCTGCGCGGGCTTGGGCAGCGCGGGCGAGTTCTCCACCTGGTAGTGGCGGCCCGCGAAGTCGAAGGTGGCGCCGGGCTCGGTGGCCCACATTCCGGTGACGATGGCCAGCTGTTCCTCCAGCCGGGACATCCGGTCCGCGGGGAAGGGGATCCCGTAGGCCTTGTGCTCCTCCTCGAACCAGCCCGCGCCCAGGCCCAGTTCGACGCGGCCGCCGGACATCTGGTCCACCTGCGCCACCTGGATGGCGAGGACGCCGGGCAGCCGGAAGGTGCCGGCGGTCATCAGCGTGCCCAGCCGGATCCGCTTGGTCTCTCGGGCCAGGCCGGCGAGGGTGATCCAGGCGTCGGTGGGGCCGGGCAGGCCGTCGGCGGAACCCATCTTCAGATAGTGGTCGGAGCGGAAGAAGGCGTCGAAGCCCAGGTCCTCGGTGGCCTTGGCGACGGTCAGGAGGGTGTCGTAGCTCGCACCCTGCTGCGGCTCGGTGAAAATGCGCAGATCCATGTACCCATCCTGCCCTTCCCGCCCCGGCAGGGTGAATCTGCGTCAACCGGACGGTCCACCCGGGACGCCGCCAGTGACCGGCCCGGATGGGGATCGTTTCCTCGGACGGAGCCGGACCGCCCGGCCCGCGCGCCGGCGGACTCCCGCCGGTGCGTCCACCGCCCCCTTCCGCCTTGGAAGGGCCAGGGCCGAGGAGGCCGCCATGTCCCACGAGGCCGTGCCGGAGACCCCCCGACAGACCGGACCGAACGGACCGGCCGGACAGGCAGCACAGGAGTACGCACACCAGGCGCCCGCGGTACCCGCCCAGGGCGGCGGCGCGCCGAAGGGCCTGCTCCAGCAGATGGAAGAGCTGATGGCGGCGCTGAACGCCGACCTCTCCCAGCTCGACGCCGATCTCCAGTCCTCCACGGACCGCACCGCCGAGGGCGGGAGCCCGTCCTACCGGGCGTCCTGACCGTGCGGGTCCCGCCGCGCACGGCGGGACCCCACTCGCCTCACCCGCGCCGCCGGAGGCGTCCCCTCAGGCCACGCCCGAGGCGGATCCCCGCTCGCGGACCACCATGCGGCGCAGGATCGCCCGTACCCTGTCGCTCGACTCGTCAGCCGCGTCGATCGACTCTATGCACTGCCAGTACAGGGTCTCGTCGTCCGTCCCGCAGGCCACCCCGACCAGGGCTATCCCCACTTCGCCCAGCAGCGCCTGAAGCCCGAGCAGCGCCTGGCGGACATCCGAGACCGCGCCCAGCTGCGCCGCCCGCGCCGGATACTCGGGCGCGCTGCCCTCGCCGCGCAGGGCGGCTCTGTCGATCACCCCGCATCCTCTGCCTCCCGCTTCCCCCAGTCCCCGTGCCTCCGATCTCAGCTCCGGCGGTCCGGTGACCGCCAGCCAGCTCCCGATCCCCTGCGCGAGCGCCTGGGCCTGCCAGGCCTCGCCCACGATGTCCCACGCAGCCCCACTCTGTGCCAGCGCGTGCCGGCCGGCCGCGATGAGCCGTACCGCATCCATATGCCGTCCCCCGTCCGCACGACATCCCGCCGTCCTCACCACTACCCAGAGTGAGGGCAACAAGCCAGTAAAGCCAGGGGTATTCGGAAAATGTGGACACAAACGTGATTGTGGATGAGTCCATCACTCCGAAGAGTGACGATTCGGTGTCGGTGTACCGGTCACAGGGAAGCGGAGTTCGTTCCTCTCGATCTTCGCGGCGAGCGCATCCAGCACATCCACCCCGAGGACCTCACAGAACTGCAGCAGATACGCGAGCACGTCGGCCACCTCATCGGCCACGCGGTGGGCGGTTTCCGGCTTCTCCATGACCTTCGCCGACTGTTCCGGTGTCAGCCACTGGAAGATCTCGACCAGTTCGGCCGCCTCCACGCTCAGCGCCACGGCCAGGTTCTTGGGTGTGTGGTACGGCTCCCAGCCGCGGGCGGCCGCGAACTCCGCGAGCCGGCGCTGCAATCGGTCCAGCCGTTCGTCGGGACGCCGCTCGGGACGCGGCTCCTGGGTCTCGTTCATGCCGTCAGGTCTACCATCGCGACGCCCGGGAGGCGGCGGGCGGCCGCCGCGGTGTCCTCCCCCACCGCCGCCACCAGCCGGATGTGGCCGCGCGCCCCGGACAGCAGGGCGAGGCGCAGCAGCTCGGCGCTCTGGCGCCGGTCCAGGCCGCGGTCGAAGCCGTCGGCCAGCACGGTCAGGGCCTGCTGGGCGGAGAGCAGTTCGGCGGCCGGATCCATGGCCAGCACTCCCGGGCCGGTCAGCAGGACCAGTGCCAGTGCGAGGAAGCGCAGTTCGCCCGCGCCGAGGCGGGCCAGTTCCGTGGCGGGCCGGGCGGGGCCGCGGTCCAGTACGGCCGTGACCGCTCCGCCGCCCGCGGGGGCCCGTACGTCGAGGCCGGCGACGGGCCCGGCGCAGCCGGTGCGGGCCGCTCCGGCCAGCATCGCGTGGCGGGTGCCGCATTCGTGGCGGGTCCGGCGCAGTACGTCGGCCAGGTTGGCGCAGTCGCCGAGCAGCCGGCCCTCCCCGGGCGGGACGGCGGCGCGCATCCGGTCCGGGCGGGGGTCGCAGGGGAACACCGAGCGCAGGGCCACCACGACCTGCTCGGCGGCGGCCAGGACCTGTCGCTGGCCGGCCGTGGAGCCGGCGACGCGCAGCGGGAGGAGGGCGGTGCCGAGCCGGTCGTCGGGCAGCGGGGCCCGGGTGACGCCGATGGCACCGCCGGTCAGCCAGGCGGCCTGAACGGAGCGCCGGCCGGGGTCGCGCAGGGCGGTGGCGAGCAGGATCTGCCCGTCCTGCGAGAGCCGTTCGCCGACGATCCGCAGCGCGGGCTCGGCCTGGACGGCGAGGTCGAGCCGGACCGGGCCGGCGGGGCCGTCGACCGTGCAGCCGAGGCGGAACCCGCGCCGCCGCTGGGCGTCGGGTACGGCCAGGTCGGGGATGCGGGCGCGCGGGTCCGGGAAGGCCTCCGCCAGGGTGGCGCCGCAACCCAGCCCCGCCAGGGCCTCGTAGGCGGCCAGGGCCTGGGACTTGCCGCTGCCGCTCGGCCCGGCGAAGAGGGTGACGGGTCCGAGCGGGAAGGCCGCCGCCCGGTGCGGCCCGAAGGCGGAGAGCCGCAGCTCGGTGACCACGGGCCGCCGGTGCGGCGGCTGCCGCGCGGGCTCGGCGCGCGTCGGCGCGGCCTGCGCGGGAACGGTGGGGGTGTGGGCCGAATCGCCGTGGGCCGGAGCGCCCGCGGCTAACGCGGCGTCGGGGCCGGCGTCGGGTTCGGTGTCGGGGGCGAGTGCGGCGGGGGCGGGGCCCACCGCCGCGTCCAAGGTGGCGTCCATGCGCGGGACGGTACGGGCCGCCGGACCCCCCGTGGACCCGGCGAACCGTTCCCTCGCGGGGACCTTCCTACGATCGGGGGACGGCCGCGGCCGCGATCCCCTCGACCTCGGTCCCCACCGGCGCCAGCAGGAAGACGTTCCGGTCCACCCGGTGCATCCCGCTGCCCAGCCCGAAGACCACGCCGCTGCTGAAGTCCAGGATGCGCTTGGCCACTTCGCTGTCCGCGCCGGTGAGGTCGAGCAGCACCGGGATCTGCGCGATCAGGTACTCCGCCACCTCCCGCGCGTCCGCGAAGATCTGAACTCTGATCACCACGAAGCGCCGCTGCTCCGCCACCGACGCTCCGGGCGCCTTGGGAATCGTGCGGTGGTCCACCCGGGAGGGCCATTCGTTGCGACTGCGCAGGGGGACCACCTGCGCGAGCCCCTCCCACTGTTCGTCGGTGACGTCGTACCTGCTCACCGGGCCGCCTCGGCCGCGCGCTTCTTGTGCATCCCCCCATCCTCTCGTGTTTCACCCGTTCAGCCCAACAGCGACACGAACCACGCCGGGTACTCTCGCAGCCCAAGATGAGTTAGGTTAGGCATGCCTAACTTACTCGGACGATGGAGAGATCCGCATGCGCATGTCCGGTGCCCCCGCCACCCCGGCCACCCGGCCCACCGACGCCGAGCGAATCCGGTCGATCCTGACCGCCGCCCACTCCATGACGCTCATCACCGACGAACGGCGCACCGAGGTCCGCCACCTCGACGGCAGCGACCCGATGGGCCGGCTGCACCTGCACCCCGCCGAACCGGGCGGCGACGACGAGTACCGGCCCACGATCCGGCTGGAATTCACCGACATCGCCCCCACCCCCGTACGCGACCGGGTGCGCGCCCGCGTCACCGTGCTGGGCCGCCTGCTCACCCCGTACTCGGACGAGGCCGCCGACTCCACCTGCGTGGAGTTCGGCCAGGCCGTCCTGGAAACCGAGCACGGCCTCGCGTACGTCGGCCTCGAGGAGCTGGAGGCCGCCCGCCCCGACCCTCTCGCCCCGTACGAGGCGGGCATGCTCACGCACCTCCTCGACGACCACCACGACCTCGTCACCCTGCTGCTGCGCCTGGTCCGGCCGCTGCCCACCGCCACCGTCGTGCGCGCGCTCCCGGTCGCCATGGACCGGTACGGGATCACCCTGCGGCTGGAGGAGCGGCGCGGCCACCGGGACGTGACGCTGCCCTTCCCCTCCCCCCTCGACGACGTCGAGCAGTCCGGTACGCAGATCCAGGCGCTCTTCGCCGCCGCCCGCCGGAGCTCGCACCGCAACACCCTGCCCGCGTGAGGGAATAGGGTCCGGCGGGGCCCTGTTGCGAATGATCATGAAGGCCATCACGTACAGCGCATACGGAACTGCCCCGGACCTCACGCTCGTTGACGTACCCAAGCCGAAGGTGGGACCGGGCGAGGTCCTCGTCCGCGTCAAGGCCGCCGGGGTCAATCCGGTGGACTGGAAGCTCGCCGCCGGATACCTCGACCCGATCCTCGAAGTCCGCTACCCCGTCATACCCGGCTGGGACGTCGCCGGGATCGTCGAGGAGGTCGGCCCGGACACCTTCGACTACGCCGTGGGCGACGAGGTGTACGGCTACGTCCGCAAGGAGTGGGTGGAGCTCGGTACCTACGCCGAACTGGTCACCGCCCCCGTCCGCACCCTCGCCCGCAAGCCCCGCGCGCTGAGCTTCGAGCAGGCCGCGGGGATCCCGCTGGCCGGCCTCACGGCCTACCAGTCCCTCACCCGTGTGGACGTCAAGGCCGGCGAGACCGTCGTCATCCACTCCGCGGCGGGCGGCACGGGCTCCTTCGGCGTGCAGATCGCCGTCGCGCTCGGCCTGCGGGTCATCGGCACGGCCGGCGCGCACAACCACGACTACCTGCGCGGGCTCGGCGCCGAACCGGTGCTGTACGGGGAGGGCCTGGCGGACCGGATCCGCGAGCTGGCGCCCGAAGGCGTCGACGCGGCCCTGGACTTCTACGGGGACGACGTCGTGGAGACCCTGCAGTCCCTGGTCAAGGAGCGCGGCCGGGTCGTCTCCATCGCCGACTACCAGGCGGCCGCCAAGGGCGCCCACCAGCTGTGGGTGCGCCCCGACACGGCCGACCTGACCTTCCTCGCGGAACTGGCCGACGCGGGCGGCCTCACCGTCAACGTCGAGCACGCGCTGCCGCTCGCCGAGGCGGCCAGGGCCTGGGAGCTGAGCGCCGCGGGCCGCACGCGCGGCAAGATCGTCCTGACGGTCTGACGGTCTGACACGAGGGCCGGCAGGGGCGGGGCACGGTCCCGCCCCGATGGCCGGCGGTCCGGACGGACCCGGACCGTCGGGGGGCGGTCCGGGTCCGTCCGGACCGCCCCCGGCCTCAGGACGTGATCGGCCGCAGGTCTGCGCCCAGCGGCGGCCCGATCGCCCTGAGCGCCCCGGGCGTGCGGCCCTCGCCCCAGCCGATCTCCCGCCGGTAGCTGCCGAGCAGGCCGCGGTCCGCCAGGCCCGCCTCGTCCCGTACGGCCGGGTCGTCCCCCGCCGGGCGGGTCAGCGGCGAGACGAACAGCGCGTCCGCCGGGCAGTTGGCCTCGCACAGGAAGCAGGTCTGGCAGTCCTCCTGCCGGGCGAGCAGCGGGATCCCCCCGGGCCCGCGCTCGAAGACGTCCGTCGGGCACACCTCGATGCACTTGTCGCAGGTGATGCACCGCTCCTGCGAGACCAGTTCGATCACGCCGCCACCCCCGTGCCCGCCGGGGCCGCGGGCCGGGTCCACACCCGGTCCAGGCCGCCCACCAGGATCCGGTGGTGCAGGGCCGGGTCCTGCCGCGGATGGTCCAGGCGCTTGGCCATCCCCCGGGTCTCGGGCCGGGCGAGGGCGGCCGCGTACATCCACCGCGCGTGCGCCGTCATCGCCGCCGCCTGCCGGGCCCTGACCAGCTCCGCGCCCTCGCCGTGGAGCGTGGCCCGCAGCTGCGACCAGGCCGAATCCAGGGTCCGCAGCGAGGCGGCGAGGACGTCACCGCGGCGCAGGTAGTTCTTGTCGTACGGGAGCACCTCAGCCTGTACGAGTTCCACGGCGGCGCGGTGCCCGCCCGGCTCGGCCCGGTGTCCCGTCGGGCGCAGCCCGGCTCCGCCGGCGCCGGTGACGGGGCGGCGGGCGGCCCGTTCCGCACCGAGGGACAGGGCGTGCGCGGCGGCGCCCCGGCCGGCCCAGCTGCCGGAGGAGACGGCCCAGGCGGCGTTGTGGCTGCCGCCTCCGGTGAAGCCGCCGCAGATCTCCTCGCGGGTGGCCGCGTCCCCGGCGGCGTACAGGCCCGGGACGCCGGTGGCGCAGTCGTCGCCGGTGATCCGGATGCCGCCGGTGCCGCGGACCGTGCCCTCGGCGAGCAGGGTCACGGCGAAACGGTCGGTGAAGGGGTCGATGCCGAGCCGGTCGAAGGTCAGGAAGAAGTTGGGCTGGGCCAGGCGCATGGCGGCCCGGGCCGGCTCGTCGGCGCGGTCGAGGCGCGCGTACACGCGGGCGCCCGTGAGGAGTTCGCGGGCGATCGCCGAGCGGCCGCCCTGGCTGGCCGCGCCCTCCAGCACGCTGCCGTCCTCCTGGTAGAAGGTGGCGAAGGAGTAGAAGGCCGTCTTGGTCACCGAAGTACCCTCGGGGGCGATCCCGTAGGCGTTGGAGAACTCCATTCCGGAGAGCTCCGCCCCGGCCTCGGCGGCGAAGAGCGCGCCGTCGCCGGTGTTGGTGTTGGTGCCGAGCGCCCCGCTGAGGAAGGCGCAGCCGCCGGTGGCGAGGACCACGGCGCCGGCCCGGACCCGGTAGTGCTCCCGGGCCTGGCGGCGGTAGCCGGCGGCGCCCGCGACGGCGCCGTCCGCGTCGGTGAGCAGTTCGGTGACGGGGCTGTGGTCGAGGACGTGGACCCCGGCGCGGCGGATCCGGATGCGCATCCGCCGCATGTACTCGGGGCCTTGGAGGCCGTTGCGGAGCGGCCGGCCGTCGGGCCCGGTGGGGAAGGGGTAGCGGCCCTCGGTGGCCAGCTCGTTCATCCGGTCGTACGTCTCGTCGAGGACGCGGGCCATCCAGCGCCGGTCGGCCAGGTAGCCGCCGAGGCCCTCGCGGGAGGCCATGGCCGCCTCGCGGGCGGCGGGCTCGGGCGGCACGTACCAGACGCCGGTGCCGCCGGCGGCCGTGGCGCCGCTCGTGCCGCAGTAGCCCTTGTCCGCGAGGACGACCCGGGCCCCGGCCCGGGCCGCCTTGAGGGCGGCCCAGGTGGCGGCCGGTCCGCCGCCGACGACGAGGACGTCGGTGACGTGATCGGTCATGCGCTCCCCCTGGTGTGGCGGTTGGCCGGCCGGGCCAGGCCGTAGTTCTCACGGAGGGTGCGGCCGGTGTACTCGGTGCGGAACAGGCCGCGCCGCTGCAGGATCGGCACGACGTGGTCGACGAAGTCGGTCAGGCCGGTGGGCAGGACGGGCGCCATGATGTTGAAGCCGTCGGCGGCGCCCTGCGTGAACCATTCCTCCAGCTGGTCGGCGATCTGCTCGGGGGTGCCCGCGAAGGTGCGGTGGCCGCGGCCGGCGCCGAGGCGGGCGATCAGCTCGCGCAGGGTGAGGCCGTCGCGGCGGGCGAGCTCGGCGACGAGGGTGAAGCGGCTCTTGTTCCCGTTGACGTCCCGCTCCTCGGGCAGGTCGGGCAACGGGCCGTCGAGGGGCAGGCCCGTCAGGTCCACGTTGAGCATGCCGGAGAGCTGGGCGAGGCCGTACTCCGGCACCTGGAGGTCGGTGAGCTGCTGCTCCAGGGCCTTGGCCTCGGCCTCGGTGGAGCCGATGACCGGGGCGATGCCGGGCAGGACGAGCAGGTCGCCCTCGGTGCGGCCGTACTTGGCGAGGCGGGACTTGAGGTCCTTGTAGAAGGTCTGGCCGTCCGCGAGGGTCTGCTGGGCGGTGAAGACGGCCTCGGCGTACTGGGCGGCGAACTCCTTGCCGTCCTCGGAGGAGCCGGCCTGCACGAGGAGCGGGTGGCCCTGGGGCGAGCGCGGGACGTTGAGCGGTCCGGCGACACCGAAGTACTCGCCGCGGTGGGCGGCGGGGTGGAGCTTGTCGGTGTCGGCGTAGACGCCGGCCTCCTTGTCGAGGACGATCGCGTCGTCCTCCCAGCTGTCCCAGAGCTTGGTGGCGACGTCGAGGAACTCGCGGGCGCGGTCGTAGCGGAGGTTGTGCGCCAGGTGCTCGTCGCGGTTGAAGTTGCGGGCCTCGTCGACGGTGCCGGAGGTGACGATGTTCCAGCCGGCGCGGCCACCGCTGATGTGGTCGAGGGATGCGAACTTCCGGGCGGTGTTGAAGGGCTCGTTGAAGGTGGTGGAGACGGTCGCGATCAGCCCGATGTGCTCGGTGACGGCGGCGATGGCGGACAGCAGGGTGAGCGGCTCGAAGCCGCCGAGGGCGTTGTAGCGGGCCTTGCCCCAGAGGGCGAGTCCGTCGGCGAAGAAGATGGAGTCGAGCCGTCCGCGCTCGGCGGTGCGGGCCAGTTCCTGGAAGTACCGCAGGTCGGTGACCCGTTCGGGGGTGCTGTCCGGGTGGCGCCAGGCGGCGTCGTGGTGCCCGGCGTTCATGAGGAAGGCGTTGAGGTGGAGGGTCCGGGGGGCGGTGGTCATGACTGTTCCTTGTGTGTCAGGTGGCGCGAAGCGGGGCGGGGCCGTCGGCCGTCAGGCGTCGGACGTCGGGGTCCGGGCACGGGCACGGGCCGTCAGGCCGGGACGCGCCAGGTGCTGAGGCGGCGTTCGATCGTGACCAGCAGCTGGTTGAAGGCCACGCCGATGGCGGAGATGGTGACGATGCCGGCGTACATCTGCGGGATCGCGAAGTTGAACTGCGAGGCGTTGATCAGATAGCCGAGGCCCGCCTTGGCGCCGATCATCTCGGCGGCCACCAGGACGAGGATGGAGACGGCGCCGGCCAGCCGGATTCCGGTGAAGATGGCCGGTACGGAGGCCGGCAGGATCACCTTCTGGAACAGGCGGGGCGTGGAGAGGTCCATCGACCGGGCGAGCCGGATCAGGGTGGGGTCGGCGTTGCGGACGGCGCTGATGGTGTTGAGCAGGACGGGCCAGAGGCAGGCGTAGACGACGATCGACACCTTCGAGGTCTCGCCGATGCCGAGGAGCAGGACGAACACCGGGAGCAGCGCGAGGGCCGCGGTGTTGCGGAAGACCTCCAGCAGCGGCCCGAGGAAATCGGCGAGCGGCCGGTACCAGCCGATGAGCAGGCCGAGCGGGACGGCGACGGCCACGGCGATGCCGAAGCCGCCGAAGGAGCGGATCAGGCTGGCCTGGGTGTGGTCGGCGAGCTGGCCGTCGCCGGCCAGCTCCCACCAGGCGACGGCCACCTCGCTGATGGGCGGCAGGAAGGTGGCGTCGACCAGGCCGGCGCGCGGGGCGAACTCCCAGAGGGCGACCAGCGCGAGGATCGCGGCGGTCCGGAGGGCGACGGCCTTCAGGGCGCGTACGACGGCGAGGGCGGCGGTCTTCGTCCGGACGGGGGCCGGGGCTGCGGGCGCGGCGGGTACCCGGGCCGGGCCGGGGGCGGCGTCGGCTTCGGCGTCGGCCAGGGCGTGGTCGGCTTCGGCCGGGGACTTGCCGGCCCGGGCTCCGCCGGGGGTGGTCCCGGAAGCGGCCGGGGCAGGCCCCGCCGGCGGGACCGACCCGGCCGGGGCGGGGGCGGTCCCCGCGTCCGGGGCGGACTCGGCAGGGGCCGGGGCGGGTGCCGGGGCCCGGGACGTGAAGGCGGGGGCCCCGTCGGGGGCGGTGGACCCGGCAGCGGCAACAGCGGTATCCGCGACGGGGGCGGACTCGGCCGGGGTGGTGAGGGCCGAGGCCGTCAGGGCGGTGGTGTCGGTTCCGGTGCTCATGCGGCTGCCCCCTCCTTCTCCAGTTGCTGCGCGCGGGCCACCTCGTCGTGGAGGAGGTTCCAGATCTCGTGCCGGTAGCGGGCGAACTCCGGGCTCGACCGCAGTGCCTCCCCCAGCAGTCCGTCGCGGTCGCCGAAGGAGACCGGGACGACCTCCTTGACCCGGCCGGGCCGGGAGGTCATGACGGCCACCCGCTGCCCGAGGTAGACGGCCTCCTCGATGCCGTGCGTGATGAAGACGACGGTCTTGCCGGTGCTCTGCCAGATGCGGCGCAGCTCGTCCTGGAGGGACTCGCGCGTCTGCGCGTCGAGCGCGGCGAACGGCTCGTCCATCAGCAGCACGTCCGGGTCGTACGCCAGCGCGCGGGCGATGGCGACGCGCTGGCGCATGCCGCCGGAGAGCTGGTGCGGGTGCCGGTCCTCGAAGCCGGTCAGTCCGACCAGGTCCAGGAACTCCTTGGCCCGGGCGGCGCGTTGCCGGCGCGGCACACCGGTGGCCTCCAGGCCGAACTCGACGTTGCCCTGGGCGGTGCGCCACGGCAGCAGCGCGTACTGCTGGAAGACGATGCCCCGGTCCAGGCCCGGCCCGGTGACCGGCTTGCCGTCGAGCAGGATCCGCCCGGCCGTCGGGGCCGCCAGGCCGCCGAGGAGGTCGAGGAGCGTGGACTTGCCGCAGCCGCTGGGGCCGACGACCACGAGGAACTCCCCGCTGCGGATCTCCAGGTCGATGCCGTCGAGGGCGGTGAAGTCCCCGAAGGTCTTGCGCACTCCCTCGAACACGATCTTCGTCATGGTGGCCGTCACCCCTTTCCGTATGCGTTGAACTCGTTGGTGTAGAGGTCGGACGGCTTGAACTGCCCCTGCTTGATGTCGCCCCGCTCGCCGAGCCAGTCGAGCCACAGCTGGAACTCCTGGTCGGGTATCCGGCCGCCCGTCTCGGCGATCCCGTACGAGCGCCAGTACTGCAGGGCGGTGGTGTCCTCGTTGCGGCCGCGCTTCTTGACGATCTCGGTCATCCGGGCGACGGCCTCCTCGCGCGGGGTGGTGCGGGACCACTCGATGGCCTTGGCCACGCCCGTCACGAAGGTCCGTACGGTGTCCGGGTTCTGCTTGATGAAGCGCTCGGTCATGATGTAGGTGCCCGCGCTGAACGGGCCGAGCAGTTCCACGTCGGTGAACAGCGGGCGGATGCCGCCGGAGGCGACGGCCTTGTCGCGCAGGATGCCCGTGAGCACCCCGACCTCGATCTGCTTCGCGCGCAGCGCCTGTTCGGTGTTGACGGGCGGTATCACCAGGGCCTCGACCTTGGCCGCGTCCGCCTTGGAGAGGCCGTTGCGGCTGAGGTAGGTGTCGAGCAGCGCCTGGTAGTGGGCGCCCAGGGTGTTCATGCCGACCTTCTTGCCGATCAGGTCCCGGGCGGAGCGGATCGGGCTGTCCTCCAGGACGAAGTAGCCGGCGTAGGAGTACTGGTCCGAGCCATAGGAGGAGATGACCGCCTTGATCGGCGCCTTGCCGGCGGCGAGCTTGATGACCGCGCCGTTGAAGGCGCTGCCGAAGTGGGTCTGGCCGGTGGCGGCGGACTGGATGTCCTGCGGGCCGCTGATGGTGTTGCCGACCCATTCGAGCGTGACGTCCTCGAAGTAGCCGAGGTCGGCGGCGAGTTCGGGGAGCGTGACCGCACCGACCGAGCCCTGGTACTTCAGGGTCTTGACCTGCGAGCCGGATCCGCCGCCCGTGGCGGTGGCCGTGCCGCAGCTCACCGCGGCCGCCGAGATGCCGAGCAGGGTCAGGAACTGGCGTCGGGAGGTGCGGGTCGAGGTGAATCCTGCGGGCATGGCGGGGGTCCTTGTCGGTGCGGTTGCGTGGTGGCGTGGTGTTACGGAGCGGTGGTGAGCGCGGCGGCGGCGACGGGCGCGGCACGCAGGGCCTCGGCGAACTCGTCGACCGCCTGGAAGAGGTCGAGCTCGGCCTCGGGCCGCAGCCGGTCGGGGCCGGAGCCGCGCTCGACGGAGGAGTCGAGGACGAACCGGCCGGCGGTGACGTGCCGGGCGCCGAGGGCGGCGAGCACGGGGCGCAGGGCGTAGTCGATGGTCAGGACGTGGGCGAGGCTGCCGCCGGTGGCCAGCGGGAGAATCGTTTTCCCGGCGAGGCCGTCCTGCGGGAGCAGGTCGAGGAAGGCCTTGAGCAGGCCGGTGTACGAGGCCTTGTAGACCGGGGTCGCGATGACCAGGCCGTCCGCCTCCGCCACGGCTTCGAGCGCCCGGCGGATCTCGGGCTCGCCACGGCGGGCGGCGAGCAGGTCGGCGGCGGGGAGCTCGCGCACGGCCAGGTGCGCGGTCCCGAAGCCGGAGTGGGACAGGCGGCGCAGCACGTGGTCGGCGACGACGGCGGTACGGGAGTGGGCGGAGGGGCTGCCGGTGATGGCGAGCAGGTGGGGCACGGGGGCTCCTTGGGTGACGTACGGGGAGCGGTCGGGGCGGGCGGTGCGGGCGGTGCGGGGCGGAACGGGGTCAGGCGGTGGAGGCGGAGGCTGTGGCGGTCAGGCTGCGGCGGAGGCGCCGGACGGGATGCCGAAGGCGGGGTCCGGGACGGTCTCCGGGCTGATCAGGCGGGAGGGCTCGCCGTCCGGACCGACCGGGACGTCGCCGTCGACGGTGACGCGGCGCAGGGTGCGCTCGTGGTCGTCGGAGTCGTCCACGCCGTAGTGCTGGGTGGCGCGGTTGTCCCAGATCGCGACGTCGCCGGCCTGCCACTGCCAGCGGACGGTGTTCTCGGGGCTCTCGATGTGCGACTGGAAGAGGTCCTGGAGGACGCGGGAGTCGCGGCCGGTGAGGCCGCTGATCCGCTGGACGAAGTTGCCGAGGAGCAGGGTGCGTTCGCCGGTCTCGGGGTGGACGCGGACCACCGGGTGCTCGGTGAGGAACTTGGTGGAGGTGAACACCTCGCGGTACTGGGCCAGGGCCTCGGGCAGGGCGTCGGGCTTCAGGGCGGCGTAGTCGTACTCGTTGGAGTGGACGGCGCGCAGGCCGTCGGCGAGGGCGCGGAGCGGCTCGGGAAGGTGGGCGTAGGCGGTGGCCGTGTTGGCCCAGAGGGTGTTGCCGCCGTACGGGGGGATCGTGACGGCGCGGAGGATGGAGAAGGCGGGGTAGGCGGGGACGAAGGTGACGTCGGTGTGCCATTGGTTGGCGCGGGCGCCGTGGTGGGAGTCGATGCCGAGGGCGTAACGGCCGTCCGCGGAGGGGACGGTGGGGTGCGCGACGGGCGCGCCGAGCAGCCCGGCGAAGGCCTCGTGGGAGGCCTCGTCGAGGTGGTCCTGGCCGCGGAAGAAGACGACCTTGTGCGCGAGGAGGGCGGCGCGGATCTCGGCGACGGTGCCGTCGGGCAGGTCGCCGCCGAGCCGTACGCCGCCGATCTCGGCGCCGATGCGGCCGCCGATCTTGGTGACGGTGACGGTGGGGGCGGGAAGGGTGGTGGCCATGGGAGCTCCCTGCTGAGGACTGGCTGCGGGCGGGCTGGTCGCCGCAGCGGCGGAAACGGAGTGGCGTGACGTGACGTGAGCGTGGTGCGGGCGGTACGGGTGCGGGCGCCGGCTCCCGAGGGCGCGGAGGCCCCTCGGGAGCCCGGCCGCCCCGCCGCCGGCCCCTCCGACGGCGGGGCCCCGGTCCGAGCGACCCCCGCACACGGAGCCCGCCCCGGGACGACACCCCGGGAGGACATCCCGGTGGGGCGAGCCCTCGGGGAGCCGTCCCGGCAGCCGGTGAGGCACCCCTGGTGGAGCCCCGGGCCGCCCGCGGGGTCCACCCCGAGGGAGATCCGTCCGGTGGGACACCCTGGCGGGGTGACCGTCCCGGCGAAGACCTCCGGTAGGGAGAGCCGTCGGGAGCCGCCCCACCGGCGGTCCCCGGCGGGGCGCACCGCGCCGGGCTCCCCCGGTGCGGCGTCACCACGGCGGGCCGCTCCGGTACGAGGCCACCCCTGGGGGCCTCGATGGAGCGCTCGCCGTGGGCACCCGCGGGTGCCCACGCGGGAACGGCTTCCCCGATCGGGGGCCACCCCCGGAACACCCGGACGCGAGGCCACCACCGGCGGGTTCCGGTGGGTGCACCCGCCCCTGGGCGGTACGGCGGGGACGGTGGCCTGGTTGAACACCGTCCCCGCCGCCCGGCGCGAGGCCGCGCCGGTGGGTTCCGGGGGTACTCGCCATAGGCGCCGTGCCTGGGCGGAACGGCCGGGACGGTGGCCCTGGTCGGGCACCGTTCCCGCCGGACCGTCCCGGCGCGGGGTCGTGCCGGTGAGTGGTCGTAGCGGAGCGGTGTCCCCTGGTGGGGGGCCGTCCCGGGCGGACCGCTCCGGTGCGGAGTCGTCTCGGTGGGTTCGGTGGGTGGTCGTGACGGAAGGCGTTCCCGGTGGGGTGCCGGTCCGGCATGGCGGGCCCGCCGGTGCGGAGCCGCCCTGGGGGACGTGCCCGTCGGTCGGCGGTGAGGGCCCCCGGCCGGGCGCCCCGGTCAGGGGCAGCGCGTCCCGGGACGTCCCCGGTCAGGGGCGCCGAGTCGGGGACCCTCCCGGGCACCGGTCCGGTGACGGGTCGTCCTGGGAAGGCGGTCCTGGTGGGCGCCGGCCCGGGAGAGCGCGCCCCGGGGGCCGACCCGTGGGAGCGGTCCGGGACGGTGCGTCCCGGGGGCCGGTCCGTGGAGGCGGTCCGGGAGGGCGCGGCCCGGGGGCGGCCCGCAGGGGCGGGGTCCGGGAGGGCGTGCGGGCGGGGGTCAGGCCGTGGGGGCCGGACAGCGGCCCGGACACTCGCCCGGCTCGGTACAGAGGCCGGGGGTGTGGAGCCGCGCGGCGAGAAGTTCGGTCGCGGACATGGCTCGGAGACTGTCAGCGCCCCCGCCGCCGGTCAACCCCCTCCCGCGGCTCCCCGGGGTGGCCGGAACGAGCCCCTCACCCGACTCCGTACACCTGCTGTGACCTGCGCGTTCCGCCGGTCCGGTAGATCGTCCGCACGACCGCCTGCGGCCGAAAACCCATGGCTGGATTTCACGACCCCGCAACGCAGCCGCCACGGTTGACCCTCGACCTGGTGGAGGGCGCAGAGTTCGGGGTGTGGAGAGCGAGATGCGCAGCATTGGCGAGATGGCCCGGGACAGCGGACTGAGTGTCAGCACCCTGCGGTTCTACGACGGGGCCGGCGTGCTGGTCCCGGCCTGGGTGGATCCGGTCAGCGGCTACCGCTGGTACGGCCCCGAACAGCTCGAGGAGGCCGGCCTGCTGGCCCGGCTGCGGCGGGCCGGCATGCCGTTGGCGGACATCCGGCTGGTGCTGGCCGGTTGGTCCGGTGCGGACACCGACCTGGTGCGGAAGCTGCTGGAGGCGCATCTGCGCCGTCTCGAACGGGGGCTGTCCGATGCCCGCAGCGCGTTCTCCACCGTCCGAGCGCTCCTCGACCGCAGGGAGAAAGACCCGATGACCGTGCTCCGCAACGCCGCCACCGCCGCAACCGCCGCCCCCGGCACCACCGGCGCCCCCGCCACCGTCCGGCCGGCGGTTTCCGCCGCCGCGCTGGCCGCCGCGCTGGACGCGGTCCGCTTCGCCGCCGGCACCGATCCGGAACTGCCGATGCTCGGCGGCGTCCTGTTCGACATCGAGGGCGACGCCCTCCGCGTCGTGGCCACCGACCGGTACCGGATGGCTGTCGCGCAGGCCGCCACCACCGGCTACGGCGGGCCCCGCGTGCAGGCCATCGTGCCGTCCCCGCTCGCCGACGCGATGCGGGCGCTGCTGACCGGCGACGCCCCGGTCCGGCTGGCCGTGGACGGGGACCGCGTGACCTTGGAGGCGGCGGACCGTCAGACGGGCGGCCGGTGCGTCGACCACGAGTTCCCCGACTACCGTCGCCTCGTCCGCCTGCCGGCAGGACGCCGCGCCCTCGTCGACGTCGCGGCTTTCCGGGAGGCGGTGGAGACCGGCCCCGTCCGTGCGGGCGAGGCGCTCGGGCAGGACGGCGGCGCCTGTGACCTCAGCGTGCTGAAGGTGACGGCCGACGGTGGGGTGACCGTCTGCGAGGACGGCGACGACGACCCGGACCGCGTCGCCGTCAACCGCGATTTCCTGCTGCACGCCCTCGCGGCCGGAGCCCGCGACCAGCTGGTCCTGGAGCTCGGCGCCCCCACCGCGCCCCTGGTGATCCGCCGGACCGACTCCGAGGACACGTTTTCGCTGCTGATGCCCGTCCGCCTGGAGGACTGACCACCCGCACCGCCCGGGCCGGACCGACCCCCGCGGCACGCCGGGACCGGCGCTTCTGTCGGAAGTCTTCAATCGGGCGGTCGCGGACGGTCGCGGGCGTGAGCGCACGGGCGGGCGTCCCGCACGGGAGAAGCCCGCGGCGGAGCGGGGCCGCCGCGAAGGAGCGCTCGCCCGTCCGTGGAGATCTCCGACGGATCGTGGTAACGCGCGCGGGTCCGGCCGGACCCTCCGGGGCGGCGGCAACGGTGCTGCTCAGCCCGCCAGTCAAGATCCTTGTCGGATCTCACGAGAGGGCGAGATCACACCGGACGGTATGGTGCGCCTTAAGCGCCCGCCCCTAGCATTCGAGCCATGACGGTCCTGCCTGACGACGGGCTCTCCCTGGCCGCCGAGTTCCCTGACGCGACGCATGAGCAGTGGCAGCGCCTTGTAGAAGGCGTACTGCGCAAGTCGGGCAAGGAAGCCTCCGGCGAGGCCGCAGAAGATGCGTTGTCCACCCCTCTCGAGGACGGGCTCACCACCCGCCCGCTCTACAGCGCGCCGCCCGACGGGACGGCTCCAGACACCGGTTTGCCCGGCTTCGCCCCCTTCGTACGCGGAGGCAAGCCGGAGGGCACCACCGCGAACGGCTGGGACGTGCGCCAGCGCCTCGCGGGCACCGATCCGGTGCGCGTGAACGAAGCGGCTCTCGCCGACCTGGAGAACGGGGTCACCTCCCTCTGGTTCACCGTGGGTCGGGGCGGCCTCCCGGTCGACGGCCTCGCGCGGGCGCTGGAGGGGGTCTACCTGGACCTCGCCCCGGTCTCCCTCGACGCGGGAGCCCAATACGCCGAAGCCGCACGCGCGTTGCTGCACCTGTTCACCGAGAGCGCGGTGGCCCCCGAGGCCGCGCGGGCCTCGCTGGGCGCCGACCCGCTGGGCCACGAGGCCCGGACCGGGGAAGCGCTGGACCCGGCCGCCGCCGTGGAGCTGGCCCGGGAGGCCGCCGCCGGCTGGCCCGGGGTGCGCGCCCTGACCGTGGACGCCCTGCCGTACCACGAGGCCGGCGGCAGCGCCGCCGAGGAGCTGGGCCTGTCCCTGGCCACGGGCGTCGCCTACCTCCGTACCCTCACCGAGGCCGGACTGAGCACCGAAGCCGCGCTCGGGCAGCTGGAGTTCCGCTACACCGCCACCGCGGACCAGTTCCTCACCATCGCCAAGCTGCGCGCCGCGCGCCGGCTGTGGGCCCGTATCGCCGAGGCCTCGGGGGCCCCGGAGGCGGGTGCCCAGCTCCAGCACGCGGTGACCTCGCCGGTGATGATGACCCGCCGCGACCCCTGGGTGAACATGCTGCGCACCACCGTGGCCTGCATGGCCGCGGGTGTGGGCGGCGCCGACTCGGTCACCGTGCTCCCCTTCGACCACGAGCTGGGCCTGCCGGACGCCTTCGCGCGCCGGATCGCCCGCAACACCTCCACCATCCTGCTGGAGGAGTCGCACCTGGCCCGGGTGATCGACCCGGCCGGCGGCTCGTACTATGTGGAGCGGCTGACGGACGAACTGGCGCACGCGGCCTGGGAGTTCTTCCGGACCGTGGAGAAGGCCGGCGGCCAGGCCGCCGCCCTGCGCTCCGGGCTGGTCGCCGAGCGGCTGGCCGCCACCTGGGCCGAGCGCTCCAAGAAGCTGGCCAAGCGCCGCGAACCCATCACCGGCGTCAGCGAGTTCCCGCTGCTGTCGGAGAAGCCCGTCGTCCGCGAGCCCGCGCCCGCCGGACCCGCCGGCGGACTGCCGCGCGTCCGGCGCGACGAGGCGTACGAGGCCCTGCGCGCCCGCAGCGACGCGCACCTGGCGGCGACCGGCGCCCGGCCGAGGATCTTCCTCGCCGCGCTGGGCCCGGCGGCCGCGCACACCGCGCGCGCCACCTTCGCCGCGAACCTCTTCATGGCGGGCGGTGTCGAGCCCGTGCACGATCCGGTGTCGGTGGACCCGGCGACGGCCGCCGAGGCCTACGCCGCGAGCGGCGCCGACGGCATGGCCGTGCTCTGCTCCAGCGACGCGCTGTACGAGGAGCAGGCCGCGGCGGTGTCCGAGGCGCTGCGCGCGGCGGGCGCCACGACCGTCTTCCTCGCCGGCCGGCCGGGCACCGCAGAGGCTTCCGTGGACGAGTACGTCTTCGCCGGCTGTGACGCCGTCGCCGTACTGTCCTCCGTACTCGACCGGATGGGAGTGCCGTCTTGAGCATCCCCGATTTCTCCGAGCTGGCGCTCGGCTCCTCCGCCGCCGGGGCCTCCGAGGAGCAGTGGCGCGCCTCGGTGAAGGAGTCCACCGGCACCGCGGCCGCCGACCTGCTGTGGGAGACCCCCGAGGGCATCGGGGTCAAGCCGCTCTACACCGGGCGGGACCTGGAGGGCCTGGACTTCCTGCAGACGTACCCGGGCGTGGCCCCGTACCTGCGCGGCCCGTACCCGACGATGTACGTGAACCAGCCCTGGACGATCCGGCAGTACGCCGGCTTCTCCACGGCCGAGGAGTCGAACGCCTTCTACCGGCGCAACCTGGCGTCCGGTCAGAAGGGCCTGTCGGTGGCCTTCGACCTGCCGACGCACCGCGGCTACGACAGCGACCACCCGCGCGTGACGGGCGACGTCGGCATGGCGGGCGTGGCGATCGACTCGATCTACGACATGCGGCAGCTGTTCGACGGGATCCCGCTGGACAAGATGTCGGTGTCGATGACGATGAACGGCGCGGTGCTGCCCGTCCTCGCGCTGTACATCGTGGCGGCGGAGGAGCAGGGCGTCTCCCCCGACAAGCTCGCCGGGACCATCCAGAACGACATCCTCAAGGAGTTCATGGTCCGCAACACCTACATCTACCCGCCCAAGCCCTCGATGCGGATCATCTCCGACATCTTCTCGTTCACCTCGCAGAAGATGCCGCGGTACAACTCGATCTCCATCTCCGGCTACCACATCCAGGAGGCCGGGGCCACGGCCGACCTGGAGCTGGCGTACACCCTCGCCGACGGCGTGGAGTACCTGCGGGCGGGTCAGGCGGTCGGACTGGACGTGGACGCCTTCGCGCCGCGCCTGTCCTTCTTCTGGGCGATCGGCATGAACTTCTTCATGGAGGTCGCGAAGCTGCGCGCGGCCCGCCTGCTGTGGGCGCGCCTGGTCAAGCAGTTCGACCCGAAGAACGCCAAGTCCCTTTCGCTGCGCACGCATTCGCAGACCTCGGGCTGGTCGCTGACCGCGCAGGACGTCTTCAACAACGTGACGCGCACCTGCATCGAGGCGATGGCCGCGACCCAGGGCCACACCCAGTCGCTGCACACCAACGCCCTCGACGAGGCGCTCGCGCTGCCGACGGACTTCTCGGCGCGCATCGCCCGCAACACCCAGCTGCTGCTGCAGCAGGAGTCGGGGACCTGCCGGTCCATCGACCCGTGGGGCGGCAGCGCGTACGTCGAGAAGCTGACGTACGACCTGGCGCGGCGGGCGTGGCAGCACATCGAGGAGGTCGAGGCGGCCGGCGGCATGGCGCAGGCCATCGACGCGGGCATCCCGAAGCTGCGCGTGGAGGAGGCCGCGGCCCGGACGCAGGCGCGCATCGACTCGGGCCGCCAGCCGGTGATCGGCGTCAACAAGTACCGCGTGGAGAACGACGAGGCGATCGACGTCCTGAAGGTCGACAACTCCTCGGTGCGCAGCCAGCAGATCGCCAAGCTGCGGCGGCTGCGCGAGGAGCGCGACGAGGCGGTCACCCAGGACACCCTGCGGGCGCTGACCAACGCGGCCGAGCGCGGGGACGGGAACCTGCTGGCCCTCGCCGTGGACGCGGCGCGCGCCAAGGCCACGGTGGGTGAGATCTCGGACGCACTGGAGAAGGTGTACGGGCGGCACGCGAGCCAGATCCGTACGATCTCGGGTGTGTACCGCACCGAGGCAGGCGAGTCCCCGTCCCTGGAGCGCACGCGTGCGCTCATCGACCGGTTCGAGGAGGCGGAGGGCCGCCGTCCGCGCATCCTGGTCTGCAAGATGGGCCAGGACGGGCACGACCGCGGTCAGAAGGTGATCGCGTCCGCCTTCGCCGACCTGGGCTTCGACGTGGACGTCGGCCCGCTGTTCCAGACCCCGGCGGAGGTGGCCCGCCAGGCCGTCGAGGCGGACGTCCACGTGGTGGGCGTCTCGTCGCTGGCGGCCGGCCACCTGACCCTCGTACCGGCGCTGCGCGAGCAGTTGGCGGAGGAGGGCCGCGAGGACATCATGATCGTCGTGGGCGGGGTGATCCCGCCGGCGGACGTCCCGACGCTGCTGGAGATGGGCGCGACGGCCGTGTTCCCGCCCGGCACGGTGATCCCGGACGCGGCCCACGACCTGGTGTCGCGGCTGGCCGCGGACCTGGGCCACGAGCTGTAGGCGGCCGCCGGTGCCGAAGATCGACATCGAGGCCTATGCGAAGGGGGTGCTCGACGGGAAGCGCGCGTTCATCGCCCGCGCGATCACCCTCGTCGAGTCCACCCTGCCCGCGCACCGGGTGCTGGCGCAGGGGCTGTTGACGGAGCTGCTGCCGCATGCCGGCCGGGCCCGCCGGATCGGCATCAGCGGTGTCCCGGGGGTGGGCAAGTCCACCTTCATCGACGCGTTCGGCACCATGCTGACGGGTCTGGGCCACCGGGTCGCGGTCCTCGCGGTGGACCCGTCGTCCACGCGTACGGGCGGCTCCATCCTGGGTGACAAGACCCGGATGGAGCGGCTGTCGGTGGACCCGGCGGCGTTCGTACGGCCGTCCCCCTCGGCGGGAACGCTGGGCGGGGTCGCCAAGGCCACCCGCGAGTCGATGATCGTGATGGAGGCGGCGGGCTACGACGTGGTCCTCGTCGAGACGGTCGGCGTGGGCCAGTCGGAGACCACGGTGGCGGGCATGGTCGACTCCTTCCTGCTGCTCTCCCTGGCCCGTACGGGCGACCAGTTGCAGGGCATCAAGAAGGGCGTCCTGGAACTGGCCGACGTACTGGCGGTCAACAAGGCGGACGGCCCGCACGAGCGCGACGCGAAGGCGGCGGCGCGGGAACTGTCGGGCGCGCTGCGGCTGATGCACCCGGTCGACGCGGCCTGGACGCCGCCGGTCCTGACGTGCAGTGCGCGGGAGTCCGCCGGGCTGGACGAGGTGTGGAACCGCCTCGAACAGCACCGGACCCTGCTGGACGCGGGGGGCCGGCTGGCGGCGAAGCGGGCTGCGCAGCAGGTGGAGTGGACGTGGTCGATGGTCCGCGAGGAGTTGCTGGAGCGGTTGCGGGCCGATCCCGCCGTGCGGGATGTCTCCCCGGGCCTGGAGGCCTCGGTCCGGGCGGGCACGGTCACGGCCACGTCTGCGGCGGATCAGATCCTGGCGGCGTTCGGCCGCGGCTGACGTGGCGCGTGCGGCGCCGTTGCGGGGGCTCCGCCCCCGGACCCCCGGTCCTCAAACGCCGGACGGGCTGAAAGATCGCCTCAAACGCCGGCGGGGCTGGATTTGCCCGGCGTCGTTCTGCAAGCGCTCGAGGGGCTGGAGTGCGCGGAGCGCAATTCCAGCCCCGCCGGCGTTTGAGGCGCGGGGTTCGGGGCGGAGCCCCGGTCTTTCAGCCTCGCCGGCGATTGAGGCGCGGGGTCTGGGGCGGAGCCCCGGGAGGCGGGCGTGGTCGAGGGTTAGACCTCGGCCAGGATCGGGCTCGACGCGTTGAGCGCGAGGCGCAGGACGCGGGTCTGTTCCACCGGGTTGTCGGTGGCGAGCAGGGCGGAGACGACCGCGATGCGGGCCTGGCCGGCGCGGAGGGTGCCCGTCGGGACGGCTCCGGCGGCCACCAGGTCCACCGCGCCGCCGTGCGTGTAGATCTCGGTGACCGGCCCTGCCATGACCCGCGTGCTCAGCGCGACCAGGACGCCCCGCCCGACGGCGACCTTGACCGCGTCCACGATCTCCGGGGTGGCGTTGCCCGCGCCGGTGCCGACGAGGACGATGCCGCGCGCGCCCGCCTCGACGGCGGCGTTCAGCAGGAGCGGGTCGCCGTCGGCGTGGTGGACCACGACGTCCACGCGCGGCGGGAGTTCCGGCATCGCCGGGAGCGGGAGCGGCGCCGGGCGCTGCGGGGTGCGCAGGATGGTGACCTTGCCGAAGCCGATCTTCCCGAGCAGTTCCTTCGAGGGGTCCGCGAACGCGTCCAGCTCCACGGCCTGGGTCTTCACGGTGCCCCGCGCGGCGTGGACCCGCCCGGCGAAGGCGATCAGCACGCCGAGGCCGCGGGTGTTCGCGGCGGTGAGCAGGGCGTCGTAGAGGTTGCCCGGGCCGTCCCCGTCGGCGGTGCCCATGGGTCGCTGCGATCCGGTGAACACGACGGAGCGCGGGTCGTGGTGGTGGAGGTCGACCAGGAACGCCGACTCCTCCAGGGTGTCGGTGCCGTGCGTGACGACGATGCCGTCCACGTCGGGGTCGGCGAGCACCTCGTGCACGGTGCGCAGCAGGGTGAGCTGGTGGGCGGTGGTGAGCCGGGGGCTGTTCACGCTGAACAGGTCCACGACCTCGACCGTGACGCCCTCGGGCAGCGGCGCGGTCGCGATGACCTCGCTCCCGTCGGCGTCCGCGGCGAAGCCGGAGCCCTGCCAGCGGCTGGCTATCGTTCCGCCGGTGCTGATGACGACGATCCGTCCCATTGGCCGTGGCCGCCCTTCTCGTACTCACGCATGGTCACTCGCACATATGTGCTCAAAGCAGCAATGATAGAGCGATCTACGCGCAATGTGATTGCGTCTTCCACCCGGCCTCTAACACAGCGTGGGTGATAATTGCGCCATGGATGCCATTGACAGGGATATCTTGCGCGAGCTCCAGGCCGACGGCCGCCTCAGCAACCAGGAGCTCGCCCAGCGCGTGGGGCTGACCCCCTCCCCCTGCATGCGCCGGGTGCGCCAGCTGGAACAGGACGGGGTGATCCAGGGCTACCGCGCCGTGATCTCCCCCGAGGCGGTGGGCCGGGGCTTCGAGGTGCTCGTCTCGATCGAGGTGCGCCGCGACCGCGAGGCGGTCGAGGCCTTCGAGGCGGCCCTCCAGGACATTCCCGACGTCATCGAGGCCTACCGCCTCTTCGGCAGCCCCGGCTGCCTGCTGCGGATCGCCGTGGCGGACCTGCGCGCGTACGAGCGGCTGTGGATCGAGAAGCTGACGGCCCTGTCCGGCATCACCGAGGTCAACTCGCAGATCATCATGAAGCGCATCAAGGAACCGAACGGCCTGCCCGTCGACTTCCGCTGACACCCGTGAACGACAGGAAGCAGTACGCCATGAAACCCCTCGGCGCCGGTGACCCCATCCGGCTCGGCCCCTACCGCGTCCTCGGCGTACTCGGCGAGGGCGGCATGGGCAAGGTCTACTTCGGCCGGGACGACGGCGGCGGCACCGCGGCCGTCAAGGTGCTGCTGCCGGAGCTCGCGCACGACCCGCAGCTCGCCCAGCGCTTCCTGCGCGAGGCGCACACCGCCCGGGCGGTCACCAGCGGCGGCGTCGCCCGCGTGCTGAACGCACGGATCGAGGAGACCGACAGCCGGCCCTGGATCGCGACCGAGTTCCTGTCCGGGCCCACCCTCGACGACGCCGTCCGCCAGTACGGGCCCTTCGGCCCGGACGGCGTGCGCGCCCTCGCCGCCTCGCTCGCCGCGACCCTGCGGGACATCCACGCGGCCGGGCTGGTGCACCGCGACCTGAAACCGGCCAACATCGTGCTCACCTCGACCGGACCGCGCGTCATCGACTTCGGCATCGCGCGCCCCGAGCACGGACTGACGCTCACCACCACGGGCCAGGTTCCGGTCACCCCCGGGTACGGCGCTCCGGAGCAGGTGCTCGGTCAGCGCGTCGGACCGGCCGCCGACGTCTTCTCGCTGGGCGCGGTGCTGGCGTACGCGGCCACCGGACGGCGGGCCTACGACGGCACGCACGTGGCCGCCGTGCAGTACGAGGTGGTGCACGGGGAGCCCGAACTCGGCTCGGTACCACCCGAGTTGCACACGCTCATCGCGCCCTGCCTCGCCAAGGACCCGGACCGGCGCCCCACGCCCGAACAGATCGAGGGCGCGTTCGCCCCGCCGCCGGGAGCGGACCGGGTCTGGCGCACCGGGCCGCTGGCCCAGGACATCGAGCGCCGGGGAACCGAGGCGGAACGGCAGGCCACCGTCCTCTCGGGGGGTTCCGGTACCGGGCCCTCGCGCCGGGGGCTGCTGCGCACCGGGCTGGTGGCCGGCGGCGTGCTGGCCGCCGCCGGCGGGGCGGCGGGCGCCTGGTGGCTGCTGCGCGAGGAGCCGCGGGTGATACCGCCGGCCGGACTGGCGAAGAACGCGGAGGCGCTGTCCCTGCTCGCCGGGGACCACGGGACGGCTCCGCGCGAGCTGTGGGGTCCGCTACCCGTGGCGGCCCAGGCGGTGGACGGGGTGGTCACCACCCCGCTGCCCGTGCTCGACGTCGTCATCTTCGCGGCGAAGGGCGGCGGCCTGGCGGCGCGGCTGACGACCGACGGCAAGGAGAAGTGGCGGCTGCCGGGCGTCCGGCCCTCCGCCGGGCTGGTCGAGTTGCCCGGGTACCTGTTCGTGACCGCGGGCAACGACGGGGCGCTGCGCTGCTTCGAGGGCTCCACGAGCCGGGAGGTGTGGTCGGTGGGGGGCGCCGACACCGGCCGCATCCTGGCCGCGGACGCGTCGGCGGTGTATCTGGTGACGCGCGGCGGGAAGCTGCGCGCCGTGGACACGGCCAGCCGCAAGGTCCGCTGGACGGTGCCGCTGGCGGAGGGTGCCGTCCAGGCTCCCGGGCCACGGGCCGCGACCGGCACGGGCACGCTGGTGTTCTTCGGTGCCGACGGTGACGTCACCACGTTCGACACGGCTTCGGGTCGCACGCTCTGGCTGCTGTCCGGCCAGGCGAAGTCCGCCGTGCAGCCGCTCGTCGTGAACGACGTCGCGTACCTCGGCGGGCGTTCCCTCAAGGCCGTGAACGTCAGCACGGGCGTCCCGGTGTGGAAGGAATCTTGGAAGAAGAACACGAGCTCCGAGGAGCCGCAGCAGGGGGCCGGCGGCTGGGGTCCACCGGTCCTCCTCAAGGGCACCTACGTTTTCGCCCTGGACGGTACGTCGCTGACCGAGGTGAGCAGGGACAGCGGCCTGGGCCTTCCGACGCGCCGGAACGTGCCGGGGCCGATCCCGCACACGCCCCCGGTCGTGGAGGCCCGAACGATCTGGTTCGTCGAGGCGGGCGGGCGGGGCGTCTCGGCCCACTCCACACTCGACCGCGGCCGCTTCTGGACCTGGTCCCCCGAATCGAGCGGCCCCTGGGGCATCTCCGGTGCCGGGAACCGGGTCTTCCTCGTCAACGACGGGAAGCTCACGGCCATGCCGACCATCGACTGAGCCCGCGGACCCGGCGGTTCAGGCTTCCTTGCCGGCGAAGCTGTCGCCCTTCGGCCCGATGCCTTTGATCCTGGTCGGAGTTCCCTCCGGGGCGAACGAGTGGTGGAAGGTGAAGGCGTGCGGCGCGGGGCTGTGGTCGTGGAGGTGTTCCAGCCTGGAAACCCCGTTCCGCCAGGTGGGTATCACGCCGTCGGAGACCCACCAGCACACGTAATTCGGGTGCCCTGTCCTCTCGAACCAGTCGTAACGCCGGTTCAGCGCCTCACGGTGCAGACCGGTGTAGACGGCGTCGAAGGCGGGGCTCAGGTCGGTCCAGAGCGAGAGGGTCGTGGCCAGGGCGGTGGTTTCCACCGTACGGCCCTTGCCGTACCAGGTCGGTACGGCGAACCCTCCCCACGCACCCCAGTCCGCTTCGAAGAGCATGCCCCGGTCACCGCCTGCCGCTTCGGCACGCGCGAGGTATCCGGGGTGCTGACTGATCTTCCGGTAGACGGCCTCACCACGCTCGTAGAACTCGCGGGTGAGCGGTCCGGGATCGGCGAGAGGCGTCTTCAGGACACCGAACGTGTACAGCGCGAGATGGGGCATGCGGCTCTCCTTCGTCGAGGACCAGGTGAAGGTAGCTGCCTCCGCGGGCCATGTCGAAGTTGCGTTTTCCCAGTCCAAGTGGCCTCTCGTGGACGCTCCCACGCGTGCACCGCATGTCGGCGGCGACGGCTAAGGTCGGGAGTCGATCAACCGAGCGGGGAGAACGCGCGCATGGAACGGCTTCGTCAGGACGACCCGTCGCAGATCGGGCCGTACGTGGTCCTGGCCCGGTTCGACGCCGACTCCGCCGAGCGGACCGTTCCCGAGCGCCGCTACCTCGGGCGCACCGCCGACGGGGAGCGGACCGTCCTGCTCTGTGCGCCCCGGGCCGGCGCCGATCCGTCCCGGTGGGCGATCGAGGCGGAGGGTGCCCGGCGGCTGTCCGTGCCGCGGTTCCTCGGCATCGCGGAGGTGGGTGGCACGGCCGGGTTCCCCTGGTACGCGGCCCCGTACACGCCCGCGCTGCCGCTGCCGGCCGTGCTCGCCGCGTACGGCGGCCCGCTGCCCGAGGACACCGTCCGCCGGCTCGGCGCCGTGCTCGCGGAGGCGCTGGCCGCCGCGCACGCCCAGGCGGTGACGCATGCGGGGCTGTCGCCGGCCGCGGTGCTGGTCACCCCGGGCGGGCCGCTGCTGACCTGCGTCGGCGCGGTGCGGGCCGCGGCTCCCGACGGGGTGCGGCGGTCGGGGCTGCCCGGGCTCGCCCCGGGGTGCCTGGCCGTGGAGCAGGCGTCGGGGGGCCGGCCCGGGCCGCTCGGGGACGTCTTCGCGCTCGGCGCCGTACTGGCCTACGCCGCCACCGGGCACACCGTGCCCGAGCAGAGCGAACTGCCGCCGGGTCTGCGTGGGCTGGTCGGGTCCTGTCTGTCGTCCGACCCGGCGGCGCGGCCGCAGTCCGCGGGGGAGGTGCTGCGCGAGCTCGTGTCCCCGGCGGCGGGCGCGGGCCCGGGCGGGGCGGCGTCCCGCCCGGCCGGGGCGGCGTACCCGCCGGCCGGGACCGTCCTCGACCACACGGCCGTGCCGCTGCCCGGCCGGGTGGTGGCCGCGCTCGCCGCCCAGTCCGCCGCGCTGCTCGCCGCGGAACTCCCCGCCCCGCAGCAGCCGTTCGCCTCGTCCCAGAAGGTGCACTGAACCCGATGTCCGTCTCGCCGCCGCGCGCCCCGCTCGCGCCGCTCACCCACGACGATCCGCAGGCCCTCGGCGACTTCCGGCTGCTCGCCCGGCTCGGCAGCGGCGGCATGGGCACGGTCTATCTGGCCCGTTCGGCGGGCGGGCGGACGGTCGCGCTCAAGACCGTGCACACCCGGATCGCCGCCGACGCCTCCTTCCGCACCCGCTTCCGGCTGGAGTCGGACGCGGCCCGGGTCATCGGCGACCGGTACGGGGCCCGGGTCTTCGCCTCCGATGCACTGGCGGCGACGCCCTGGCTGGCGACCGAGTACGTCATCGGGCCGCAGCTCGACGAGGCGGTCCGGCTCGCCGGTCCGCTGCCCGAGGCGTGCGTCCGCTCGCTGGGCGCGGATCTGGCCCTGGCGCTCGGGCAGTTGCACCGCTCGGACGTGGTGCACCGCGACCTCAAGCCCTCCAACATCATGATCACGGCGGCCGGGCCCAAGGTCATCGACTTCGGTATCGCGCGTGCCCTCGGAGACGAGCGGCTGACCAGCACCGGGGCTGCCGCCGGCACTCCTGCCTTCATGTCGCCGGAACAGGCCGGCGGTCTCGAACACTCCCCCGCCGGCGACGTGTTCGCGCTGGCCGGCGTCCTGGTGTTCGCGGCGTCCGGGCACGGACCGTTCGGCGGCGGGCAGGCCGCGGACCTGCTGTACCGGGTGCGGTACGCGGAGCCCGACCTGGGCGGCGTACCGGCGGCGCTGGCCGCACCGCTCGCCCGCTGCCTGGCCAAGGACCCGGCGCAGCGGCCCACGACGGACGAGCTGGCCGGGCTGCTCGCTCCCGGCGGCGGCCCGTTCGCGGACGGGCTGCCGCAGCCGGTGCTCGCCGACATCGCCCGGCGCAGCGCGGCGGTGTGGCAGGAGCCGCCGGGGCGGCTGCCGGCGCCCGCCACGGAGCCGGACACCGTGGTCGACGCCGGCGGCGGCATGACACGGCGCAGGCTGTTCGCGGTCACGGGCGCGGCGGCCGGCGGCGTCGTGGTCGCGGCCGGAGGCGGGCTGTGGGCCTGGCTCGGCGGCCGCGACGGGGACGCGGGCGGGGCGGATGCCAAACAGCCCGCCCTGACGCCGCCGCCCGACCCGCTGTGGCAGGACGACGGAGCCCGTCCCCTGGTGGGCGGTACGCCTTTGCCGGTGAACGGCATGCTCGTCATGGCCCGCGGGGTCACGACCGTCGGGATCTCCCCGCGGGACGGCACCTACCTGCGGGACTTCTTCGGATACGCGGACGCCTGGCGCGTCGCCACCGACGGCAAGGTCCTGTACGGGGTCAGGAAGCCGGACGCCGCGGACAAGGCCCTCGCGGTGGTGCCCCTGTCCCTGGAGAACGGCAAGGAGCAGGCACCGCTCGTCCGACTGCCCGCGTACGACGGTACGAACGTGCTCAACCAGATCCTGGGCGTGGACGGCGACACCGTGTTCCTGTGCGCGAAGGCGGCTGGGAGCGGGCCGTGGTCCGTGGTGGCCGCGAGCTTGAAGAGCGGCACGGAACTGTGGCGGCAGCCGACGGCGGGGCCCACCGCGCACCAGGTGGAGTTGGGGCACCCGTCCCTCGTGCGCGTCAAGACCGTACGCGGCGGGGTGCTGCTGTGGCAGCGGGCCGAGACGGGCGACGCCCTGCGGGTGTCCCTGCACGACGCCGGGAGCGGCGCGGAGCGCTGGGCCGTGCCGCTGGAGGCGCTGGGCGCCACACCGGACCAGCCGGCCACGGACGAGGAGCACGTGTACGTCGGTGCGCAGACCCTGCAGGCGCTGCGGCTCGCCGACGGCAAACCGGCGTGGTCCTTCGGCGAGGGCCGTGACGTGGGCAAGGTGATCGCCCAGCGCCGGTACGGCATGCCGACGGTCCGCGACGGGGTCGTGTACGCCGTGGAGGGCACGCGCGGCATCGTGGCCCTCGACGCGCGCAGCGGCGCGGAGCGCTGGTCGGAGGTCCCGGCGGACGGCGCGGCGGGGGGCTCGGACCCGAACCGCGAGATCGCCCCGGTGGTGACCGCGAGCCACGTCTACAGCATGGACGCGGCGGGCCTGCGGGCCGTCGACATCCGCACCCGCCGGGCGGTGTGGCGCTACGAGACGAGTGCCTACCTCCTGGCGCCGGACCCGGGCGGCAAGCAGCTCTACCTGCGCGAGAAGAAGAGGCTGATCACGCTTCCGACGGCGTAGGCCGCGCGGCCGGCGGGGGCGCGAACGCCCGTACGCCGACGGCTCTGGGGGCCGTCGGCGTACGGGGGTTCGGGTCAGCCGGTCATCAGCCGGGGATGTGGACCTCCTGCTCGCGGCGCTGCTGGGGGATCGGGGCGCCGAGCGCGTGGTTCAGCTTCTCCCCCTCGACGTCCATGTTCGGCAGCAGCCGGTCGAGCCAGCGGGGCAGCCACCAGGCCGACTTACCGAGCAGGGCGAACAGGGCGGGCACGAGGGCCATGCGGACGACGAAGGCGTCGAAGAGGACGGCGATGGCGAGGCTGAAGCCGACCATCTTGACGAAGACGTTGTCCTCCATGATGAAGCCGGAGAAGACGCTGACCATGATGATCGCGGCGGCGCCGACCACGCGTCCGCCGTAGCGGAATCCGGTGACCACGGCTTCGGAGGGCTGCGCCCCGTGGACGTAGGCCTCCCGCATCCGGGTCACGAGGAAGACCTCGTAGTCCATCGCGAGACCGAAGACCACGCCGATCATGAAGATCGGCAGGGTGCTCATGATCGGTCCGGGCTGCTCGACTCCGAAGAAGTCACCGAGCCAGCCCCACTGGAAGACGGCCACGACCGCGCCGAGGGCCGCGCTCACGGAGAGCAGGAAGCCGAGGGCCGCCTTGAGCGGGACGAGGAGCGAGCGGAAGACGAGCACCAGCAGCAGGAAGGCGAGGCCGACGACCAGGCCCAGGTAGGGCAGCATCGCGTCGTCGAGGGTCTGGGAGAAGTCGATGAACAGGGCGGTCTGACCGGTCACCAGGATCTCGGCGCCACCGTTGGCGGCCCCGAGGGTGCCGGCGATGTCCCGGATGTGCGCGACCAGGTCCTCGGTCTCGGTCTCGGTGGGACCGGTCTTCGGGATGACGGTGAGGACCGCGGTGTCGCCCTTGTCGTTGGGTGTCGCGGGGGTCACCGTGGCGACGCCCTCGACCGTGCCGAGCTCCTTGCCGACGCCTGCGGCGGCGGTCGCCGCGTCCTTGGCCTGGACGGTGACCATCAGCGGTCCGTTGAAGCCGGCCCCGAAGGACTCGGACAGCATGTCGTACGCCTTGCGCTGGGTGGTGTCCGGCGCCATGGTGCCCTCGCCGGGCAGGCCGAGCTGCAGGCTGGCGGCGGGCACCGCGATGGCACCGAGGCCGACGACGCCGAAGAGGAGGACGACCAGGGGACGGCGTACGACGAACCGCGCCCAGCGGGTGCCCAGGTTCGGCTTCTGGCGGGCGGCCCGCTTGTCGGCCTTGCGCTGCTGGCGCTCGGAGAGCGGCTTGCCGTAGTACTTCCTGCGCTCCTTGCGGGGCATGACCTTGATCGGCGCGAAGCCGAGGAGCGCCGGGACGAACGTGGTGGCGATCAGTACGGCGACGGCGACCGTGCCGGCGGCGGCGAGGCCCATCTTGGTGAGCATCGGGATGTTCACCACGCTGAGGCCCGCGAGGGCGACGATGACGGTGAGACCGGCGAATACCACGGCCGATCCGGCCGTGCCGACGGCCCGTCCGGCGGCGTCCTGGCGCTCGCGGCCCTCGGCCATCTCGGAGCGGTAGCGGGAGACGATGAACAGGGCGTAGTCGATGCCGACCGCGAGGCCGATCATCAGCGCGAGGGTGGACGTGGTGCTGGAGAGGCCGAAGGTCGTACCGAGCGCGGTGATGGCCGCGCCGCCGATGGCGACGCCGAAGATGGCCGTGAGCAGGGGCATGCCCGCTGCGATCATCGAGCCGAAGGTGAGGACCAGGACGATCGCCGAGACCAGGATGCCGATGCCTTCCGCACCGCCGCCCGGGGCTCCGTCCACCTTGACGGCGTCACCCCCGGCCTCGACGGTCAGGCCGGTGGCCCGGGAGTCCTCGAGTGCCTTGTCGAGGCCGTCGTGCGCCTCGTCCGTCACCTTGAGGGCCGTGACGCTGTACGTGGCCACGGCGTAGGCCGTGGTGCCGTCCTGGCTGACGGTGTTGGTCTTGAAGGGGTCGGAGGCCGAGACGACGTCGGGCGCCTTGGCGAGCGCGCCGACCAGGCTCTCGACCTTGGCCTTCTGGGCCGGGTCGGTGAGCTTCTCGCCGGCGGGGGCACGGACCACCACGCGGGCGGTCGCGCCGTCCACGCTCATGGCCGGGAACTTCTCCTTCAGCAGGTCGAAGGCCTTCTGCGACTCCGTACCCGGCATCGAGAACGTATCGGTGGGCGGCGGCGGAGCGACGGAGGCCGCGAAACCGGCCCCGACGACGACGGCGAGCCACAGCAGTGTCACCAGGCCTCGTCGCCGGAAGGCGAATCGGCCCACTTTGTAAAGGAAGGTGGCCATAGCGAAAAGAACTCCTGTTTGAATCGGTACCGCGAGCGGCGGCGGGTGTTTCCGGTGGGGACGGACGGCCGGTCAGTTCGGCCGGCCACGGGCCCGCCCCGCCGACCCGGGAGGGGCCGGCCGAGCGGAGAAGGCGAAGAGGACGAAGCGTCGGCGACCCGCTTCCTACGCCGTCGAGGCGATGGCGCCATCATGGCACACACATGGCGCCACTGTCGCGCCACATCTGAGCCAGAGCGGCAGTCTGGCCGAAAGACGCTCCCCGTTCGGTCGGGTTACGGATCCTCCGGCGCGTCCACGCACACCGCGCCCACCTGGGCCTCGACGGCCGACATCGGCCCCAAAAACCGGTACGGGCACGGCCGTACGAGCCATCGCGTTCCGGCCGCCGCCCATCAGACCCTCCCGCCGGCAACGGCGGCACCGGCCCGGCCGGCGTGGCGCCACGATGGCGCCATCGAGCGGTTCACAGCGGCACCTCCGCCTCGTCCAGGTCCGGCACGATCACCGTGCCGACCCCTTCGTCCGCGAACATCTCCAGCAGGACCGCGTGCGGGACCCGCCCGTCGATCACCCGCGCCATCTCGACGCCGCCCCGCACCGCGTGCAGGCAGCCGGTCATCTTGGGGACCATGCCGTCGGCGAGTTCCGGCAGCAGCTTCTCCAGTTCGCGGGCGGTGAGCCGGTCGATGACCTCGTCGCTGAGCGGCCAGCCCGCGTACAGGCCCTCGACGTCGGTGAGCATGATCAGCTCCTGGGCGCCCAGCGCGGTGGCGAGCGCCGCGGCCGCGGTGTCGGCGTTGACGTTGTAGACGTGACCGTCCTCGGCGCTGCGGGCAACGGGCGAGACCACCGGAATGCGGCCGTCCGCCAGCAGCGCCTCGATGGCTCCGGTGTCCACCCGGGAGATGTCGCCGACCCTGCCGATGTCCACCGGCTCCCCGTCGATCCACGGCACGTGCCGGGTCGCGGTCAGGGTGTCCGCGTCCTCGCCCGTGATGCCGACGGCGAGCGGGCCGTACGCGTTGATCAGTCCGACCAGTTCGCGCTGCACCTGCCCCGCGAGCACCATCCGGACCACGTTCATGGCGGGCGTCGAGGTGACCCTGAGTCCGGCCTTGAACTCGCTGGCCAGGCCGCGCCGTTCGAGTTCGGCACCGATCTGCGGACCGCCTCCGTGGACGACCACGGGCTTCAGTCCGGCGTAGCGCAGGAAGACGACGTCGCGGGCGAAGGCGGCGGTCAGCGCCTCGTCGACCATGGCGTGCCCGCCCAGTTTGATGACGACGGTCCGGTCCTGACGGCTGGTCAGCCAGGGCAGCGCATCGCCCACGGACTGCGCCTTCGCCAGGGCGGGATGCAGACGGGTCGTCATGAGAACCTCGCGCGCAGGGTGAAGAGAACGCCGGCCGCGTTGGTGACGCTCATCGGCACAACTCCTTCTGTGGAGGACTCAGAGCTCCCGGAAAACGTGAATTCCCGCGGGTACAGACCGCGGTCACCGGTCCAGCATCGCGCGGTGGAAGGGCCCACCGGAAGCCCATTCCGCGGAACTCGGTGCAGAACGGAGAAGATTCGGGGCAGTGTGTTACCGCTGTCCCGTCAACGGGACAGCGGGGGGAAGAGCATCGACGACCGGTGGAGCGCTACATGGGCACACCGGTCTCCACGGGGCGCCCGAAAGGTGCCATGATCGGGCATGGCGGTCTCGCCAACTCCATCCCCACTAACGGATGACGATCCGTATCCCGGCCGGGAAACGGATCGTGAACGGCTTGAATTGGAGTGCATTCATGAGCAGCAACCCGTTCGACGACGCCGACGGCCGGTTCTACGTCTTGGCCAACGACGAGGAGCAGCACTCGCTGTGGCCTTCGTTCGCCGAGATCCCGGCCGGCTGGCGCATCGTATTCGGCGAGGAAAGCCGCCAGCAGTGCCTGGAGCACGTCGAGGCGAACTGGACCGATCTGCGCCCGAAGAGCCTGCGCGACGCGATGGCCGCGGACTCGGTTTCCGCAGGCGCCGCGTGAGGTGAATGCGGCATTCCACGGAATGGCCGAAGACGTACGAAGGGTGGGCCCCGGTGCTGGACGAACAGCACCGGGGCCCACCCTTCGGCGTGGTGGGGAGGAACGCCGGGTCAGCCCCGGCCTGCCGCGCCCGCGACCTCGACGGTACGGGCCACGGCCTGCTCCTGTTCGGCCCGCCGCAGCACGATGGAGTCGGCGATCTCGCCGCTGCGCACCGCGATGTTCGACAGCAGGGACGAGGACAGTCCGTGGGTGTGCTCGGTGCCGCCCTGGAGGTAGATGCCGCAGGACGGTCCGGTCGCGGTGACGAGCCGGTAGTCGCGCTCCACCCGGTGGCGGCCGCTCACGTCCCGCAGGAAGTGGCGGTCGAAGTCGCCGAGCAGGCGGGCCGGGTCCATGCCCTCGTAGCCGGTGGCGAAGACGAGCGCGTCGACGTGCAGTTCCTGGGGCTCGCTGTCGAGCAGTGAGTTCAGGGTGATCCGCGTGTCGCTGCCGGCCCGGGTGACCTCCGCGACCCGGGTGAGGTTGAGGAAGTGCAGTCGCTTGCTGCCGCGCACCTCCTCCTCGTACGAGCGCTGGTGGAGGTCGCGGATCACCTCGTCGTCGACCACCGAGTAGTTCGTGTTCCGGTGGTAGTGCCAGAAGGCCTCCCGCGCCTGGTCGGTGCCGAAGTAGTACTCGTCGACCGCGGCCGGGTCGAACACCTGGTTGGCGAAGGGCGTGTCGTCCGCGACGGAGTACCCGTAGGACGGGATGACCGCCGAGACGCGCGCGTGCGGAAGCCTGTCGTACAGGAACCTGGTGATCTCGGCGGCGCTCTGGCCGGCGCCGACCACCGCCACGCTCCTCAGCCCTTCGGGGTCGAGGCCGTGGAACTTCTCCAGGAACTCGGAGCTGTGCCACACCCGCTCGTCGCGCGCGACCCCGGCCGGCATGCGCGGCACCAGACCCGTCGAGATGGTCACGTTGCGCGCGCGGACGTGGCGGACGCCGCCGGCCGCGTCGCGGACCTCGAGCCGCAGGTGCTCGGGGGTCCCGGACCCGGTGTCCTGCGAAGGCCGGATCGCGGTGACCTCGGAGCCGTAGGAGACGCGGTCGGAAAGGCCCGACGCGGCCCATTCCAGGTACTGGTGGAATTCCTGCCGGGTCGGGAAGAAGTCCTGGTTGTTCACGAACTGGACCAGTCGGCCCGCGGCGTGCAGATACGACACGAAGCTGAACCGGGACACCGGATTGCGGAAGGTGGCCAGGTCCTTCAGGAACGAGATCTGCATCGTCGTCGACGGCAGCAGCATGTTGCGGTGCCAGCCGAAGGCGGGCTGCCGCTCGAAGAATGCGGCCTTGACCGGATGCTCCGGAACATTGGCCCGGTGCTCTTCCAGAGCGATCGCGAGCGACAGGTTGGACGGGCCGAAGCCGATGCCGACCACGTCGTATATCTCGTGGTTATGCGTACCCGTTGTACCCATAGACAATTCTCCCGCTAGCGTCTTGGAATCTCGACCGGTGATCCGGGAGACCTCTATTCAGTATTGCGCCGGAGAACGCCCCGGCGCCAACCTGAAGACGTCAAGAAGACGATCCCGGCGGCCCTGTGCGGGCCGAATACCGAATGCCCCTGTCCGGCTGACGGGACAGCGGTATGGTCGGTCCGGATTTCCATGTCCTCGCGCAATTGCGCCGACCGAAAGGGTGAATTCCGGATGTTCGTCCCCAGTAACTATCGCGAACCGGACGGTTCGTGGATGACCGATCTGATACGAGACAATCCACTGGCCATGGCGGTGACCAACGGGACGGCGGAAGACGGTCCCTTCGCCACGCACCTGCCGGTCATCGCGGACCCGCAGGCGAATGAGGAATGGTCGGACGACCTGTCCGGCGGCATTCTGCTCGGGCACATGAACAGGGCCAATCCGCACTGGGCGGCGCTGGAAACCGGAAGCCTCGTCCTGCTGACCTTCACCGGCCCGCACTCCTACGTCTCGCCGACGGTGTACGAGAAGTCGCCGGCCGCCCCGACGTGGAATTTCACCTCGGTGCACGTGCGCGGTGTGGTGGAGAAGATCGACTCGATCGAGGAGTCGATGGGAGTGGTGCAGTCGACCGTGCGCGCCTTCGAGGAGTCGAAGTTCGGCACCGGTTGGGACATGTCCGATTCCATCGGCTACTTCCGGCAGATCGTGCCCGCCGTCGGCGCCTTCCGGGTCACCGTCTCGGGGGCCGAGGGCATGTTCAAGCTCAGCCAGGAACAGCCCTCCGAGGTCCGCGGCCGCGTACTGGACTCGTTCACGCACAGCCCGTGCACCCGGCAGCGCGACACGGCCGACCTGATGCGCCAACTGCCCTGACCGGCACGGCCGGCCCCAGCCTTCAGGGCCCACACTCCTGACGGAGTGCGGGCCCTGTGACGCGCACCGCCCAAGCGGTCAGGCGGTGATGGCCGGCCGATCGGACCGCGCCGGTCCGCCGGGCTCCGCCGTCCCTTCGAGTTCCGCGGGCCCATGGCCGTCCTCCACTTCCTCGACCTCCTCCAGCGCTTCGAGCCCCTCCCGCTTCTCGAGCTCCTCCAGCGCCTCCAAGGCCTCCTTGGCCGCACTGTCCAGGGTCACCAGCACCCAGCGCTCGAAGTCGACGCCCGCCTGCTCCGCGGCCTTGTGCCACCACTGGAGCCGGCTGCCGGGGACCTCCAGCCGCCGCGTCGGCTCGGCGGGCATCCTGACCTGCGCCTCGTCCTCGCGCGCGGCGCGGATGGCGCTGCGCAGCTGCTTGGTGGTCCACTTGCGCTGCTCGGCCCGGTCCAGCCAGGCCTCCTGCTCCTCGTGCGGCAGGGAGGCCAGTTCTGCGTGGTGCTGGAAGCTGAGGGCGCCCCGGCGGCGGCTGAAGTCGAACCGGCGGGAGACCCAGGCGTAGTTGCGCAGGGTCTGGTACTGCAGCCCGGCGGCGCGGATGCCGCGCTGGTAGCGGTCGGTGTAGTGGTCCTTGCCGTATACGAGCCAGTCACCCAGCCACCACGAGGAGGAATCAACGATTCCGGACAGCTGGCGGCCGGCCTTCTCCCAGTCGTCGAAGGACATCCCCGCGGGCATCTGCAGGCCCACCTTCGTGGTCAGCACCTGGCCACGACGCGGATCCTCGCCCATGGCCCGCCGCTGCCTCGGTGCCGGCTCGGGGCTCGTACGGATCTGCCCGATTCTCGATCCCTCGATGTCGCCGGCCTGAATCGCCATCATGCCTCCATGTGAAGGGTCCACAGAACAGGTGTGGAGGCTCCCAGCCCGTGCTAAAGGCAGGCCAAAGCGGCCCGCAGGGCCCGCGCCGGCGGCCCGTCCCGCCGGCGCGGGCCCTGCGGGCCGTCCCGTCGACGGGACAGCGTCACGGACCCCATCGAACAATTGAACAGACACCGCCCGTTGTCGGCGGCTTTCTGTTCTCCGCCTCCCCGGCGGAGGGTATGTTCATTCTCGGCCAGAGTTTCTTCGCTGCGGCACATCAGAATTCCCACCGCCGCCGGCTCGGCTTGTTCGCGAGGCATCAGAGGTAAAAGCGGGGCGGTCTTTGTCCGCATATTCACGCGCCCGCACCGCGCCTCCCCCATTCAGCTCGTCCAGCCAATTCAGCAGGAGCAGGAGGATCGGAAATGACGCAGCGCGGGGCCGAGCACCGGCTTCTGATCACCTGACCGCCGAACACAACGGGGAGGACACGCATGAAGCACCGCAGCGCCGGCCCGCTGGGCCCGCTTCCGGAATTCCTTGGGCAGTACATGGCCGGGGAGGGGCAGGTCCCGGACGGCATCGACGTCGTCCCGTTCTTCACGCCCGCCGGGGACAAGATGTGGCTCGTGTGCGACTACGCGCTGGCCCGCAAGGTCCTGACGGACAAGCGGTTCAGCCGGGCCGAGGCCGTCACGCCGCACGCCCCGAAGCTCAACGACGCCCAGCCCGTGCCGAATTCGATGATGAGCATGGACGGGGCCGATCACTCCAGGCTGCGGCGCGTCGTGACCCGGGCGTTCACCACCGGCCGGACCAACGCGATGGCCCCGGCCGTCGAGGAGCTCACCGACCGCTACCTCGACGCCATGGCCGCCTCGGGCCCGGGCACCGACCTCATCGAGGCGCTCGCCGCGCCCCTGCCGCTGGCCGTCCTGTGCTCGCTGCTGGGCGTTCCGCCCGAGGACAGCACCCGGTTCCGCGACTGGGTCGAGGTGCTCTTCGACATCTCCGCCAGCACCCCGCAGGAGAAGGCCCGCCGCCGGCTCGAACTCATCGACTACATGGCCGACTTGATCGACCGCAAGCGCCGCCGCCCGGAGGACGACCTGCTCACCTCCATGATCGGGGCGCACGAGCAGGGCGACCTGTCCATGGGCGAGCTGCTCACCATGGGGCTGACCCTCCTGATGGCCGGCTACGAGACCGTCGTCGGGCAGATCGGGACCTCGGCGCACGCCCTGCTGCGCGACCCCGCCGCGTACGGGGAGCTGTGCGAGCAGCCCGACCGGCTGGCCCCCACGGTCGAGGAACTGCTGCGGCTGACCCCCTCCACCCCCATCAGCTTCCCGCGCGTCGCGGTGGAGCCGGTCCCGCTCGGCAGCGTCACGGTCCAGGCCGGGGAAGGCGTCATCGTCTCCCTGCTGCACGGGAACCGTGACGGCAAGACGTTCGCGGACCCCGAACTGATGGATCCGAAGGGGCACGACGCCGCGCACCTGACGTTCGGGCACGGGGTGCACCGCTGTCTCGGCGCGCCGCTGGCCAGGCTCCAGCTGCAGATCGTCCTGGAGCGCCTGTTGCGGCGGTTCCCCACCCTCCGCCTGGCCCCCGGCCCCGACGCCGTGGTCTGGAAGGACGGCCTCGGCACGCGCGGGCTGTCCCGGCTGCGGGTGGAGTGGTAGCCGCTCCGCGCAGGCCGCTCGTACAGGCGGGTCGCCTCCCGGGTGTTCCGGGCGTCCCCCCTCAAGTGCTGCTCCCCGGAACACCTTTGGACTTGGAGTGAGGATCCGCATGTCTGTCGAGACCACCCGCCGCGATGCCGAGCCCGTCGGGGACGCCGGGAATGCCGGGGAGCCCGTTGCCGTCATCGGGCTGTCGTGTCGCTACCCGGGCGCGCACTCCGACGGGGCAGCGGGCTCCGGGGACTTCGCGGGCCACGAGGGCTACGAGGACCCCGAGGGCTTCGAATCGGACGTGTTCGGCATCGCGCCGGACGCGGCCGCGTCGACGGACCCGGGGCAGCGGCTCCTGCTGGAACTGGGCTGGGAGGCCCTGGAGGAGTCCGGCATCGTGCCGGCCTCCCTGCGCGGCGCCCGCACGGGCGTCTTCCTCGCCGCGCCCGGCCACGCCCGGGCCGCGGATGCCGACGTGGATGCCGGCGCGGATGCCGACGTGGATGCCGGCGCGGATGCCGGCGCGGATGCCGGTGTGGACACCGCCCCGGACGCGGACCACGCCGAGGGCGTCCGCGCCGTACTCGGTCTGAGCGGACCGGGCCGGACCGTGCCCGGCGGCGCCCCGGCCACCCTGAGGGCGGTGCACCTGGCGTGCGAGAGCCTGCGCGCCGGCGACAGCGAGATCGCGCTCGCGGGCGGCCTCGACGCCGAACCCGCGGGCGGGACCGTTCTCGTACTCAAGCCCCTGGCGCGGGCCCTGGCCGACGGCGACCGCGTACGCGGGGTCCTGCACGGCACCGGGCCGGCCGCCGCACCGGCCGAGGGCGGGCCCGACGGTGCCGCCGGGCTGGTCGAGGCCCTGCGCTCCCCCGCCTCCCCGGGGCAGCCGGTGGCCGTCTCCGCCGTCGACGCCGACGGCACGGCCTGGTCAGTGGAGGTCGCCGAGGCGCCCCGTACCGAGCAGGAACCTTCCACCGGCCCGGCCGCCTTCCGGGGCGGCACGCTGCCGTGGCTGATCTCCGGAGCGAGCGCGGCCGCCGAACGCGCGCAGGCCGGACGGCTCCTGGCCCGGCTCACGGCGAGCGCCACGGGCGTCGAGGGCGTGGAGGGCGTCGAGGGAACCGCGAGCACCGCACGCCCCGGCATCGCCGACATCGCCCGTTCCCTGGCCGTGTCGCGCACCGCGTTCGCCCACCGTTCGGTCCTGCTGGCCGGCACCGAGGCGGAGTTCACCGAGGAGCTGGCCGCGCTCGCCGAGGGCCGCCGCGGCTCCGGCCGCGTGAGCGGCACGGCCACGGCGCGCGACCGGGCCGTCTTCGTCTTCCCCGGCCACGGTTCGCAGTGGCCCGGCATGACCGCCGACCTGCTCGACACCTCGGACGTCTTCCTGGCAAGCATCCGTGCCACCGCCGAGGCGCTCACCCCGTACGTCGACTGGTCCCTGGAGGACGTCCTGCGCGAGGTGCCCGGCGCGCCCGCGCTGGACCGCATCGACGTCATCCAGCCCGCCCTGTTCGCGACCGCGCTCGGCCTCGCCGCCCTGTGGCGCTCCTTCGGCGTCGAGCCCGCGGCAGTCGTCGGGCACAGCATCGGCGAGCTCGCCGCCGCGGTCGTCGCGGGCGGGCTGAGCCTGGAGGACGGCGCCCGCGCGAGCGCGCTGTGGGGCAAGGCCCAGGCGCGGCTCGCGGGCCGGGGTTCCATGCTCTCGGTGCTGCTGCCGCTGGACGAGGTGCGGCAGCGTCTGGCGCCGTGGGGCGGGAAGCTGGCCGTCGCGGGCGTCAACGGGCCGCGGTCGGTCGCCGTCGCCGGCGACATCGACGCCATCGAGCGCCTCCAGGAGGAGTTCACCGCCGAAGGGGTGCGGGCCCGCCGGGTCGCCATCGACTACGCGCCGCACTGCGCGCACATGGACGAGATCCACGAGGAGCTGCTCACCGTCCTGGCCCCGCTGCGGCCACGGAAGGGGAACATCCCGTTCTATTCCGCCCTGACCGGCGCCCTGCTGGACACCCGCTCGCTGGACGCCTCGTACTGGTTCCGCAGCCTGCGCGAGCCCGTGCTGTTCGAGAGCTCGATCCGCTGCCTCACCGACCACGACCTCTTCGTCGAGATCAGCCCCCACCCGGTGATGACCCTGCCCGTCGAGCAGACCCTGGAGACCACCGACTCCAGGGCGATCGTGGTCGGTTCGCTGCGCCGCGGCGCGGACGGGCCGCACCGCTTCCTGTCCTCCGTGGCCGAGGCGTACGCGCACGGCGCCCCCGTGGACTGGAGCCCCGTCTTCCCGGCGGACGCCGCGGTCGTCTCCCTGCCCACGTACGCCTTCCGGCGCGGCGCCCCCGGGGCGGCCGCCGCCGACCCCTTCGGAACCGGCGGGGACCCCGAGCGGACGGCCAGGTTCCTCATGGATCTGGTGCGCTCCGAGGTGGCCCTCGTCCTCGGCCGCGAAAAGGGCGGGGACATCGACCCCACCCGCTCCTTCCAGGAACTCGGCTTCGACTCGGCGACCGCCGTGGAACTGCGCAACCGGCTCGCCGCCGCCACCGGGCTGAAGCTGCCGACCACCCTCCTCTTCGACCGGCCCACCCCCGAGAAGCTGGTCGCGCGGCTCGCCGAGCTCTCGGGCGTCGTCTCCGCGCACGAGCCCGTCTCCCGCGCGGTCGCGCGCCGGGTTCCCGGCTCCGACGAGCCCATCGCCATCGTCTCCATGGCCTGCCGCTTCCCGGGCGGCGTGGCCTCCCCGGAGGACCTGTGGCGGCTCCTCGTGGAGGAGCGGGACGCCGTCACCGACTTCCCCGGCAACCGCGGCTGGGCGCTGGAGACCCTCTTCGACGGCGACCCCGACCGCGCGGGCCGCTCGTACACCCGGCAGGGCGGGTTCCTGCACGACGTCGACCAGTTCGACGCCGAGTTCTTCGGGATCAGCCCGCGCGAGGCCACCGCCATGGACCCGCAGCAGCGCATGGTGCTGGAGACCGTGTGGGAGGCCGTGGAGCGGGCCGGGATCGATCCCGCCGCGCTGCGCGGCAGCGGCACCGGCGTGTACGTCGGCGCCATGGCGCAGGACTACGGCCCGCGCCTGCACGAGGCGGGCGAGGGCGTCGGCGGATACCTGCTGACCGGCACGTACACGAGCGTGGTCTCCGGCCGCGCCTCCTACACCCTGGGCCTGGAGGGTCCCGCCGTCACCGTCGACACCGCGTGCTCGGCCTCGCTGGTGGCCCTGCACATGGCGGCGCAGGCGCTGCGGGCCGGCGAGTGCGAACTGGCCCTGGCCGGCGGTGTGACGGTGATGGCGACCCCCGGCATGTTCGTGGAGTTCAGCCGCCAGCGCGGCCTGTCCGTCGACGGGCGCTGCAAGTCCTTCGCGGAGGCGGCGGACGGCACCGGGTGGGGCGAGGGCGTCGGCATGCTGCTCCTGGAGCGGCTCTCCGACGCCCGCCGCAACGGCCACGAGGTCCTCGCGGTCATCCGGGGATCGGCCGTCAACCAGGACGGCGCGAGCAACGGGCTCAGCGCCCCCAACGGCCCCTCGCAGGAGCGGGTGATCCGCGAGGCCCTCGCCGCCTCCGGACTGTCCGCGGTCGACGTCGACGCCGTCGAGGCGCACGGTACGGGCACCCGGCTCGGCGACCCCATCGAGGCGCAGGCCCTGCTCGCCACCTACGGTCAGGGCCGCGCGGTCGACCGACCGCTGTTCCTGGGCTCCCTCAAGTCGAACATCGGGCACACCCAGGCCGCCGCCGGCGCGGGCGGCGTCATCAAGATGGTCATGGCGATCCGCAACGGCCTGCTGCCGCGCACCCTGCACGTGGACGCCCCGACCTCGCACGTGGACTGGGCCGGCGGCGGGGTCTCGCTGCTCACCGAGGCCACCCCGTGGCCGCAGAGCGACCGGCCCCGCCGGGCCGGCGTCTCCTCCTTCGGTGTCAGCGGCACCAACGCCCACCTGGTGCTGGAGCAGGCCGCCGAGCCCGTGCCCGCCGAACCGGCGCCTTCCCGGGCCGGGGCGCCCGCGCCCGTCCCCTTCCTCCTCTCCGCCAAGAGCGACCAGGCGCTGCGCGCGCAGGCCGGCAAGCTGCTCGACCACCTCCGGGACCACCCGGGCGAACGCCTCGCGGACATCGGCTGCTCCCTCGCCGTCGGCCGCGCCCACTTCGACCGGCGGGCCACCGTGGTCGCCGAGGACCTCGCGGGGCTGGAGCAGGGCCTGCGGGCCCTGGCCGACGGCGCCACGGACCGCGGCCTGGTCACCGGGCAGAGCCGGCCCGCGGCCCGGCCCGTGTTCGTCTTCCCCGGCCAAGGCGCGCAGTGGGTGGGCATGGCGGCCGGCCTGCTGGAGTCCTCCCCGGTGTTCGCCCGCCGGATGGCCGAGTGCGCGGCGGCCCTGGAGCCGCTGGTGGACTGGTCGCTCCTCGACGTCGTACGCGGCGTCGAGGGCGCTCCGGGCTTCGAGCGGGTGGACGTCGTACAGCCCGTGCTGTGGTCCGTGATGGTGTCCCTGGCCGAGGTCTGGCGCTCGCTGGGCGTCGAACCGGCCGCGGTCGTCGGCCACTCCCAGGGCGAGATCGCCGCGGCCTGCGTGGCGGGCGTACTCAGCGTCGAGGACGCGGCCCGGGTCGTGGCACTGCGCAGCCGCGCGCTGACCGTGCTGTCGGGCCGGGGCGGCATGATGTCCGTGGCCGAGCCCGTCGGATGGGTACGGGACCGGATCGGCGCCTGGGAGGGCCGGATCTCGGTCGCCGCGGTCAACGGCCCGTCCCAGACCGTGGTCTCCGGCGATCCGGAGGCCCTCGCCGAGTTCCTCGCCCAGGCCAAGGAGGAGGGGGCGCGGGCCCGTCTCGTCGACGTGGACTACGCCTCCCACTCGGCCCATGTCGAGGAACTCGAAAGCGAGTTGGCGCGGATCCTCGAGGGAATCGAGGCGCGCCCCGGCCAGGTCCCGGTCTTCTCCTCGCTGACCGGTGCACTGCTGGCCGACACCGGCCTGATGGGCGCCGGGTACTGGTACCAGAACCTGCGCGAGACGGTGCAGTTCGAGCAGGCGGTCGGCGAGCTGCTCGCCGCCGGCCACCACACGTTCATCGAGGTCAGCCCGCACCCGGTGCTCACCATCGGCGTGCAGGCGGCCCTCGACGAGGCCGGCGCGCGCGGCGCCGCCCTGGGCACCCTGCGCCGCGACGAGAACGAGGCCGCACGCCTGCTGCTCTCGCTCGGCGAGGCCCACTGCCACGGCGTCCGCGTCGACTGGTCCGCCGTGTTCGATGCCACGGACGCCCGACGGGTCCAGGTCCCGACGTACGCCTTCCAGCGGAGCCGGTTCTGGCTCGACACCCCGGTCACGGCGGAGGACCCGGCGGGCCTCGGCCTCACCTCCGCGGAGCATCCGCTGCTCGGCGCGATGACCAGCCTCGCCGACCGCGAGGGCGTGCTGTTCACGGGCCGCGTCTCCCGGCGCACCCACCCGTGGGTGGTCGACCACGCGGTCGTCGGTACGGTCCTGCTGCCCGGCACCGCCCTCGTCGACATGGCCGTCTCCGCGGGCGACCGCTTCGGCTACGGCGGGCTCCGGGAACTCGTCCTGGAGGCACCGCTGCTCGTCCCCGAGGAAGGCGGCGTCCACCTCCAGGTCGCCCTCGGCCCCGCCGAGGAGTCGGGCACCCGCTCCGTCACCGTCCACTCGCGTCCCGAGGGCGCGGCGGAGGAGGAGTGGACCCGGCACGCCTCGGGCCTGCTGGCCACCGGCGAACACCCGGTGCCCGCCGCCACGCGGACCTGGCCGCCGCAGGGCGCGCGGTCCGTCACCCGTGAGGACACCTACGACCGACTCGCCGACCGCGGGTACGAGTACGGGCCGGTCTTCCAGGGCCTCGGCCGGGTCTGGCAGTCGGGCGAGGAGCGGTTCGCGGAGGTCTCCCTCCCCGAGGAGCAGCACGCCGACGCCACCTCCTTCGCCATCCACCCGGCGCTCCTCGACGCGGCCCTGCACGCCATGCTGCTCGGCGACGGCACCGAGCTGGCCATCCCGTTCTCCTTCAACGGGGTCACCCTGCACGCCACGGGTGCCACCGCGCTGCGGGTGCACGTGGTTCCCACCGATGCCAACAGCGCCTCGCTGACCGCCACCGACCCCGACGGGCAGCCCGTCATCACGGTCGACTCCATCACCCTGCGCCCGGCCGGCGACCTCCGCGCGGCCACGAGCGCGGGCCGGCACTCCGGGCTGCACCGGCTGGGTTGGAAGCCCCTGCCGCAGACGGCCGCGGAGACCACGGCCGGGCTCTGGGCCGTACTGGGCTCGGACCCGCACGGGCTGGCGGCGGCCGTCTCCGGTGACACGTACGCCGACGTCGCCGAACTGCGGACCGCCCTGGGAGACGGCGCCCAACTGCCTTCGTTCATAGCCCTGTCAGAAGAACTCACCGAGGTGCATACGGCGGTTCAGGGCACCCTGGCCACCCTCCAGGAACTCCTCGCCGACACCACCCTCGACTCCACCCGAATCGTCGTACTCACCCAGGGCGCCACCGCCCTCACCACCGACGAGGACATCCACAACCTGGCAGCCGCAGCCCTCACCGGACTCATCCGCACCGCACAAAACGAATACCCCGGCCGCCTCACCCACCTCGACATCGACACCACTGAGGCCCTGGCCGCCGCCGCCCACACCGCCGCCACCACCCCCGACACCCAACTCACCCTCCGCAACGGCCAACTCCACACCCCCCGCCTCGAAAACACCCCCACCAACCCCAACGCTGCCAAGCCCCTCGACCCCGAAGGCACCATCCTCATCACCGGCGGCACCGGCGGCCTCGGCCACATCCTCGCCCGCCACCTCGTCACCCACCACGGCGCCAAACACCTCCTCCTCACCAGCCGCACCGGACCCAACGCCCCCGGCGCCACCGAACTCACCACCGAACTCACCACAGCAGGCGCCCACATCACCATCACCGCCTGCGACACCGCAGACCGCACCCAACTGACCCACCTACTGGACTCCATCCCCACCGAACACCCCCTCACCGCCGTCATCCACGCCGCCGGCACCCTCAACGACGCCACCCTCGACAACCTCACCCCCCACCACGTCACCCAAGTCCTCCACCCCAAAACCGACGCCGCCCACCACCTCCACCAACTCACCACCCACCTCCCCCTCACCCACTTCATCCTCTTCTCCTCCATCGCCGGACTCATCGGAAACCCCGGCCAAGCCAACTACGCCGCCGCCAACACCTACCTCGACGCCCTCGCCCACCACCGCCACCACCACAACCTCCCCGCCACCAGCCTCGCCTGGGGACTCTGGGACACCGCGAGCACGATGACGAGCGGGCTCAGCGAGCTCGACGTCAAGCGGTGGGCGCGCAAGGGTGTGCTGCCGATCTCCGCCGAGCGCGGCATGGAGATCTTCGACGCCGCCATCGTCTCGCCGGAGCCGCTGCTCGCCGCGGCCGATCTGGACCTGCCGACCCTGCGCTCCCCCGACCAGTCCGCGCCCGCCCTGCTGCGCACCCTGGTCCGCGCCCCGCGCCGGCGCGCCGCCGCGGCCACCGCGGTCTCCGGTACGGGTGGTTCCTCGTGGGCCGAGCGCACCGCCGCGCTCCCCGTATCCGACCGCCGGCGTACCGTCGGTGAGCTCGTGCGCACCACCGTCGCCGCCGTGCTGGGCCTCGCCGGCCCGGCCGTTGTCGACGAGGACACGGCGTTCAAGACCCTCGGCATGGACTCGCTGACCGGCCTGGAACTGCGCCGCCGGGTCGTGGCGGTCACCGGCGTCACGCTGCCGGCGACGGCCGTCTTCGACCACCCCACCCCGGCCGCCCTCGCCGAGTTCTTGACGGGCGAGCTGTCCAAGCTGGCGGGCGAGACCGAGGTCGTGCGTCCCGGTGCGCCGATCGCGGTGCGCAGCACCTCCGATCACGAGGACCCGATCGTGATCGTCGGCATGGCCTGCCGCTACCCGGGCGAGACCCGCTCCCCCGAGGACCTGTGGCGGCTCGTCGCCGACGGCACCGACGCCATCGGCCCCTTCCCCACCAACCGCGGCTGGGCCCTGGACCGGCTGTTCGACGGCGACCCGGACCGTGCGGGCCACTCGTACGCCCGCAACGGCGGGTTCCTCTACGACGCCGACCGGTTCGACGCCGAGTTCTTCGGGATCAGCCCGCGCGAGGCGGCGGCCATGGACCCGCAGCAGCGCCTGCTGCTGGAGGCCAGCTGGGAGGCGGTGGAGAACGCGGGCATCGCCCCGGCCGCCCTGCGCGGCACCCGTACCGGTGTGTTCAGCGGTGCCATGTACAGCGAGTACGCCTCCCACCTGCGCAACGCGCCGGAGGCCGTGGAGGCCTACCGTACGACCGGCAACACGCTCAGCGTGGCCTCCGGCCGGGTCTCGTACACGCTGGGCCTCCAGGGTCCGGCCATCACCGTCGACACGGCCTGCTCCTCCTCCCTCGTCGCCCTGCACCTGGCCTCGCAGGCCCTGCGCCAGGGGGAGTGCACCCTCGCCCTCGCGGGTGGCGTGACCGTGATGGCGGTGCCCGATCTGTTCGTGGAGTTCAGCCGCCAGCGCGGCCTGGCGACGGACGGCCGCTGCAAGTCCTTCGCGGACGCGGCGGACGGTACCGCCTGGAGTGAGGGTGTCGGCGTCCTGCTCCTGGAGCGGCTCTCCGACGCCCGCCGCAACGGCCACGAGATCCTCGCCGTCGTCCGCGGCTCCGCCGTCAACCAGGACGGCGCCAGCAACGGACTCACCGCGCCGAACGGTCCTTCGCAGGAGCGGGTGATCCGCGAGGCCCTGGCGGCCTCCGGGCTGTCGGCGGCCGATGTCGACGCCGTAGAGGCGCACGGTACGGGCACCACCCTCGGCGACCCCATCGAGGCCCAGGCCATCCTCGCCACCTACGGCCAGGACCGCGACGCGGAGCGTCCGCTGCACCTCGGCTCGCTCAAGTCGAACATCGGCCACTCCCAGGCCGCCGCCGGCGTCGGCGGCGTCATCAAGATGGTCATGGCCATGCGCCACGGCGTGCTGCCGCGCACGCTGCACGTGGACCGGCCGACTTCGCACGTGGACTGGAGCACGGGAGCGGTGTCGCTCCTCACCCAGGCGACCCCGTGGCCGGAGACGGACCGGCCGCGCCGGGCCGGTGTCTCCTCCTTCGGGATCAGCGGCACCAACGCCCACGTCGTCCTCGAACAGGCCCCCGTGGCCGAGCCGAAGCCCGTCACCGAGGCCCAGGCCCCCCTGCCGTCGGCGCCGTGGCTGCTGTCGGGGCACACCGAGGCCGCGCTGCGGGCCCAGGCGGGACGGCTGCTGGCCTTCGTCTCCGAGCGTGCGGAGCAGCCGGTTCCGGCCGGTCAGCAGCAGGTCTCACTGGCCGGCGTCGGCCGGTCGCTGGCCGATGTGCCCGCGCTGCTGGCGCACTCGGCGGCCGTGGTCGCGGAGGACCGGGACGGCGTTCTGCGGGGGCTCGCCGCGCTGGCCGCCGGTGAGGAAGCCCCTGAGGTGATCGCGGGTCCGCCGGCGGGTCGTGGCGGTGGCAAGACCGCGTTCCTCTTCACGGGGCAGGGCAGTCAGCGTCCCGGCATGGGCCGCGAGCTCTACGAGACCCACCCCGTCTACGCCCGCACCCTCGACGAGGTCTGCGCCCATCTCGACGAGCACCTCCAGCAGAGCGTCTCCCTCAAGTCGCTGCTCTTCAGCGACGAGGACCCCACCACCTCGCCGCTCCACCAGACGATGTGGACGCAGGCGGCGCTCTTCGCCACGGAGGTCGCCCTCTACCGCACCCTCGAACACCACGGCCTCACCCCCGACTACCTGCTCGGCCACTCCCTCGGCGAACTCACGGCCGCGCACGTCTCCGGGGTCCTCACCCTGGGCGACGCGGCCCTGCTCGTCGCCACCCGTGGCCGGCTGATGCAGTCCGCCCCCACCGGCGGCGCCATGATCGCCATCGAAGCCACCGAAACCGAGATCCTGGCCACCCTCCCCACCCACCACGGACACCTCGACATCGCCGCCGT
>NZ_JBEZKE010000015.1:177715-202256 GCF_040651555.1 Streptomyces sp. NPDC048424 | reverse complement strand
AGCAGCCGCAGCCGGGCGGCGGCCAGCTCGATGGCGAGCGGCAGCCCGTCCAGACGCCGGCAGATCTCGGCGGCCGCCGCCGGATCGTCGTCGATACGGAACCCCGGGCGGGCGGCCGCCCCACGGTCACCCAGCAGCCGCAGCGCGACGGGATCGGGCAGCGGCTCCACCGGCCGCAGCGACTCCCCCGGCACACCGAGCGGTTCACGGCTCGTGGCCAGGATCTGCACGCCGGGGCAGCGCGCGAGGAGCTCCTCGGCCAGCTCGGCGGCGGCGCCGATCACATGCTCGCAGTTGTCGAGGACCAGGAGCAGGCTGCGGTGCGCGCAGTGTTCGACGAGCCGGGTGGTGGGGTCGGCGGCGGCGGTTTTCTCCCGGGCGACCAGGGAGTTCTCGCGCAGGCCGAGGGCGCTGAGGACGGCGCCGGGGACGGCCGCGGGATGGTCGAGGCGGGCGAGTTCGACGATCCAGCCGGCTTCGGGGTGGGCGGCGGCCGCGTGTTCGGCGAGGCGGGTCTTCCCGGAACCGCCGGGGCCGGTGAGGGTGACGAGGCGCAGCCGGGCCAGGTCCGTGCGCAGGGCGGCCAGTTCGGGCTCGCGCCCGACGAAGGAGGTCAGGCGGGGCCGGAGGTTGCCCCGCGCCGCCCCGTCGACCGAAGCCTGCGGGGCCGAAGCCTGCGGGGCGGAGGCCTGCGGGAGCCCGGGCTGCGCGGCCGAAGCCTGCGGGGCCGCGGGCTGCGGGGGCGGCGTCGACGGGTTCGTGGGGTCCAGGAGCTGGGCGTGGAGGGCGGTGAGTTCGGGGCCGGGGGTGGTGCCGAGGGCGTCGGACAGGGTGCGGCGCGTGCGTTCGTAGGCGGCCAGGGCGTCGGCGGGGCGCCCGGCGGCTCGTAGGGCGCGCAGGTGCTGGGCGCGCAGCGGTTCGTCGTACGGGGACGCCTCGATCAGCGCCTCGATCTCCGGCAGGAGCGCGGTCGGGGCGGCGGCGCCGCTGCGCAGGTCCGCTTCGATGCGGTCGCGCACGGCGGTGGAGCGGCGGCCCTCGGGGGCGGCGGCATGGGCCGCGCGGGCGGGCTCGGGCAGGTCGGCGAGGGCGGGCCCGCGCCAGAGGGCGAGGGCGGCGGCGAGGGTGCGGGCCGCGGCGGCCGGGTCGGCGGCCAGCTCCCGGCCGCCCTGGGCCGCGAGCCGGGTGAACCGGTGCAGGTCTATGTCGTCGGGGGCGGCGGCCAGGCGGTAGCCGCCGGCGGGCTCGGCGGTGATGGTGTCCCGGCCGCCGAGCGCTCGGCGCAGCCGGGCGATGAGGGCTTGGAGGGCCGCGGGCGCGTCCTGGGGCGGATCGTCGCCCCAGACGTCGTCGACGAGGTCGGTGACGGAGGCCCGGCGGCCCGCGCGCAGGGCGAGGGCGGCGAGGAGCGCGCGCAGGCGGGCGCCGCCTATCGGGAAGGGGGCGCCGGCCTCGTCGCGCGCCTCGGTGACGCCCAGGATGAGATACCGCACCCGCCAATTCTGCCCCCGCGGCCGGGTTCAGGTGATCGAGACGTCTCCGTTGTCCTCCAGCAGGGTGCGCAGGGCCCCGGCGACCGTGGCGCAGGTGGCGGCGTCGAGGGGGGCCAGCAGCTCGGCGTAGCGGCTGAGGTGATCGGTGATCAGCGACTCGGTGAGCGCGAGGCTCTGCTCCGTGAGGCGGATGCGGACCGAGCGGCGGTCCTGCCCGTCCCGGACCCGCTCGACCAGGCCCTTGGCCTCCATGCGGTCGATGCGGTTGGTGATCGCGCCCGAGGTCACCATGGCGGCCGGGATGAGGGCGCCGGCGGTCAGTGCGTACGGGGGGCCGGAGCGGCGGAGGGTGAAGAGGATGTCGAGCTCGCCGACCTCCAGGTCCCGTTCGGCCGCGAAGGCCTTGAGGTGCCGGTCGATGATGCGGTTCATCCGCTGGATGCGGGCCACCACCTCGACGGCCCACAGGCCCGGCGCCAGCTCGGGGCGCTCGGCCGCCCACTGGCCGACGATCGCGTCCACTGCGTCACTCATGTCGCGCCCTCATCCTCTTGTGCCTCCTCTTACGGCTCCAGATCCCCAGACTATCTCAACGTTGAGACACTTGACGTTGAGAGGACTGCCTGATTTTATCTCAACGTTGAGATTCTGAATCTTGAGACGGATCGGAGCTGGCACCACGATGACCACCAGTACGAGTGCCACGAGCACAACCGCCGAGCGCACGATCACCGCAGGCAGCACCGCCGGCAGCGACGCCGGCCGGCCCCGCCTCGTCCCCGTCCTCTGGCTGGCGCTGCTGGCCACCCCCGTCGCCGCCGCGGCCAACGCCCCCGTGCTGATCCTTCCGGACATGGCCGGCTCCCTCGGGGTGGGCACGTCCACCGCCGCCTGGCTCGTCGCCGCCTTCGCCTGGGCCATGGCCGTCACCATCCCCCTGCTCGCCGGACTGCTGCGCCGCCGCGGCCTGGCGCCGGTGCTCCGACTGTCCAGCGCCCTCCTCCTCGGCGGCACGCTCCTCGTCGCCGCGTCCCCCTGGCTTCCGCTGACGCTCCTCGGGCGGGCCGCGCAGGCCGCAGGCGGCGCCGGTCTGGTGGCGTCCGCGATGAGCCTGGCCGGCTCGGCCCGCCGCATGGGCGTCATCAGCGCGGGCTTCGGCATGCTCGGCGCCACCGGCCCGCTCCTCGGCGCCCAGCTCTCGCACGCCGTCTCGTGGCGGCTCTCGCTCTCGGTGTCCCTGGTCTCGCTGCTGGCGGTGCCCGCGGTGGGCAAGTACGCGAAGGCCCCGGCGGCCGCCCCGCAGGGCAGGTTCGACGCACGCGGCGCCGCACTGCTGACGCTGCTGGCCACGGCCCTGGTCCTGCTGCCCCACGCACCGGCCGTCGCCCTCGGCTCCGCGGTCCTCGCCGCCGCCCTGCTCGCGCTCCACATCCGCCGGCGCCCCGAGGGCTTCGTACCGGCCGCGCTGATCCGCCGGCCCCTCTTCCTCGGCTCCGCGCTGCTGGCGCTCGCGCTGTCGACCTCGTACTTCACGCTGCTGTTCGCCGTGCCCCGGCTGGTCTCGGACCGCGCGGGCTGGGACACCGGCACGGCCGGAGCCGGTCAGCTCGTGGCGCTGCTCACCGGATCTGCGCTCTCCTGGCTGCTGGCGGCCGGCTCGGCGCGCATGGGGCGGGTGGCCGTACGCACGGTGCTGATCGGGATCGGCACCCTGGCGGCCCTGGTCGCGGTCTTCGCGAACCACGGCCCCCTGCTGCTCCTGGCCACCATGGGCGGCGTGTTCGGCGCGACCGGAGCCAACGCCGTGCTGTCCACGCACGCCGCATCCAGCGTCCCCGACGCCCAGCGCCCCACGGCCATCGGCCTGTTCACCCTCTGCTACCAGCTCGGCGGCGCCTTCGGCCCGGCGATCGCGACGGCCCTGGTGCTCGGCTCCTGAACCACGGCTGGACCACGGCTGGACCACGGCTGGACCACGGCTGGACCACGACTGAACCCACGGCTGGACCACGACGGCCGGCCCAGGTCCCGGGCCCCCGGGCCCGCGGCCTCAGGACAGCGCCGGGCGGTGCACCGGGACCCCCTCCGGCACCGCCCGCCGGCGCGCCGTCGAAGTCCCCGTCCAGCAGGTGCCGCGGCGGGCCAGCAGCCGGCGCAGCCACAGCTCCATCGAGACGAGTTCCGCCAGCCCGTCCAGCGGGACAGGCCGGCCGTCCGCCGCGTCGAGCAGGGCCTGGCGCACCACCCGGGCCTCGATCAGGCCGGCGTCCGCGAGCAGCGGCGAGGCGAAGAGCGACAGCAGCTCTTCCAGGGCGGCGCGCAGCCCCAGCCGGGTCGCCGTCTCGTTCGGGGTGTGGGCCGTGGCGCCCCAGCCCGGCGGGAGTTCGCGCACTCCGGCCGAGGCCAGGACGCTGCGCAGGATCTCCGCCCGGGCCCCGGGCTGGACGCGCAGGGACTCGGGCAGGGCGCGGGCGGCGCGTACGACCTGGTTGTCCAGGAAGGGGGCGTGCAGGCGCTGGCTGCGGACCTCCACGGCCTGTTCGAACACCCGGTGGTCGGCGGCGTGCCGGGCCAGCAGCGAACGGGCCCGGGCCTCCCCCGGCCGCAGCGACAGCGGCGGCCGGCCGGCCGCGACCGTGAGCCGGATCGACACTTCCGCCAGGGCCTCGCCCGTGAGCCAGCCGGCCGCCGGTCCCGGCCGTGACCAGGTCAGGGCGGCGAGGGAGGCGTCCACCGGACCGGAGGCGCGCTCGGTGACCCCGCCCTCGCGGAGCCGGGCCGCGGCGGCTTCCATGCCCGCGCGGTACGTCGTACGGGCGAGTCTGCGGGCCGCCGAGTACACGGTGAGCGGCACCAGCAGGGACTCCCCGGAAGCTCCGGAGGCGGAGGCCGAGCGGGCCAGCGCCGCCACCGGGCGCAGCAGGTGGCGTCGGCGGCGGTCCATCAGGAGGTCGGCCATGCGCGCCGGGTGGGCGTCGAGGACCTGCCGGGCGCCGTGGCCGGTGAAGTGGTCGGCCGAGCCGGCGGCCAGTCTGCGCCGCTCACGGGCGGCGAAGACGAGCGAGGGGCCGGGTTCGTCGGTGAGCGGGCCGTCGAGATCGGCGTACGGGAGGGCTTCCTCGGCGGCGGCCACCACGACGTGGTGCAGGCGGGGGTCGGCGGCGATGGCCCTGGCCCGTTCCAGTTCGGCCTCGCGCCCCTGCGGGGTGGCCAGGTCGTTGAAGGTGACCGCGAGCAGCCGCGCCCCGGCCGGGCTCAGCAGGGTGCCCGGGGCTCCCGGCAGACCGGCCGCGAGCAGGGCGAGGGTCGCGGAGGCGCTGCCGCCGGAGAGGTCGGCGCCGACCCCGGGGGCCGGGGCGCCGCGGGCCGCGCGCCGGTCGGCGGGGCCCATTCCGGGCACGGGGCCGGGATCGTACGGCGGCAGCGTGTCGGGAGCATGCCGCGGCGCCGTGAGCCGGGCGCGCACCGCGTCCACCAACGCTTCCCGTACGCCCTCCACCGCGCGCTCGGGATCGGCCTCGGGGGCGGCCACCGCGAGCGAGGCGACCTGTTCGTAGCCGGTGATCTCGCGGGAGCCCTCGCGCAGGATGAGCGCGTGCCCGGGCGGGATGCGGCGCACCCCGGCGTACGGTGTGCCGTCGCCCAGTGCCTCCGGGCTGTCGGGGCAGGCCAGGAGGGCGGCGAGATGACCGATGTCGAGCTGCGCCTCGATGAGGTCGGCGAGGGGGAGGGCGGCGGTGGCGTACGCCGTGCCGCTCGCCCAGGGGGTGTAGAAGACGGGGCGCGCGCCCGCGAGGTCTCCGACGACGGTGATCCGGCGGCCGGCCTGCACGACGGCGGTGTAACTGCCGGACCACTGGGTGAGGTGGCGCAGCGCGCCGCCGCGGGCGGCGTAGAGGGCCCTCCTCAGCTCGGCGTCGGTCGCGCCGCAGCAGCCGAGGACGGCGAGCCGGGTGAAGGGGTCGGCGGGATCGGCGGTGACCGTGCGGATCTCGTCGGGGCGCCAGTCGCCGACGGCCCAGAGGGGGTCGGGGTCGCCCCAGAGGAGCTGGGCGCCCACCGGGTGCACGGTGCGTTCGGCGTCCGCGCCGGGGTCGTCCGCGTGGGCCGCGTCGGCGAGGCCGCCGCGCAGCGGGGCGCCGCCCTCGGCGTACCCGCCCGGGCCCGCATCGCCGTATCCGCTCTGGCCGTATCCGCCCTGGCCGGAGCCGTGGCCGGAGCCGTGGCCGGAGCCGTGGCCGGACGCGTGGCCCGAGCCGTGGCCGTTGACCCGGCCGGCCGTGCCGAAGCTCGCGGCGATACTGCTCCAACCCACCAACCAGCGCACCGCCGCCTCCCCAGCCTGTGGGCACATGACCGGGGCACGGGCAGCACGGTCAGCGCTGAGGGCGCGGCCGGCGGGACCCCGGGTGGCTCGGGTCCATGCTGCCACGGGACAGGCGTGCGAGAGTGGTTAAAGGGGGCGCACATGCAAACGAACACGCCCCGGCCACGCGGTATTTGGCGTTCCGTTCCCACCGCCCCATAGGTCGCTTTCAGCCATTCTTCGGCTGCCGGAAGAGTCCTCCCGGGCCGCCGGAGCCCGGTGCGCGGGCGCGGTCCGGGAGGCGGAATCCGCCCCCCGGACCGTTCCGCCACCCGCGGGGATTGAGGTAGCGGCATCCCCCGGCCCGCCCGAACCGCGCAGCGGGCCGACCCACGCACCGCACATCGAATCGCCGGGCCCCCGGACCGGCCAGAGCGCACGGGCGGGCGCACGGCCACACGGGCGGAGCACGCGATGACACGTGCGCCCCGCCACCGAGCCCGGGGCGGACTGTGCAAACGGACAACAATCCCGCCATACGGAAGTAAGGGCCTTAACGCTTGGGAGGCGGGGAACTACGCTGGGTTTACGAAATGCCGGGCGCCTATGCCCCGGCGGCGTATGCGTTCCGCGTGTGACGAGGGGTGGCGCATGTCCAGGGAGCTCCGCGAGCCCAATGAGAAGCTCGGCGCCGTCCTCGCCCTCGCGGGCATCAGCAACGCCGGGCTGGCCCGGCGGGTCAACGACCTCGGCGCACAGCGCGGCCTGACGCTTCGGTACGACAAGACGTCGGTGGCCCGGTGGGTGTCGAAGGGGATGGTGCCGCAGGGCGCCGCCCCGCACCTGATCGCCGCCGCCATCGGCGCGAAGCTGGGGCGGCCGGTGCCGCTGCACGAGATCGGACTGGCGGACGCGGACCCCGCGCCCGAGGTCGGCCTGGCCTTCCCGCGCGACGTCGGCGCGGCGGTGCGCTCGGCCACCGACCTCTACCGGCTCGACCTCGCCGGACGGCGCGGCGGTGGCGGGATCTGGCAGTCGCTCGCGGGCTCCTTCTCGGTGGCGGCGTACGCGACGCCCGCCTCGCGTTGGCTGATATCTCCCGCCGACGGCTCGGTGGCCCGGGAATCCCACGGCCCCGGCGCGCACGGCCCGGCGGTCCACGGCCCCGCGGCGCAGAGCCCCGTACCTGCTGCCACCCCCTCGGCTCACGACGCGGCGACGCACGTGACGCCGGCTCCGGCTCCGGCGCACGAGGCGACGGCGCCAGGTGCACGGCCCTCCCCGGAAGGCCGCACGACAGGGCCGGCGACAGGCCCGATGGCAGGTCCGGCGCCGGGCCCGCCGTCCACCGTTGTGCCCGCGCAGCCCGGCGCCGAAACGCCGCGCGACCACGGGCAGCGCGTGGGCCACAGCGATGTGACCAAGCTGCGCGAGGCCGCCGAGGACGCGCGCCGCTGGGACTCCAAGTACGGCGGCGGGGACTGGCGTTCGTCGATGGTCCCCGAGTGCCTGCGGGTGGACGCGGCGCCGCTGCTGCTCGGCTCCTACACGGACGAGGTGGGCCGCGCCCTGTTCGGCGCGACCGCCGAACTGACCCGGCTCGCCGGGTGGATGGCCTTCGACACCGGCCAGCAGGAGGCCGCCCAGCGCTACTACATCCAGGCGCTGCGGCTCGCCCGCGCGGCCGCGGACGTACCGCTCGGCGGGTACGTGCTGGCCTCGATGTCCCTGCAGGCGACCTACCGGGACTTCCCGGACGAGGGCGTGGACCTCGCGCAGGCGGCCGTCGAGCGCAACCGCGGCCTGGCCACCGCCCGCACGATGAGCTTCTTCCGGCTGGTCGAGGCGCGGGCGCACGCGAAGGCGGGCGATTCGGCGGCCGCCGGAGCGGCACTGCGGGCGGCGGAGGGCTGGCTGGAGCGGTCCCGGGAAGGCGATCCGGATCCGACCTGGCTGGGTTTCTACTCGTACGACCGTTTCGCGGCGGATGCTGCAGAATGCTACCGGGATCTGAAACTGCCCCGGCAGGTACGGCGCTTCACCGAGCAGGCGCTGTCCCGGCCCACCGAGGAGTACGTGCGCTCGCACGGGCTGCGGCTGGTGGTGAGCGCGGTCGCCGAGCTGGAGTCGGGCAATCTCGACGCGGCGTGCGCGGCGGGCACCCGGGCCGTGGAGGTGGCGGGCAGGATCTCCTCGGCGCGGACGACCGAATACGTACGGGACCTGCTGCACCGGCTGGAACCGTACGGGGACGAACCGCGCGTCGCGGAGCTGCGCGAACGGGCCCGGCCGCTGCTGGTCGCGCCGGCGTAGGACCTGATCGGAAGGCGGGCCCCGGGACCCGCGTGACCTCGTTGTCGGTGCCGGGGTGCAGTATGCAGGGGTGGGAGGTGTCAGCGTGGGCGGCGGCGTGGGCGTGGACTGCGATGTGCTGGTGATCGGCGGCGGGATCGTCGGCCTGTCGACGGCGCATGCCTTGTCGAGCCTGGCTCCGGGGACCAAGGTGGTCGTCCTGGAGAAGGAACCGGGCCCGGCCCGGCACCAGACCGGCCGCAACAGCGGCGTGATCCACAGCGGGATCTACTACCGCCCGGGATCGCTGAAGGCGCGCTTCGCGGTGCGCGGCGCCGCCGAGATGGTCAAGTTCTGCGCGGAGCACGGGATTCCGCACGAGGTGACGGGCAAGCTGATCGTCGCCACGGAGCGGGAGGAGCTGCCGCGGCTGCACGCCCTGGTCCAGCGCGGCCGGGAGAACGGCATCCCGGTGCGCGAGCTGGGACCGGCGCAGATCAGCGAGTACGAGCCGGAGGTCCGGGGCCTGGCCGCGATCCACGTCGGCAGCACCGGGATCGTGGACTACGGCCGGGTGAGCGCCCAGCTGGCGGAGTCCTCGGGCGCGGAGATCGTCTACGGCGGCGCGGTGGACCTGATCTCCCGCCGCGCCTCGGCGGTGGCGGTCCGCACCACGTCCGGGCTGGTGGTCCGGGCGCGGGTGCTGGTGAACTGCGCGGGCCTGCAGTGCGACCGGATCGCCCGGCTGGCCGGGGACGACCCGGGGATGCGGATCATCCCCTTCCGGGGCGAGTACTACGACCTGGCCCGCCCCGAACTGGTCCGCGGGCTGGTCTACCCGGTGCCCGATCCGGCGTTCCCCTTCCTCGGGGTCCACCTCACCCGGGGCATCGGCGGCGGGGTCCACGTCGGACCCAACGCGGTGCCGGCGCTGGCCCGCGAGGGCTACGCCTGGTCGACGGTGCGGCCGCGGGACCTCGCGGACGAGCTCGCCTGGCCGGGGTCCTGGCGGATGGCCGCACGGCACTGGCGGTACGGGACGGGCGAGATCCACCGCTCGCTGTCGAAGCAGGCCTTCACCCGGGCGGTACGGCGGCTGCTGCCGGCCGTCACCGCGGCGGACCTGCGGCCCGCGGCGGCCGGGGTCCGCGCGCAGGCCGTCCTGCGCGACGGGACGCTGGTGGACGACTTCCTGATCCGCGACGCCCCGCGCACGGTCCACGTCCTGAACGCCCCCTCGCCGGCGGCCACCGCTTCGCTCCCGATCGGCCGCGAGATCGCCTCCCGGGCCCTTCGAACCCTCGGCTCGGCCTGAGCGGTGCCGGTGCCGGTGCTGTTACCGGTGCCGCGCCGCTTCCGGGGGCTCCGCCCCCGACCCCGTACGCGCGCTGCCCGCCCGCGCCCGCAAAACGCCGGGCAGGCCGGAAGTCGTAGAATCACGGCATTGTGTCTGAGTCCCTGAATCCCCAGCCGCCCAGCCTCCCGGACGCCGCGCCGGAGGCGAGTTCGTACGTGCCGCCCAAGTGGCGGACCGAGCCCCGCTTCCCCGACGGGCCCTCGCCGGATCCGGCCGGCTCGCACCACGAGCGGCGGATCCGGAGCTTCCAGCCCCGGCGCAGCCGGGTCACCACCGGTCAGGGCGAGGCCCTGAAGCGGCTGTGGGGCACCTGGGGCCTGGACATCGACGGTCACGAGGTCATCGACCTGAAGGCGATGTTCGACGGCCTCCCGGTCGTCCTGGAGATCGGCTTCGGCATGGGCGAGGCCACCGCGCAGATGGCCGCCGACGACCCCGGCACCGGGATCCTGGCCGCCGACGTGCACACCCCCGGGCAGGGCAACCTCCTCGCCCTCGCCGAGCGCGGCGGGATGACCAACGTCCGGGTCGCCAACGGCGACGCCATCATCCTGCTCCGCGAGATGCTGCCGGCCGACTCGCTGGCCGGGATCCGCGTGTACTTCCCGGACCCCTGGCCCAAGGCCCGCCACCACAAGCGCCGGCTGATCCAGCCCGAGTTCCTCACGCTGGCCGCCACCCGCCTGGCGCCCGGGGCCGTGCTGCACTGCGCGACCGACTGGGAGCCGTACGCGGAGCAGATGCTCGAAGTCCTCACCGCGCACCCGGACTTCGAGAACACGCAGGCCGACGGCGGCTACGCGCCGCGCCCCGCGTTCCGGCCGCTCACCCGCTTCGAGGGACAGGGCCTCGACAAGGGCCACGTCGTACACGACTTGCTCTTCCGTCGCAGGGAGAACTGACAACGTCACGGCGCGTGTCAGAGCGGATCGCTAGGGTCATGGTGTGTTCCGAGCGCTCCTCGCTGTGCTCGCACGTCCGTCGGGCACGGTCCGCACGTGCGTGCTCCTCGTCCTGCTCGCCGTCACCGGCATCTCGATCCTCGAACTCGTGCGGGAGCAGACCGGCACCCCGGGCTTCCTCGTCGGTCTCGGCCTGGCCCTGGTGCCGGTGGCGCCGCTCATGGCGTCCTTCCGGTGGCTCGGCCGGGCCGCGCCCGCGCCCTGGCCGCAGCTGCTGTTCTGTTTCGGCTGGGGCGCCTGCGCGGCGGCGCTGATCGCGATACTGGCCAACAACTTCGCCACCGAGTGGATAGCCGCGGCCACCGCCGACCCCTCCGACGCGGATCACCTGGGCTCGGTGGCCGTCGCCCCGGTGGTGGAGGAGAGCGCCAAGGCGGCGGCCCTGCTGCTGGTGTTCGTCTTCCGAAGACGCCATTTCACCGGTCCCGCCGACGGTTTCGTCGTGGCCGGATTCACCGCCACCGGCTTCGCCTTCACCGAGAACATCCTCTACCTCGGCAACGCCTACGGTGAGGACCTCGCCGAGGGCTCCGGCGTGCTGGAGTCGGTGACGGCGGCGACCTTCTTCGTCCGGATAGTGCTGTCGCCGTTCGCGCACCCGCTGTTCACGGTGCTCACCGGGCTCGGTTTCGGCGCGGCCGCGCTCAGTGCGCGCCGTTCCCGCAGGATCTGCCTGCCGCTGCTCGGCCTGGCGCCGGCCATGGGCATGCACGCGCTGTGGAACGGCTCCTCGCGGTTCGGGGACCACGGCTTCTACACGGTCTACGCCTTCGTGATGGTCCCGGCGTTCGGGCTGCTCGTGTGGCTGGCGGTGCGGATACGGCGCGGCCGGCTGCGGGTCGTGTCCGGGGAGCTGGCGGTGTACGCGGCCGCCGGCTGGATCGGCCCCGCCGAGGTGCCGGCGCTGGCTTCGATGCCGGCCCGGTCACTGGCCCGCGCCCTGGCCCGGCGCAGCGGCGGCCGGGCCGCCGGACGCGCGGTCGCCCGCTACGAGGCGGACGCGGCGGCCCTGGCCCTGCTGCGGAACCGGGCGCGCCGCGGCGGCCCGCTGGGGGAGCCGGACTTCGCCGGCCGGGAACGGGAGTTGCTGCACCGGCTCTGGCAGCGCCGTGCGACGGCGGGCCCGGCGCTGGCCCGCGCGGCGGTCATGGAGGAGCTGCTGCCGCCGTCGTTCGACCCCTTGCGGATCCCCCTGGCCGTCCCCGCGCCCGTGGCCGCGCTGCCCGCCGTACCCGTGCCGCGGCGGGCGGAGCCGGGCCTCAGACGTTCAGTCCCTTGGACTCCAGCCACGCCAGCGGGTCGATCGTCGAGCCGCCCTTGCGTACTTCCAGGTGGAGATGGGGTCCGGTGACGTTGCCGGTGGCGCCGACGCGGCCGATGGTCTCGCCGGCGCCGACCGCGCCCGAGGTCACGGACATCGAGGACAGGTGGCAGTACCAGACCTCCGTGCCGTCCTCGAGCTGCAGCACGATCCGGTAGCCGTACGCGCCGGACCAGCCGGCCGAGGTGATCTTTCCGGCGCCCACCGCCTTGGCCGGGGTGCCGGTCGGGGCCGCGAAGTCGAGGCCGGTGTGGTGGCCGGAGGACCACATGGAGCCGGAGTCCCCGTAGTGCGAGGTGAGGGTGTAGGCGGAGGTCGGCAGGGAGTAGCCGCCGGCCGATCTGGCGCGCTCCTGCTCGGCCTTGGCCTCGGCGGCCTTCTTCGCGGCCTCGGCTTCCTCCGCGGCCTTAGCCTCGGCCTGGACCTTGGCCTCCTCGGCCGCCTGGCGGGCCGCCTCCAGCTTGTCCTTGGCCTCCTGGGCGGCGGCCTCCTGCGCGGCCCGCTCGGCGTCCGCCCGGGCCTTCGCCTCGGCGGCGCCCTGCTGGGACTCGGCCTGCTGGAGGATCCGGTTGCGCAGCGCCTCACCGGCGTCGGCGCCGCTGTCGTTCTGCTGCGCGATGATCCCCGTCCGTGCGGCCGCCTGGGCCGCCGACCCGGAACCGCCGTCCGACCGCGCTGAGTTGTCGCCGGACATCAGGTCGGGCAGGTCGGTCAGATCGGACATCGACGGCAGGGATATCGCGACCTGGGGCCGGTCCTGCGCGTGGGCGATACCGCCGGCGCCGACCGCCGCGATGACGCCGACGCCGAGCACCGTGGAGCTGCGCGCAAGTCCCCCGCGCTGCTTGGCGATCCGGTGCTTCCCGCGGACCGGACGGACCGAGTCCTCGGTGGGGTTCCACTCGCCCCAGGCACCCGCGGTGGGCGGCTCCTGGATCTCGGTGCCTTCAGGGGCAGGCAAGTTGGAGGCCACCGGGGCACACTCCTATGGACGCGCACGCGCACGGCGCCGTCTCTTGCGACGGCTGGGACGACCGCGCTGCGTTATCGAAAGGTAATAGACGCAGGGGAGTGATTCCAAGCTGTTGCGCTTGATCGTTCGCAGCAATCGGCCACTCAATGGCTGGCTCTGGCCAGGCCTTTTCGCTACAAAAACTACTCAACCAGGGCAAAAATCAAGCGACTCCCCCACCTCTTCGGCCACACCCGGAACATGACGTTTTGTCAATAACCTTGCAGAGAGCGTCACTTCGAACACGTTCTGTTACGTATCGTCGCCCCGGCGCACCACGGGCACGGTCCTGCGCCGCTCCGGCTGCCGCGGCGCCGGCCGGCCCACCGCGAGCAGCGCCATGTCGTCCGTGGCCCCGCCGCCCGTGTGCCGGCGCACATCACTGCTGAGCGCGCTGAGCAGGGCGTGCGGCCCCGGGAAGACCCGTCCGCGCAGCCGGGCCGCCGGGTCGTAGAAGTCGCCCGCCCGGTCCCGGGCCTCGCTCAGCCCGTCCGTGTAGAGCAGCAGGGTGGTGCCCGCGGGGAAGGCCCACTCCTGCGCCCGGTCCGGCCGGCCGCCCAGCTCCCCCATGCCGAGCGGCAGGGCGGGCTCCGCCGGGGCGAGGACCGCCAGCTCCCCGTTCCCGTGCAGCAGCAGGGGCTCCGGATGCCCCCGATTGAGCAACCGCAGCACCCCCGCGCCCGGCGGGATCTCCCCGAGCACGCACGTCGTGAACCCCTCGACCGCGTCCAGTCCGTCGCGCCGGGTGCCCTCGCGGGCCAGGGCCCGCTCCAGCCGCTGCGCCAGCGCCTCCAGCGTGGGCTCGGTCTCCGCCGCCTCCCTGAACGCGCCGAGGACCACCGCCACCACCTTCACCGCCCCCAGCCCCTTGCCCCGTACGTCGCCCACCGCCAGACGCACTCCGTACGGGGTGTCCTGGACGGCGTACAGGTCCCCGCCGATGAAGGCGTCGGCCTGCGCGGCCTCGTACCAGGCGCAGACGTGCAGCCCCCCGATGCGCTCGGCGGGCTTCGGCAGCACCGCCCGCTGCGCGGCCTCGGCGATCCCGCGCGCGGAGGCGAGCTGCTCGCCGCTGCGCCGCACGACCCGGTTGATCAGGAGCGCCAGCCCGGACACGGTCACCACGGTGACCAGCTCGGTCAGCGCCTCTACCTTCCAGCCGGTGCCGTTGCGGAGCTGCAGCAGGAACACCGCGAGCGAGGCCAGGAGGCCGGTCAGCACCGTGGCCCGGAACGTGTACAGCGGGGCGGCGACCAGCGGGGCCGCGGAGAAGAAGGGGGATCCGGTGAAACTGGGCGGGGTCAGCAGGTTGAAGACCGTTCCGAGCCCGATCAGCGCACCCGGCAGCACCCGGGCCACCTGCCGGGCCGGACCGCTCCCGTCGCCGCGCCCGCCACCGCCCGCGCGCCCACCGTTGCCCTGCCGGCCCAGCCCCGCCACGCTGCTCTCCTGCCGCCCGGATCCCTCGTACGGATGCGGGCCCGCCGCCGCCTCGCCCCTCAAGGCTGGCGGCAGGAGCGGGCGGACGGCGACCCGGCGGCGGCCGGACGGGTGACGACGCGTGAGGACGCGTGAGGACGCGTGAGGAGCGGACCGCAACCGGAACCGCAGGGCCGGGAAACGACGAAGGCCCGGCTCCCCAAGGGGAACCGGGCCTTCGTACTGAGTAGCGGGGGCAGGATTTGAACCTACGACCTCTGGGTTATGAGCCCAGCGAGCTACCGAGCTGCTCCACCCCGCGTCGGTAAACACAACTCTACGCCATCCGGGGGGACCCCTTCGCCAATTAACCGCCGACCCACCCGCGAATCGACATCACCGCAGGTCAAAGCCCTAAAACCGGTCCAGTACGGGCATCCGTCGAGTCAAGATCATCTCTGTTGCACGCCGGTGACACTGCGGGGATCGTTCCGGGATCGGGCGCGGGCGATGATTCACCTGTCGCCAAGGCCAGGGGGAAGACGAACCGGCCGGGCGACGACCACCACACCAACCGGCTCGGCCCTCTGCCGATGCCCCTGTGATTCCCGGGGGGAGTCCACCATGTCCGTTCGCACCGCAGCCGCCATCGCAGTCGTCGCCGGCGTTGTCACCACTCTGCTGCCGCTCTCGGCCACCGCCGCGTCCGCCGCACCCGCCACCGACGACCACGCCGTGCTGCGTACGGAGATGGGCGCTCCCGTCCCGAGCGGCCCGCTGACCCGGGGCGGCGCCACCGAGTCCTTCGACCTGACGGTGAAGAACCCGACCGGCAAGGCCGTCACGTACAACCCGTGGATGCTCGTGGACCCGACCGGCCCGAGCCGGCTGAAGAAGGACGACGTCGTCTTCAAGGTCGAGGCGGTGGACGCCCCGGCGACCGCGTCCTCGATCGGCCAGCAGGACGGCGGGTGGCAGGGCACCTTCTTCCCCGCCGCCGGCGAGCCGGGCGGCGACAAGGGCGGCTTCGACATCCCCGCCAACGGCAAGATGACCTGGAAGGTCACCATCGGCCTCGGCGCGAACTACCCCACCAACGACGGGGACTTCAGCCTCAGCGCCGCCAGCTACAACAACTCGGTCGCCCCCGGCGGCGCGGACTCCCACACCTTCAAGGTCGACCCGCAGATCAAGACCGGCGAGCTGAAGACCTGGTTCAAGCAGATCAGCTCCGGCAAGGACGGCCAGGAGCAGCGCGCGTACCTGGACCTGAACTACCAGGCCACCGGCGACGGCACCTTCGGCACCGCCCTCGCGACCAGCCTGAGCCTGTCCCACCCGGGCGAGCAGGAGGCCGACTTCCACGTGCAGGCCCTGTTCGACGGCCGCTGGCAGGAACTGAAGGCCGAGGACAGCCGCTACGAGCTGCCGCGGATCCCCAAGGGCTTCGGCGCCGCCGACGGCGTCCACACCCTGCCGCTGCGGGTCAGCCTGGGCAACCACACCGAGCTGACGAAGAAGACCACGATCACGATGGAGGCCGAGGTCCGTCACGCCGAGGGCAACTCCTACCCGCTCAAGACCGGCTCCGTGCAGTTCCCGCTCGTCCCGTTCGCGGAGACGGTGCCCACCGACACCCCCTCCACCACCCCGTCCACCGCTCCCTCCACCGCCCCCTCGGTGCAGCCGGCCGTCGCCACCTCCACCGGCAACGGCAACGTGACGACCACCGGCACGACCACGACGACGACCACGGCCACGGCCACCGGCTCCCTCGCCCACACCGGCGCCGGCTCCTCCACCGGTCTGTACGCCGGCCTCGCCGCCGCCCTGGTCGTGCTCGGCGCGGCCGCCGCCTGGCTCGGTCGCCGTCGCCGCGGCCTCTCCGCCTGATCCACACCCCTCGTACGCACGAGCGCCCCACCCGGTCGGACCGGGTGGGGCGCTCGTGCGTACGGGGGGTTGTGGATCAGGCGTCCGCGGGTGTGCGCCGGCGGGTCAGGACACGGGTGGTGGAGCCGTCGTCCTCCCGGAGGTCCCGGACGTGCGTGAAGCCGATGCGGTTCAGCAGGCTCAGGGAGGCCGTGTTGGCGGCGGCCACGGTGGCGTGCACCTCGGTCAGGCCGAGGGTGGCGAAGGCGTACGCGACGATCGCCTCCGCGATCTCGGTGCCGAGGCCCGATCCCCAGGCCCCGGAGGCCAGGGCGTAGATGATCTCGTGACCGTCGACCTCGTCGGTCCGCTTGATCTCGGCGTGCCCGATGAGCTCGCCGCCCCGCCGCACGGCCCAGACGTCGAAGAGGTCCTCGGCGTAGACCTTCGTGAAGACCCGCCCGAAGAGGGCCCGGTCCTCGGCCTCCGTGGTGGGGCCGTCCCCCATCCACCGGGACACGCGGGTGTCCTGGAAGAGGGCCACGAAGCGTTCCTCGTCCTCGGGGACGTACGGGTCGAGGAGCAGGCGTTCGGTGCGCAGAACTGGAGTCACGGGCGGCGACGCTACCCGCGCCGGCCGGGAGGTTCACCGGGTTTTCCGGCCCGTCCCCGGGGAATGACGGGACGTCCGCTCGCGCGGGCCGGCCGGAAACGACCGAGCGCCCCCTCCGGCCGGAACCGGAAGGGGCGCTGGGCGCCGGACAGGAGGCTTCGCCCCCGCCCGCGAGCACACCGGCCAAGGGCGTCCGCTCCCGCAAAAATGCTCCCGCATCACGTGTGCTCTGACCTGCGCGTTCGACGTCTGCGTGAGCACCTCACCTCTGGCGCCGCCCTTCGTGGCGCACTTTGAGCTGAGGCTCCTTGGGGAGGTAGTGGAGCGCGTCGTCCAGATCCCAACGGGAGCTCTCCGGCACACGCCGATGATCAATGACCAGCGTGGGCTGCGGTGTCCGGCTGAAGTGCACCCAGCTGACGGCAGGGTTCACAGCGTGCTCCGCCAGCTGGCGAACAGGGCGCACGAACTCGCCGTCGCACAGTTCGTACGGAAGCTCACGCGTGCGCCAGCTCTCGGCGGTGAGGGGGCCAGGGAAGGCCAGGTTCAGCGAGGTGCTGGCCGGGGGCGGGGAGACCTGGGCGCGTACGGGTGCCGCCTCGATCAGTCGGCGGAGTTCAGCCTCCGCTTCTCGGGGTGTCCGCACGACGAGACCGTGCTCCTGCACCGGCTTGCGGCGCGCAGCCCGCTCTGGATCCGCGGTGACCACCATCGTCACGCTTGGTGACAAGGTCTTGTAGACCGATGCCCCGTACCGGGTCGCCCACCCGGTCAGTGCCGTCACAGAGGGGTCGTCCCCGACCGTGGCCAGCCTGACGTGCCGCAGCTCATCGCGGATCCGCGGCAACTCTGCTGCCAGCTCGGGAACCCGCAGGCGTTCGGCGAGCATCCGATACGTCCGCGAGAGCGAGTCCGTAGGCGGTTCGTGATCGGCGGTGCGCGCGGTGCGCCATACGTTGCGGTGGGCGGCGAGCAGCGACTGCTGGTCGTAGCCGGCGGCAAGGACCGCCACGGCCAGCTCGTCGATGACAGCGTTGGTGAACTGACCCCGGGCGATGACGTCCGCGAGCAGCCGCTCGTACTCCCGCGCCCCCTCGGGGTCCGGAGCGATCCGCGAAGAGAACGGCAGGTATGCCTGAAGGGCCCCGCGCTTCCCCCACCCGAAGCCCCGCGGCCTCATGCGTCGTGCCTCGGGAAGAGTCGGCAGAGGTGGCGTACTCACACTGGTCAGACGCAGCCGGTCCGGGGCACTCATCAGCAGCGCGGCCAACGAAGCGGCTGCGCTGCGGGCATCCGCGAGCGCGGAGTGGTTCACCCACGGCCACTCACCGGACAGGCTCTTCACCACGCCCATCAGCTTGTAGCCGAGGAACTCCGACTGGCAACGGAAGGCGACCTTGGTGCACAGGCCCGGCGCCCGGAGGGAATCAAGTCCCAGCCGCGCGAACTCCGCTTGCAGGAAGGCGCTCTCGAAGGGCATGTTGTGGGCCACCACCACCGCCCCGCTCATCAGGCGCAGGAGGGTGCCGGCGATCTCCGAGAACAGCGGCGCTCCGGCCGTCTCCGCATCGTTGATGCCGTGAACATCGCGGGCCTCGCGTGTACTTGCCCGCTGCGGATTCACCAGTGTGGAGAACTCCTCGAGGACGCTGCCGTCGGATCGCATCCGCACCACGGCTATCTCGCACACGCGATGCCCACGGGCCGAGTCCAGGCCGGTGGTCTCGACATCGACGACCGCATATTCGACGCTGCGGGCGTCCACCGTCAGTGGCGCACCGCCATCTCGAACCAGATAGACGGGGCTGAACAACGGGTGAACCTCCTGTTGCCCGAGGAGCGAGCCACCGAAACGGCTCTCCACATTACCTGGCTGCCGCGACTGCATTCACGGTCGTGATCAGCCGGGATCCGCTCGACGAGGCCTCGTTCTGTGCCGTAGATCAGCACCTCAGACCCAGCCGGGCACCCTCTCGACCGTCCCACCAGCCAGGACGGCGATAGGGCCAGCATCCGCTCAGGGCGAGCTCATCTGCGACTGGCAGGTGAGCTTCAGGTCACCGGCATCAAGTATCCGATTCCGGAGTTGGTGATCCACTGAGCCGCCTCCGCGTCGAGCTTCCAGGGCGTGTCTAGGAGAGTCCTCCGCAGGGCAGCGCGATCCTTCACGGCGGTCGGCTCGGGACCCAGACGCTGAAGGCGCTCGCCATCCGTGCCCCAGTGCCGATTCGCTGGATTGTCGAGTACGGAGATGTATAGGTCGACTCGTCCGGGCCAACGGGGGTGGGCCCACCACTGCGAGCAGGCCAAGGCGCCGTGGCCGGCCGTGTAGAGCAGGCCGTGACGGACTCCTCTTCTCTCCATCTGACCCTCGAACGCTCCCAGTGCGCCCTCCGCATGGTCCTCGTACTCTGCGAGGTCTTCACGGATCGACGCCAGCTCGCCCAGGGTCATGCCTGTCGGGAGCCTACGTTCAGGATTGGTCAGCCAACGGAAGAGGCGATGCGTGAGGACGTTAACGTCCTCCAACGTGACCTTCGCAAGTGATTCGCTGCTGCCGGAGGTGATGTCGAGCTCCTTGCACCAGCCTCGAAGCCGCTGACGTATGCCGAAGGTCGTGTGGCTGTTGATCCTCATCATGTCGCCGTCGGAGAGCCGCCCCTCGGCATGCCACTCCTCCACGCAGCTGTTGCGCCATGAGCCGTTCGTCAGCCCCAACGCAAGCAGGTCCAGCAGCGCGGGCAGGTCGGTCGGGTCGACATCGGCCTGGGCTCTCAGCACCTCCTCGAAAACTTCTTCCGCCATCGCTGCTTGCGCATTCTCGATCATGCGCTCGACTTCAGTCACGCCGTCCTCGTTCTCATCGCTCGCTTTTTGCCTCGGCACTTCATGCTGCCTCGTCCATGTTCGACGACTTCGGGGAGCGCACAGGGTCTTTTCCAGATCGCGCCGCTACGGCCCAGGCGAGGGCGGTAAGTCTGCGATGATCGCCGGCGACTGCGCGGCGTCAGGCGTTCCGAGGGCAACCACACCAATCGATCCGGCCACGGTCAACAGGATGAAGGCGACGAGCCGCAGCCGTTCGCGGCGCCGGACAGGCTCGACCCCACCCAGCTTGGCATCTGTAACTTCCTCCTCGTCGAGAAGTGCGGCAAGGTCACCGTCTACGTATCGCTCGATGATGGTGAGTAGGAGATTGGCCAACGCGGGGTAGACGGCAGCATCCCTGGTGTGGGCGCGTGTATCTATCTGAGGCTGGTTGAACGCACCCTTCAGTACCGGCTTGGTGATCAGGCTCCACCAGGTGATCCCGACGATGAACAAAACGGCGTAGCGGAAGGACCGCGGCTTATGGGCCCCTTGCTGGTACATCCGCAACGCCTCGGCCACGGGCGGACGCACCCTACGGTTGCCCCCCCCAGGCGGAGAAGGGCCAGCTGCAAGGCACCGGCTTCTGACTCCGCAAGCCTGTCAGCGCTCCTCCGCCGGCGGGTCCCAAGCCTGCGTACATTCGACGACCACACCCCGTACATATCTGCCGTACGGGGGAACCCACAGCTGGCACTGTCCTCATGCGGACGGTCTCGGGCCAACCAGTCGCGAAAATCGCGGTCATGACATCGGTGACGGAGACCTTTCGCCAGGCCCTACAGAATGCCCTGGCCAGTCGGGACACAGTCAGCATCCGCAACGCCCTGATCAAGGTGTTGGAACGGGAACCCTCCAAGACGGAGGTCTCGGCGGCGCACAAGGCGGCCCGGAGGATCGCAGAGGACGGGGACGCGGTCCTCATCTCGCTGCTTCCTCAGCAGGCTGGCGCCGACGCCTACGTGCCTTCGGCCCGTGGGGCGAGGAGCCAGGCGTCGAACTACCTGACCGTGGACGAGAAGATCATCAAGGACTTGCCCTGCCGAGTCGGGCTCGCCACAGAGAAGTGGGACGCAGTCATCGACGAAGGCATGAGACTTACCCAGCGGAAGATCGAAAGCGAACCGATGCTGTCGGCGATGCTGCCGGGCTGGAAGGCCGAACCTCGTGCCGAGAAGCGGGCCCGCCTCGCCGCAGAGGCATCAGCCAACTGACCCGTCGTTCGGCGCACCTGTACCAGCACACAAGCCTAAAGGCGCGGCGCAGGCGGTGGAGCTTCGAAGAACACCGGCACTCCATCGCCGCGCAGCCTAGTGAGTGGGATTCCGGCGCAGCTCGGGGCTCTCCTCGACCACGCGTGAGACCACCGCCTGTACGCGTTCTTCCACACGATCGCGTTCCGCGGACTGCGGCGGGGCGAGGGCGTCGGCCAGGACTGGACGCACGTGAACCTGGACGCCGGACTCCTCACCGTCGCGAGCGAGATCGTGCAGGACGGATGGACACCGTACGAGTCGGAGCCGAAGACGGACTCCAGCGCGAACACCATCGGCCTGGACAACGACACCGTGGCCGTTCTCCGGGCGCACAAGGTCCGCCAGAACAAAGAGCGCCTCAAGTGGGGGAAGGGCTGGCCACGGGGAAGGTCTTCACCAAGGAAGGACGGCACCTGGCTGCATCCGGACACCGTCTTGAAGGAGTTCCGGCGCCTGTACGAGGAGATCGGCCTGCCGCCCATCAACCTCCGGGACCTGCGCCACGGGACAGCGACCCTCACGCACGCCGGCGGTGGCGACCTCCACACCATCAAGGAGACGCTGCGGCACTCCACCATCACGCTGACTTCGGACACGTACACGAGTCTGCTGCCCGAGGTGGATAAGGCAGCCGCTCGGCTCGTCCCGCGAGCGCGTCCAGCCGTGGCGGCGAACGGGAGTTCCAGCACCGCCGCTCCCGCATCGCTTCCGCACGGGGCCCCGAACGACGAAGCGCCTCGATCAGCCGAAGCCAATCGAGGCGCTAAGTAGCAGGTCAGAGGGGTTGACCCCCGCCCGCGAGCGGTAGGCCATGTCGGACTCGAACCGACAACCAACGGATTAAAAGTCCGCTGCTCTGCCAATTGAGCTAATGGCCCTCCAGGTGCTCACCCCAGAGCATAGCCGGACAGCGCCGGTCAGCCGATCGGGTATCGACTGACCGGCCTGTCGCCGTCAGTTCACCGGCGCACCGGGGGTCGGGCGGCGGACGGGACACCGGTCACCCGGACCGAGCCGGAGGTCCTGACCTCGGCGCCCTGGCCGTCGGCCGGCCGGGCCACGAGCGTCCACTCGTAGTCGCCGGTGAAGAGGTACGTTCCCGTCGGGGACTTGCCGTCCCACGCGGGGGCGATCACGCCGCGCGCCTCGCCGCCGGTGCGCACGACCGTGGTGATGCCGGACGTCTTGTTGCGCACCATCAGCTTCCAGGACGCGACCGGCTTGGACAGCCACCAGCGGGCCTGCCAGGTCTTCGCCTGCCTGAAGTCCACGGTGGCGGCGAGGTCCTGGTCGATCATCGCGAGCGGGGAGGTCTTGCCGGCGAGATCGACCAGGTGGACGGTCTCGCTCTCGTCCGTGTAGGCCAGGCGGCCGCCGAACCGGTCGATGGTCCAGTCGGTGCCGAACGAGTTGACGTACTGGGCGACGTCGGGCTCGCGCACCGCAGCGCCGGAGCGCAGGTTGGTGATCTCCAGGCCGGCGCCCGCCTGGTGCACGACGTATCCGTCACCGAGCCGGACGTGGTGCCGCTCGGGCGTGAAGGGCAGCGGGATCCGCTTCTTGGTCGGCACGTGGTAGGCGGCGGCGCCGTCCCCGTAGAAGGAGCAGGTGGAGTAGAACCAGCCACCGGCGACCTGGAGCTCGTACGGGCGGCAGCCCGAGCCGAGGTCCACCCGCTGGGTGATCTGACCGGTCCGCAGGTCGGTACCGGCCACCACTCCCTTGTCTCCCTCCGGCTGCCAGAGCGTGGCCCCCCACAGGACGGAGGGCGAGGTGGGAGCGACGTCCAGGACCTTCCCGGTGTCGATGTCCGCGACGAAGGAACGGGTGGAGGACTGGTCGGTCGCCACGAAGTGGACGTACCGGCCCGAGGCGCTCTCGATGTGGTCCGGCCACAGATCCGTACGGCTCGTCAGCAGCACCTGCCGCACCGTGCCGCCCGCGGCGGCGTCGATCACGTTCACCGCGAGCCGGCAGCCGAAGCAGTCCCCCACGTCGGCGCGCGACAGCGAGACGAACCGGCCGTCGCCCGTCGCGACGCTGCGGGCGGCGGGGGCGTCCTGGAGCCCGCACAGCTTCAGGTTGACGTTCGCGTCGCACTTCCAGGTGGGGGTCTGGGACACCGACGGGGTGCCGGACACCGAGGCCGTGTAGCCCAGGACGCTCTTCTGCGGGTCTTCCTGGCTCACGGCGAGCTGGCCCTGGGCGAAGGTGAGCGCCACGCGGTTCGCGGGGTTCGGCGGAAGGTCCTTGACCTTCTTGACCACGGGGGCGCCGTCAGCGCCCGCCGCGATGCGGTGGATTCCCCAGTGGCTGGAGTCGGTGCCGCCGGCGATGTAGGCGGACCCGTCGGCTCCGGGCGTGATCGGGTCGGTCCCGGTGCGCGGCAGCAGGCTGCGCGTCGCTCCGCCCGCGACGGGTGCCGCGACCAGGCCCTGCGGGACCCGGGCGAGCAGCCAGTCCCCGACGGGCTGGACGGACTCGACCGACGCCGGGAACAGGTCGACGGTACGGGTCACCTTGCCGTCGGCGCGCGAACGCAGCGTCACCTTCCCCGACTTCTCGATCGCGATCCACTGCGAGCCGAGCCCGAACTTGGAGTGGGTCGTCTCCGTGACACCGTCCGGCAGCGGCACGGGGCGCAGGGTCGCCGTGGCGAAGTCGACCAGTGCGAGGGTCTCGCCGCCCTTGCCGTTCAAGTACGAGACCAGTGCGCCCTTCTGGTCGAAGGCCTGCACGCGGAACGCGTTCATCCCGAACCGGTCCGGCGAGGTGACGACGACGTCCTTGCGCGTCTCGTTCTCCCGGCCGATGAGGTGCAGCGTGACCCAGCCGACCTGGTCCACCTCGGTGGCGAGCACCTGGGACGGCGAGAAGGCCTTCGTCCAGGCCCGGCCCGCGGGGGCGGCCAGCGTTTCGCTCTTGCCCGAGGCGAAGTCGTGCAGGACCATCGGCCCGGCCGCCCCGCCGCTGCCGGCCTTCTCGCATGCCACGGTGTCACCGGAAGCCGCGGACCAGACGTCCGTGCCGTACACGACCTGGCAGCCCGTGTACGAGGCTTCGCGGCCGTCTTGCAGGCTGCGCCAGAGATAGCTCTTGTCCCGCCACATCGCCAGACCGGTGCCGGCGCCGGAGACGTACTCGTGGGCCGGGTCCTGGTGCGGCGGCGGTGCGATCGTCAGGTCTCCGGTGGCCGCCGGGCCGGCCGTGGCCGGCACGGCGGCCAGGCCGCCGAGTCCGATGGCCAAGGCGAGCGCGGCGGCGCCCAGCACGCGTGACCGTCTCAAAGAAGTCCCACCCCCAGGAAAGTGCGCGGGGGCGGTCGCGGTTCCGCGTTGCCGTGCCCCCACCGCAAAAAGTGTGTGGATCGTAGCAACACGCGAAAGGGCCCCCACGACCGGAGTCGTGGAGGCCCTCTCAGGGGTTCAGCTCAGCTGGGGTCAGCCGTTGCGCTTCCAGCGCGGCTTGTCGTCGCGGCGGCCGCCGAAGCCACCGGCGGAACCGGAGCCGGACGGACGGTGGTCGTCGCGGCGACCGTACGGACGGTCGCCGGCGCCGCCGGCGCGGAAGCCACCGGAGGGACGGTCGTCACGACGGTCGCGGTTGAACGGACGGTCGCCGCCACCGGAGCGGAAGCCGCCGGAGGTGCGGTCGTCACGGTTGTACGTGCCGTTGCCCGTGGCCGGGCGGTCGCCGCCGGAGCGGAAGCCACCGGACGGACGGTCGTCGCGGCGGAAGCCACCACGGTCGCCACCACGGTCATCGCGGTA
>NZ_JBEZKE010000015.1:0-177619 GCF_040651555.1 Streptomyces sp. NPDC048424 | reverse complement strand
GGTTGAAGCCACCCGAGGGACGGTCGTCACGACGGAAGCCACCACCGGCCGGACGGTCACCACCGGAACGGAAACCACCGGACGGACGGTCGTCGCGGCGGAAGCCACCACGGTCGCCACCACGGTCATCGCGGTTGAAGCCACCCGAGGGACGGTCGTCACGACGGAAGCCACCACCGGCCGGACGGTCACCACCGGAACGGAAACCACCGGACGGACGGTCGTCGCGACGGAAGCCACCACGGTCGCCACCACGGTCATCGCGGTTGAAGCCACCGGACGGACGGCCGCCACGGTCGCCGCGGTCACCGCGGTCGTCACGGCGGAAGCCGCCACGGTCGCCACCGCGGTCACCACGGTCACCGCGGTTGTCACGACGCTCGAAGTTGCCGCGGTCGTCGCGCTGGGCGCGCTGCTCCTCGCGGCGCTCCTGGGCGGCGATCTCGGCGGCAGCGGCGGCGGCAGCAGCCGCGACCTCGGCCTCGGCGGCCTCGGCCACCTCGGCGACAGCGGCCTCCGGGTCCTCGCCGCGCTCACGGGCGGAGCGGGCGACCAGGCGGTCGGCCTCCTCGCGGAGCTCCACGGCACGGCGCGACAGGCGCTCCAGCTGCTTGGTGAGCTCGGCGACCTCGCGCTCGGCCTGCTTGGCGGCGTTGTTCGCGGAGTCAGCCTGGACCTCGGTCAGCGAACGGGCACCGGTGATCTCGGCGACCTCGGGCTCGAAGGCGCCGGCGCCCTGGACGATGTGGCGCGAGGCGTCGACGCCCGCGTCCTCCATCAGGCGGAAGATCTGGCGGCGCTGGTGCGGCAGGGCGAGGGAGACCACGACGCCCGACTTGCCGGCACGGGCGGTACGGCCCGAGCGGTGCAGGTAGTCCTTGTGGTCGCCGGCCGGGTCCACGTTCAGGACCAGGTCGATGCCGTCGACGTGGATGCCGCGGGCGGCGACGTCGGTGGCGACGAGCGCGTTGACGTAGCCGTCCTTGAAGTCGGCGAGGACGCGGGTACGGGCACCCTGCGTCATGCCGCCGTGCAGCGCGTCGGCCTTCACGCCGGCCTCGACGAGCTGCTCGGCGATGCGGTCGGCGCCCAGCTGGGTGCGGACGAAGATGATGGTGCGGCCCTTGCGGGCGGCGATGGCGGCCGTGACCGGCGCCTTGTCCTTCGGCTTCACGACGAGGACGTGGTGGGTCATGGTCGTGACGTTGCCCTGGGCGCTGTCGACCTCGTGCGTGACGGGGTTGGACAGGTAGCGCTTGACCAGGGTGCCGATCTCGTTCTCCATGGTGGCGGAGAAGAGCATGCGCTGGCCGCCGCCGGGGATCTGGTCGAGCAGCTCGGTGACCTCGGGCAGGAAGCCCAGGTCGGCCATCTGGTCGGCCTCGTCGAGGACGGCGATCTTCACGTTCTCGAGGGAGCAGGCGCCACGGTTGATGATGTCGCGCAGACGGCCCGGGGTGGCGACGAGGACGTCGACACCGCGCTCCAGAGCGTAGATCTGGTTGCTCATGGAGGTACCGCCGCAGACGACCTTCATCTTCAGGCCGAGCACGTCGCCGTAGGGCTGGAGGGCGTCCGCGACCTGCATCGCGAGCTCACGGGTCGGCGTGAGGATGATCGCGCGGGGCTTCTTCTTCTCGGTGTGACCGCCGGCCAGGGAGGCCAGGGTCGGCAGACCGAAGGAGAGGGTCTTGCCGGAGCCGGTGCGGCCACGGCCGAGGATGTCCTTGCCGGCCAGGGCGTCCGGGATGGTCGCGGCCTGGATCGGGAAGGGGGCGGTGACGCCGTTCTGGGCGAGCTTGCGCACGATGCCCTCGGGCAGACCGAGGTCTCCGAAGGTGATCGAGGGCTCGGCGTCGGCGTCGTCGAAGTCGGTGTCGGCGTCGATGGAGTCCTCGACGGACTCACCGTTCGTCACGTCGGCCTCAAGGGCCTCGATAATCTCGTCGGCCTCTGCGGCCTCGATGGCCTCGGTGACCACAAGGGCCTCGGCGTCGACGATCTCGTTGGAGTCGTTCTCGGGCATGACGGAACGGTCAGAACTGGAAATGGACATGCGAAATGCGAAACCTTCCGGAGTCTCGGCACGCGCCCAAACTCCGTGAATCGCAAATCGACCGCCTCAATGCGGTCAGCCACGGCTAGGGAGAGTACGCGCCACACGGCGCTCTTCGGATTCGGCGCCGGGCAATGGGATCAAACGATCTATAACCATACGCACCCTCCCCCGGGTCTGGCAAGTCAATCCCGCTAGAACGCCTCTGACCTGCACAAACGTCCCGCGCCCGGCCACCCTGCCCGACCCCGGAGGCAGCCGCCGGACCTAGGGCTGGGGCACCGGCTGGGTCGTGGGCTCGGGCTGCGGAGTCGGCGGATCCGGCGTGGGTTCCGTCACAGGGGGCGTCGTGGCCGGGGGCTGCGGGGTCGGGCTGGCCGGCGGCTGCCCACCGCCGGAACCGCCCGATCCGCCGGAGCCCCCGGAGCCGCCCGACCCGCCGGAACCGGCCGCGCCGCCCGAAGCGCCCGCCGGGGGCTCCTGCGGGCCCTGCCCGCCCGCGCCGCCGCCCGCGCCCGCCGACGGCGCGGGCACGCCCGGCTGGCCGCTCGACGCGCCCGGGCTGGGCGAGGCCCCGGTCGCGCCGGACGCCTTGCCGTCCTCCTTGGGCTTGCCGTCCTGGTTCCCCGTACCGTCCTTCGTGCCGTGCCCGTTGCCGTGGACCCCGGAACCCCGCCCGGAGACGGACGCGCCCGCCTCGGCGCCGCCCCGGCGGTCCGCCGAGGAGGAGGGACCGGGCTTCGCCGCGTCCTCGCCGACACTCATGCAGCCGGCCGTCGCCGCGACCGCGAGCGCGGTGACGGCCAGTCGGAGGGAAGCGGACAACTGGCGCACGGGGGCACCTCCGGAGCCTGAGGGTGAGAGTCCGCATGAGCGGGTCAATATGCCCAACTCCCTTTGACCCGCAAGGGACACGCCCTCGGCGCCCTCAGCCGAACAGTTGCTCCGCCACCTGCGACCCGAGGTGCACCGCGCCGAGCCCCACGAGCACCGACATCACCACGTTCGCCGCCGCCAGGAACCGCCAGCCGCGCTCGGCCAGCCGCAGCGTCTCGTACGAGAACGTCGAGTACGTGCTCAGCGCCCCGCACAGCCCGGTCCCCAGCAGCAGCTGCAACTGCGAGGAGGCGGCCCCCGCCAACAGCGCGCCGGTCAGCACCCCGAGCAGCAGGCAGGCGGCCGCGTTGACCACGAACGTGCCCCAGGGGAAGACGGAATCGTGCCGCGCCTGCACCGCACGGTCCGTCAGATAGCGCAACGGCGCCCCGACGACCGCGCCCACGACCACGAGCAGCCAGTTCACCGGGCGGCCCGGCCCGGCCGCCGCCGTCCGCCGCCGTCCCCGACCGCGAGCCGGGTCACCGCGGCCGCCGCCCACACCGCACCCAGCGCCGCCACCACCGTGAGCCCGGCATAGGCCAGCGCGGTCCCCGCCTCCCCCTCGTCGAGGAGCCGCGAGAAGTCCACCGCGTAGGTGGAGAAGGTGGTGAAGCCGCCCAGCACGCCGACCCCTGCGAAGGGCCGCAGCAGCGGATGCGGCGCGCTCCGGCCGCCCTCGCTGATCAGCACCATCAGTACGCCGATCAGCGCGCACCCGGACGTGTTGATCCAGAGGGTCGCCCACGGGAAGGCCCCGGGCCCGGCCGGCCACAACAGGGCGACGCCGTACCGCGCCGCGGCCCCGACGGCCCCGCCCGCCGCCACCGCCGCGAGCACCCGGCCCTGCGGCTCGGCGCGCTGCGCGGGGACGTGCAGGTCGACGTCCGGGTCGATCGCCTCGGCGCCGGGAACCGGCCGGGTCACCCGTACCCCAGCGCGTGCAGCCGTTCGTCGTCGATCCCGAAGTGGTGGGCGATCTCGTGCACCACGGTGACCTCCGTCTCCGCGACCACGCTCTCCCGGTCCTCGCACATCCGCAACGTGGGGTTGCGGTAGATGGTGATCCGGTCCGGCAGCACCCCGGCGTACCACTCGCCGCGGTCCGTCAGCGGAGTCCCCTCGTACAGCCCGAGCAGCTCGGGGTCGTCGGCGGGTGGTTCGTCCTCGACGAACACCGCCACGTTGTCCATCAGCCGCGTCAGCTCCGGCGGGATCCGGTCCAGCGCCTCTGCGACGAGCTCTTCGAACTCCTCGCGCGTCATCTCCAGCACCCGGTCATTGTCCCTCCGGTGGGGGCGCCTCCCGCTTGCGGGGGAGAAACCGTTTTGGCGATAGCTCCCCGGATCCCATATGCTTCTCACGTCCCCGACGCGCTGAAGAAGTGCCCGGCGGGCCTTTAGCCCTCATCGTCTAGTGGCCCAGGACGCCGCCCTTTCAAGGCGGTAGCACGGGTTCGAATCCCGTTGGGGGTACGCATTACCGTGTGCAAGACTTGTTCTCGCACACTGCAAGGTCCTGTGGAGCAGTTGGTTAGCTCGCCACCCTGTCAAGGTGGAGGTCGCGGGTTCAAGTCCCGTCAGGATCGCTGAAGCCGGAAACGGTTTCGTGGCTGGGTAGCTCAGTTGGTACGAGCGATCGCCTGAAAAGCGATAGGTCGCCGGTTCGACCCCGGCCCCAGCCACCATCAAGAAGGCCCCGTCCATCGGACGGGGCCTTCTGTGGTTACTCCCCCTCGGCCTGCGCCGCCGTCCGCGCCCTGCGGCGCCACTGCACCAGGCCGACGGCGAGCGCGCCCGCCGCGACCAGCCCGAGCAGCGCCCAGTCCGGGACCGCGTCCGCCACGGAGGCGACCCACTGCTCCACCGCGAACGAGTCGTCCACGTCCAGCAGCCCCGGCAGCGCGCTCGCCCCGTCGTACGCGAGGAACAGCGCGCCCAGGGTGATGAAGAACAGTCCGGACAGCAGCGAGGTGGTGTGCAGCTCGAAGCGGCCCACCGCGAAGGCCCGCCCGCGCAGCCAGCGCCGCCTGCCCAGCTCGAACCGCTCCCACAGCAGGGCCATCACGAAGAGGGGCACGGCCATGCCCAGGGCGTAGACCGCCAGCAGCAGGCCTCCGTAGACGGGGCTGCCGCTGACCGCCGCGACCGTCAGGACACTGCCCAGGATCGGCCCGGCGCAGAAGCCGGCCAGCCCGTAGACCGCGCCGAGCGCGTACACCGACACGGCGGTGGTCGGCCGGATCCGGCCGGACAGCTCCGAGAAGCGCTTCGAGGCGAAGCCCAGGCCCAGGATCTGCGCGAGCCCGAGCGCGATGATCAGCCAGCCGCCGGCGAGGACGAGCAGGTCGCGGTTGCCGTGGAAGAACCGCCCGGCGTACGAGCCGGCCGCCCCCAGCGGTACGAGGGTGCTCGCGAGGCCCGCGTAGAAGATCCCGGTGCGCGCCAGCAGCCGGGAGGTGGAGTCGATCGAGTACGCGAAGAAGGCCGGCAGGAGCAGTGCGCTGCACGGACTGAGCAGCGCGAGCAGGCCGCCCAGCAGGGCGGCCAGGTATCCGACGTCGGTCACTGCTTCGCCGCCGCGGCCTCGGCCTCGGCGATGGCGGCCGTGAAGGTGCCGAGCGGCTGGGCGCCGGCGATCGGCTTGCCGTTGAGCAGGAAGGACGGGGTGGAGGTGACGCCGATGCGGTAGCCCTCCTCCTGGTCCTTCCGCAGGGCCGCCGCGGCCTGCTCGCCGGCCATGTCCTTCTTGAAGCGCTCCAGGTCGGGGACGCCGGCCTCCCGGGCCAGCTCCACGAGCCGCGGCTCGGCGAAGCCCTTCTCCTTGGAGCCGTCGGCGTACGCGGCCGCGTGGAAGGCGGTGAACCGGTCCTGCTGCCCCGCCGCCCAGGCGGCCTTGGCGGCGGCCTCGGAGTCGGCGCCGAAGATCGGGAAGTTGCGCCACTCGATGCGCAGGGTGCCTTCCTCGACGTACTTCTTCACCAGTTCGGGTTCGGTGTCCCGGGCGAACTTGCCGCAGTAGCCGCACTTGAAGTCGGAGTACTCGATGAGCACGACGGGCGCGTCGGCGCGGCCCACGGCGAGCTTGTCGCCGGACTCGCGGCGGGCCAGCGCCCTGAGTTCGGCGGCGGGGTCGGTCCGGGGCGCGGCCGCCGCGGAGGAGCCGGCGGAGCGCTTCTCGGCGGGGGCGGTGGCCTGCCAGGAGACGAGGCCGAGGGTGATCGCGGCGACGGCGACCCCGGCGGCGTACAGGAGGGGCTTGCGGGAGGAGGAACGGGAGGAAGAAGAGCGGGAGGAAGAAGAGGACACGCGGGTGCTCCAGTGCTGCGGGTGGTGAGGCGGACCGGTGGGGGAGCGGCCCCTCCTAGACCCGCATCACGGACAGCTCCACCGGGCCGGGCGCCGGCCGGTCCGGACCGCGTACGAGGACCCGTGCGGGCATCGCCACGCACGGCCGCGCCCCCTCGGGCACCGGCCGCGCCGGCGGTACGTGCGCGTGCTCGCCCCCGGCTCGGGCCGGCCCGGCGGGGAGCCCGCCGTGATCGGGGGCCCCGGGGGCACAGGCCGGACCACCGTCGTCGGAGGCCGCGCGGAATCCGGAGGCGGCGGCCGCCGCCGGGCCCGCCGTCGCCGCCGGACCCGCCGGACCCGCCGGGGCGGGAGCAGGAGCGGAAGCGGGAGCGGGAGCCGACGCGGCCGGGAGCAGCACCGCGAGAACCGCCACCGCGACCGCCACCGCCAGGCCGACCCACACCGTCAGAGCGGGGCGGGCCAATCGGCGGGGGCGGGACAAGGTGGGCTGCCTCTCATACGTACGGCTGACTGAGTCGTCCCGAAATGGTACGGGTCCGCCCGACAAATGCGTTCGCCACCCGGAGGGCCCAGGTGAGATCCTCGATCAGGTATGTCTACTTCCTTCGCCGCCCTGCAGACGCTTCTCGGTGAGATCTCCCTCCGTGACGCGCACCGCCTCGGCCGCCGCCTCGAAGGCGCCCGCCGCATCCGCAAGCCCGAGGCCAAGCAGGCCGTGCTCGACGAGATCGCCGCGGAGGCCGAAAAGGCCGCCGCGCGACTGGCCGGGCGCGCCTCGCGGATGCCGGAGGTCACGTATCCCGAGAACCTTCCCGTCAGCCAGAAGAAGGACGAGATCGCCGAGGCGATACGCGACCACCAGGTCGTGATCGTCGCCGGTGAGACCGGTTCCGGCAAGACCACGCAGATCCCCAAGATCTGCATGGAGCTGGGCCGGGGCGTCCGGGGCATGATCGGGCACACCCAGCCCCGCCGGATCGCGGCGCGCACCGTCGCGGAGCGGATCGCCGAGGAGCTGAAGTCCGAGATCGGCCAGACCGTCGGCTGGAAGGTCCGGTTCACCGACCAGGTGGACCAGGACGCGACCTTCGTGAAGCTGATGACGGACGGCATCCTGCTCGCCGAGATCCAGACGGACCGCGAGCTGCGCGCGTACGACACGATCATCATCGACGAGGCCCACGAGCGGTCGCTGAACATCGACTTCCTGCTCGGCTACCTGGCCACGCTGCTGCCCAAGCGCCCCGACCTCAAGGTGATCATCACCTCGGCGACGATCGACCCCGAGCGCTTCTCCCGGCACTTCGGCGACGCGCCGATCGTCGAGGTCAGCGGGCGGACGTACCCGGTGGAGGTCCGCTACCGGCCGCTCCTGGAGGACGACTCCGAGGATTCCGACCGCGACCAGATCACCGCGATCTGCGAGGCCGTGGACGAGCTCCAGTCCGAGGGAGCGGGCGACATCCTGGTCTTCCTCTCCGGCGAGCGCGAGATCCGCGACACGGCGGACGCGCTGGAGAAGCGCAAGCTCCGCTTCACCGAGGTGCTCCCCCTCTACGCCCGCCTCTCGCACGCCGAGCAGCACCGCGTCTTCCAGCAGCACACCGGCCGCCGGATCGTCCTCGCCACCAACGTCGCCGAGACCTCGCTGACCGTCCCGGGCATCAAGTACGTGATCGACCCGGGCACCGCCCGGATCTCCCGCTACAGCCACCGCACCAAGGTCCAGCGGCTGCCGATCGAGCGGATCTCGCAGGCCAGCGCCAACCAGCGCAAGGGCCGCTGCGGCCGTACCTCCGACGGCATCTGCATCCGGCTGTACTCCGAGGACGACTTCAACGCCCGCCCGGAGTTCACCGACGCCGAGATCCTGCGCACCAACCTGGCCTCGGTCATCCTCCAGATGACCGCGGCCGGCCTCGGCGAGATCGAGAAGTTCCCCTTCATCGACCCGCCGGACCACCGCAACATCCGCGACGGCGTCCAGCTCCTCCAGGAGCTCGGGGCGCTCGACCCGGCGGAGAAGGACCCCAAGAGGCGGCTCACGCAGATGGGCCGCCAGCTGTCCCAGCTCCCGGTGGACCCGCGGCTCGCCCGCATGGTCATCGAGGCCGACAAGAACAACTGCGTCCGCGAGGTCATGGTCATCGCGGCGGCCCTGTCCATCCAGGACCCGCGCGAGCGGCCCTCGGACAAGCAGACCCAGGCCGATCAGAACCACGCCCGCTTCAAGGACGAGACCAGCGACTTCCTCTCGTACCTGAACATGTGGCGCTACGTCCGCGAGCAGCAGAAGGAGCGCGGCTCCTCCTCCTTCCGCCGGATGTGCAAGCAGGAGTACCTGAACTTCCTGCGGATCCGCGAGTGGCAGGACATCTACTCGCAGCTGCGCACGGTCGCCAAGACCATGGGCATCCACGTGAACGAGGCCGACGCCGCCGAGCAGGTCATCCATGTCTCGCTGCTGGCCGGTCTGCTGTCCCACATCGGGCTCAAGGACACCGACAAGAACGAGTACCTGGGAGCCCGCTCGGCGAAGTTCGCGATCTTCCCCGGCTCCTCGCTCTTCAAGAAGCAGCCGAAGTTCGTGATGTCGGCCGAGCTGGTGGAGACCTCGCGGCTGTGGGCCCGGGTGAACGCCAAGGTCGAGCCCGAGTGGGTCGAGCCGCTGGCCCAGCACCTGATCAAGCGCACGTACAGCGAGCCGCACTGGGAGAAGGACCAGGCGGCCGTGATGGCGTACGAGAAGGTCACGCTGTACGGCGTCCCGATCGTCGCCCAGCGGAAGATCAACTACGGCCGGATCGACCCCGAGGTCTCGCGCGAGCTCTTCATCCGCAACGCCCTGGTCGAGGGCGACTGGCGCACGCACCACAAGTTCTACGCCGACAACCGCAAGCTCCTCACCGAGGTCGAGGAGCTGGAGAACCGGGCCCGGCGCCGTGACATCGTCGTGGACGACGAGACCCTCTTCGACTTCTACGACCAGAAGATCCCCGAGCACGTGGTTTCCGGGGCGCACTTCGACTCCTGGTGGAAGCACAAGAAGCGCGAGGAGCCCGAACTCCTCGACTTCGAGCGGGAGATGCTGCTCACCGAGAAGGCGGCCGGGGTCACCAAGGCCGACTACCCGGACACCTGGCGGCAGGGCCAGCTGAAGTTCCGGGTGACCTACCAGTTCGAGCCGGGCGCGGACGCGGACGGCGTGACCGTCCACATCCCGCTCCACGTGCTGAACCAGGTCACGGACGAGGGCTTCGACTGGCAGATCCCGGGCCTGCGCGAGGAGGTCGTCACCGAGCTGATCCGCTCGCTGCCGAAGCCGATCCGCCGGCACTACGTGCCCGCGCCGAACTTCGCGACGCGCTTCCTCGACACGGCGGTGCCCCTGCAGGAGCCGCTGCCCGTCACGCTGGCGCGCGAGCTCCAGCGGATGGTCGGGGTCCCGGTCTCCGCCGAGGACTTCGACCTCGGCAGGATCCCGGACCACCTGAAGATCACATTCCGGATCATCGACGAGCGCCGCAAGAACCTCGCCGAGGACAAGGACCTGGAGACCCTGAGGCTCGCTCTGAAGCCCAAGGCCCGCCAGGCCCTCTCCAAGGCCGCTGCGGCCACCGCCGAGCGGGCGGGCGGGGAGTCGGTGGAGCGGACCGGGCTGACGGACTGGACGATCGGCACGCTGACCAAGGTCTTCGAGACCCGCCGGGCCGGGCAGCCGGTGAAGGCGTACCCGGCGCTGGTGGACGAGGGCGCGACCGTCTCCGTACGGCTCTTCGACACCGAGGCCGAGCAACAGCAGGCGATGTGGCTGGGCACCCGGCGGCTCATCCTGCTGAACATCCCGGTGAACCCGGCGAAGTTCGCCTCGGACCACCTGACCAACCAGCAGAAGCTGGCCCTGTCCAGGAACCCGCACGGCTCCATCCAGGCGCTGTTCGACGACTGCGCCACCGCGGCGACCGACAAGCTGATCGCGGACCGCGGCGGCCCCGCGTGGGACGAGGCGGGCTTCCGCGCGCTCTACGAGGCCGTCCGCGCCGACCTCGTGGACACGACCGTGCGGACGGTGAGCCAGGTCCAGCAGGTACTGGCCGCCTGGCAGGCCTGTGAGCGCCGTCTGAAGGCCACGGGCAGCCTCGCCCTGGTCGCCAACATCCAGGACGTCAAGACGCAGCTGGCGGCCCTCATGCCGGCCGGCTTCGTCACGCTCACCGGGCTGCGCCGGCTGCCGGACCTGATGCGCTACCTGGTGGCGGTGGACCGGCGGCTCCAGCAGATGCCCACGGGCGTCCAGCGCGACACCACGCGCATGGAGAAGGTCCACGAGATGCAGGACGAGTACGCCTGGCTGCTGGAGCAGCTGCCGAAGGGGAGGCCGGTGCCGGCGACGGTCACCGACATCCGCTGGATGATCGAGGAACTGCGGGTCAGTTACTTCGCGCACGCCCTCGGAACGGCGTATCCGATCTCCGACAAGAGGATCGTGAAGGCGGTGGACGCGGCGGCCCCGCCGTCGGCCCGGTGATCCGGTTCGACTGCACCCCCTGAGCTGCGGTACAGTCTGATTCGCAGCCGCCGAGCGGCCGCAAATCAAGGACCTGTGGAGCAGTTGGTTAGCTCGCCACCCTGTCAAGGTGGAGGTCGCGGGTTCAAGTCCCGTCAGGTTCGCAGAAACGTCAGGGCCCGTATCCCCCAGGGGATGCGGGCCCTGACGCGTTGGCGGGCCAACACCCGGGCACCCAGGGGCTTCGAGGGCCCGGGAGCCGGCCCGAGGCCTCCGGAGGCCGCCCGCCTCACCCGCCGGAGCCCCTGCCGCGCCGCTGAGGCATTCCCGGGGCATCCCTGCGGCGCCTGCGGACCTCCGGTGGACGTCCCGCGGGTCGCCCGCCGGTGCCCGCCGCCCGGAATCCCCCGTTCGCGTGATGCGCCCTGCGAGGCACATCCCCTTTACGGGGTGCATTACCGGATATACAAGAGTGATCATCTGTGACGGGTGTCACCGCACGAGTTTTTGAGACTCCTACTTTTATCGCATCCCTACGCCCGCTCGATTTAATATGTGCAATGGCACCCACCCCCGTCGAGCCCCGCGCAGCGATCCGCACCGCCCTGACCTGGGCATAAAAAAAGATCGCGCTGGACCCGGCGGAGTCCAGCGCGATCGAACGACAGGGCCTGTTGGGGCAGGCTCCGTCGTATGAAGCCATGTGGGTTTCATCGGATTGGGGGACCCGATATAGACCCGTTAAAGCGGGGTGTTTACGCGACCTCAGGCCTCGCTGCGCTGCTGCGGAATTCCCGCGAGCAGTGCGCGAACCTCGGCCTCGCGGTATCGGCGGTGTCCACCCAGGGTGCGGATGGACGTGAGCTTGCCAGCCTTGGCCCAGCGGGTGACCGTCTTCGGGTCCACGCGGAACATCGTGGCAACCTCAGCCGGGGTCAGCAGCGGCTCGGCATCAGGGGTGCGAGCGGTCATGAGCGGCCTCCTCGGGAGAACCGAACCATCTCGGTTCTTTCCTCTAAATTCTGCACCTTGGCCCGCGTTGCCCGAAATGGACATACGCGGGCCGAGTCGGTTATAGGACGAACGGCTTGTCCTCGGCACTACAACTACACCATCCGTCCAGCCTCGACGGCCAAACCGACGGAATTGCCCTCCGAGGTGTTCATCAGCGGCGGAAGCCGATGGACCGTCCCATAACGGACAGTCACCCCACTGTGACGATCAGTCACAGAGCGATCAGGAGTCGTCAGACCCCCCGTAGAGCGCAATGCCGAGCATTCCGCCCTTAGTTGGGCGGAAGGAACCCTCCCCGGACTCCTTGTCCTATTTTGGCACGAGGGTAGGGGAAGGGCGCAAGGGTGTAGTTAGTGCGGTCCGTCACGCTTGGGCCAATGGCCCGTATCGGGACGTAGGTCCTGGCACTACGTCCCAAATCTTACGATCAGGGCTCTGATCAGCCATTATTGGCCGAACGACCGATACGCCACAGTACGTACGCGGGCCATGGGGGAGAAAAAAGCCACACAGGCCACTTTCGGCCTAATTCGCGAAAAGTCGCTCCCGGACCGCCCGCCACCGCTCCGCCAGCTCCCCGTAGACCTCGGACGCCCCCTCCCCGTCCCCGGCCCGCAGCGCCGCGATCCCCGCCGCCAGGTCCCCGGCCGAGCGGTCGGCCGCCAGCCGGTCCGCCGGCAGTGCGTGCAGCAGCCCCCCGTAGTCCAGCTCGACCATCGACCTCGGGTGGAACTCCTCCAGCCAGCTCCCGACCTCCACCAGCCCCTCGGCGAGCATCCCGTACCCCTCCGCGGCGCGCAGGGTCCGCAGGGCCCGGGCGAGCCGCCGGCGGGCCTGCACCATCGGCGTCCGGTAGCGCAGCCGCTCGCCCGGCACGTACTCCCGCTCCTCGTCGGCCACCAGGACGAACCAGCGCAGCGGGATCTGCCACACGCCCGTCCGGATCCAGGGGCGCGCGTCCGGGTTCCGCTCGCGCCAGCGCTCGTACTCCTCGGCCGCCCGCCGCCGCGTCCCCGGCGGGAGCGCGGCGTCCAGTACGGGCAGCGGGAACGACGCGACCAGCTCCTCCAGCGCCAGCCAGCCGCGGAGCCGGGTGCGCCACGGGCAGACCAGCAGCACCCCGTCCACCTCCGCCGTGAAGGCGTCCGCGCTCTCGTGCGCCGGCACCCCCACCACGGGGACCCGAACCAAGTCCGCGAGCGACTTGCGCAGTTCGTCCTGGGCGGTCGGGATCACCCCGCGCCGGGCGTACGCGGCCCAGTGCGTGCGCTCCGGCTCCGCGAAGGCGACCAGCGGCTCGTAGACGCGCAGGTAGGAGGCGTACGGGACGGTCGGCGCCGAGCGCGCGGACGGCAGCAGGGGTTCGGAGGATTCGCTCACGCTCTCGTACTCCCCTCTTTGAGGGCCCGGTTCACCTCCGGGTGCTCCCGGCCCGGTCCGGGGGGCCTCGTGCTCCGAGTGTGTTCCGATCCCCGGACAGGTCGCCTACGCGGGGCCCGCAGGTCTTACTCTGCTCCCAGCACGCCCTCCCCCACCCGCAGGGCGGGCGTCTTTCCGCCGCATCTCTTCCATGGGAGTCACCACCGTGACCGAAATGACCGACGGCGTCCTGCACACCCTGTTCCGTACGGAGCAGGGCGGCCACGAGCAAGTCGTGCTGTGCCAGGACCGAGCCTCCGGCCTGAAGGCCGTCATCGCGATCCACTCCACCGCCCTGGGCCCGGCCCTCGGCGGTACGCGCTTCCACGCGTACGCCTCGGACGAGGAGGCCGTCCTCGACGCGCTGAACCTCTCGCGCGGCATGTCGTACAAGAACGCCCTCGCCGGTCTCGACCTCGGCGGCGGCAAGGCCGTCATCATCGGCGACCCGGACGTGATCAAGAGCGAGGAACTGCTCCAGGCCTACGGCCGGTTCGTGGAGTCCCTAGGCGGCCGCTACGTGACCGCCTGTGACGTCGGCACCTACGTGGCCGACATGGACGTCGTGGCCCGAGAGACCCGCTGGGCGACCGGCCGCTCCCCCGAGAACGGCGGCGCGGGTGACTCCTCGGTCCTCACCGCCTTCGGCGTCTTCCAGGGCATGCGCGCCAGCGCCCAGCACCAGTGGGGCGACCCGACGCTGCGCGACCGCAAGGTCGCCGTGGCCGGTGTCGGCAAGGTCGGCCACTACCTGGTCGAGCACCTGCTGGCGGACGGCGCCCAGGTCGTGATCACGGACGTGCGCGAGGAGTCGGTGCGCCGGATCCTCGACAAGCACCCGGGCAAGGTCACCGCGGTCGCCGACACGGCCGCGCTGATCCGCGTCGAGGGCCTCGACATCTACGCCCCCTGCGCGCTCGGCGGCGCCCTGGACGACGACACGGTCCCCGCCCTCACCGCCAAGATCGTCTGCGGTGCGGCGAACAACCAGCTCGCGCACCCGGGCATCGAGAAGGACCTCGCGGACCGCGGCATCCTCTACGCGCCCGACTACGTGGTCAACGCCGGCGGCGTCATCCAGGTCGCCGACGAGCTGCACGGCTTCGACTTCGACCGCTGCAAGGCCAAGGCCACCAAGATCTTCGACACCACGCTGGAGATCTTTGCTCGCGCGAAGGCGGATGGCATCCCGCCGGCCGCCGCGGCCGACCGGATCGCCGAGCAGCGGATGGCGGACGCCCGCGCCGCCCGCGCGCTCTAGGCCCCTACCGGGCCCCCCGGGTGCGCCCGCCGGGGTGCGGCGAGACGGAACTCACTGCACTTCGGCGGGTCGCCCGCCAGGAAAAGGTTAAAATCGCAGCTGACCAGCGAGGACGGGGCGCCTCGTTGGTTCTGCACCGGGGCGCGTCATGCGGGCGGCGTACCGTATGGCCGCGGAAGCAGGTACCGTTAAACCCCTACGGACGGTCTCTCCACGGAGAGCCCGCTCCGAACCATGAACGCGTGTCAGACTCTGGGGCCGTCGAGCCCCGTCACCGAGGGGGTCGAGCCATGGGGCGCGGCCGGGCAAAGGCCAAGCAGACGAAGGTCGCCCGCCAGCTGAAGTACAGCAGCGGCGGGACTGACTTGTCGCGTCTGGCCAACGAGCTGGGCGCATCGACCGCGGAACCGCTGCCAGTCAGCGAGCCGGTCGAGGTAGACGACGACGAGCTGGACGAGGACGACCCGTACGCTCGGTACGCGGAGCTCTACAACCGCGATGACGACGACGAGGACGAAGAGTCCGGTCCGTCGGCTCACCGCCGTGGGGCTTGACGCGCGGATCCTTCTGCACGGCAGCATCTGCGTCTGACAAAACATCGAAACCCGGTCCAGGGCCTCCGCCCCGGACCGGGTTTCCGTGCTGCTCAGCCCTCGTAGGACCCGGTCAGGGTCGCGCCCTCGGCGTGGTCGCCACGGTCCAGGATCTCGCCGGCGACCCAGGCGTCGACGCCCCGGTCGGCCAGCGCGGTCAGGGCCACGTCCACCGACTCCTGCGGGACCACGGCCATCATGCCGACGCCCATGTTCAGGGTCTTCTCCAGCTCCAGCTGCTCCACCTGCCCGGCCTTGCCGACCAGGTCGAAGATCGCGCCGGGGGTCCAGGTCGAACGGTCGACCGTGGCGTGCAGGTGGTCCGGGATGACCCGGGCCAGGTTGGCCGCGAGGCCGCCGCCGGTGATGTGCGAGTAGGCGTGCACCTCGGCCGTACGGGTGAGCGCCATGCAGTCCAGCGAGTAGATCTTGGTGGGCTCCAGGAGCTCCTCGCCGAGGGTGCGGCCGAGCTCCTCGACGTGCTGGTCCAGGGACATCCCGGCCCGGTCGAAGAGGACGTGCCGGACGAGCGAGTACCCGTTCGAGTGAAGGCCGGACGATGCCATCGCGATGACGGCGTCACCCGTACGGATGCGATCCGGGCCGAGCAGGCGGTCGTACTCGACGACACCGGTGCCGGCGCCCGCCACGTCGAAGTCGTCCGGGCCCAGAAGGCCGGGGTGTTCGGCGGTCTCGCCGCCCACCAGGGCGCAGCCGGCGAGGACACAGCCCTCGGCGATGCCCTTCACGATCTGCGCGACGCGCTCGGGGTGGACCTTGCCCACGCAGATGTAGTCGGTCATGAAGAGCGGCTCGGCGCCGCAGACGACGATGTCGTCCATGACCATCGCGACCAGGTCGTGGCCGATGGTGTCGTACACGCCGAGCTGACGGGCGATGTCCACCTTGGTGCCGACGCCGTCGGTGGCCGAGGCGAGCAGGGGGCGCTCGTAGCGCTTGAGGGCGGAGGCGTCGAAGAGGCCGGCGAAGCCGCCGAGGCCGCCGAGGACCTCGGGGCGCTGCGTCTTCTTCACCCACTCCTTCATCAGTTCGACGGCGCGGTCGCCCGCTTCGATGTCCACGCCTGCGGCTGCGTAGCTGGCACCGGTGGTCTTCTCTGTCATGACAGGAGAGAGCTTTCGTGTCGTTACTGCGTGTGGTGCTGGGCCCCCGGAGAAGCCTCAAAGAGAGGGCCCAGCGCAGGTTGAGCAGGGCGAACCGAGAATCGCCTACGGACGGCGGAGCGCGTCGGCGGCGTCGGTACCGCCCGCGAGCTCGCTCTCCAGGAGCTGCTTGCCCAGGAGCTGCGGGTCGGGCAGCTCCATCGGGTACTCGCCGTCGAAGCAGGCACGGCAGAGGTTGGGCTTCTGGATGGTGGTCGCCTCGATCATCGCGTCGAGCGAGATGTACGAGAGCGAGTCCGCGCCGAGCGACGTGGCGATCTCGTCGACCGACATGCCGTTGGCGATCAGCTCGGCCCGCGTGGCGAAGTCGATGCCGAAGAAGCACGGCCACTTCACCGGCGGCGAGGAGATCCGGATGTGGACCTCCGCCGCGCCGGCCTCGCGGAGCATCTTGACCAGCGCGCGCTGGGTGTTGCCGCGGACGATCGAGTCGTCGACGACCACGAGGCGCTTGCCGCGGATGACTTCCTTGAGCGGGTTGAGCTTCAGGCGGATGCCGAGCTGGCGGATCGTCTGCGAGGGCTGGATGAAGGTCCGGCCCACGTAGGCGTTCTTGACCAGGCCGGAGCCGTACGGGATCCCGCTGGCCTCGGCGTATCCGACGGCGGCCGGCGTACCGGACTCCGGCGTCGCTATCACCAGATCGGCGTCGACCGGGGCTTCCTTGGCCAGGCGCCGGCCCATCTCGACACGCGAGAGGTAGACGTTCCGGCCGGCGATGTCGGTGTCCGGGCGCGCCAGGTAGACGTACTCGAAGACACAGCCCTTGGGCTTCGCTTCCGCGAATCGCGAGGTGCGCAGGCCGTTCTCGTCGATCGCGATGAGCTCGCCCGGCTCGACCTCGCGGACGAAGCTGGCGCCGCAGATGTCGAGGGCGGCGGTCTCGCTCGCGACCACCCAGCCGCGCTCCAGGCGGCCGAGGACCAGCGGGCGGATGCCCTGCGGGTCACGGGCGGTGTAGAGGGTCCCCTCGTCCATGAAGACGAGGGAGAAGGCGCCCTTGACCTTCGGGAGGACCTTGGTGGCCGACTCCTCGATCGTCAGGGGTTTGCCGTCCTCGTCGGTCTGCCCCGCGAGCAGGGCGGTGACCAGGTCGGTGTCATTGGTGGCGGCCACCTGAGTGGCACGCCCGTCCTGACGGGGGAGGTCGGCGACCATCTCGGCGAGCTCGGCGGTGTTCACCAGGTTGCCGTTGTGACCCAGGGCGATCGAGCCGTGGGCGGTCGCGCGGAAAGTGGGCTGCGCGTTCTCCCAGACGGAGGCCCCGGTGGTCGAATAGCGGGCGTGACCGACCGCGATATGACCTTGGAGCGAGCCGAGAGAGGTTTCGTCGAAGACTTGGGAAACGAGGCCCATGTCCTTGAAGACGAGGATCTGGGAACCGTTGCTCACAGCGATTCCCGCGGACTCTTGTCCGCGGTGCTGTAGTGCATACAGTCCGAAGTAGGTGAGCTTGGCGACCTCTTCACCCGGAGCCCAGACACCGAAGACGCCGCAAGCGTCCTGGGGGCCCTTTTCGCCGGGGAGCAGGTCGTGGTTGAGTCGTCCATCACCACGAGGCACGCTTCCGAGTGTAGGCGAGATCGACCACTGGTCCGAATTGGGGATGGCCGGGAAATGTCACAGCACAGAGGGTGACCGGACGCCTCCGTCTCGGTATTCGGATCACCTTGTTGACATGCACGAAGGCATTCGTACAGGCTCTCGGTCCATGCAGCCTCTCGGTGACCGCACCGTCACCCTCGTCGAGCGCCGGCACGTGGACCTGGTCCGTGTCGCGAGCGCCATCTGTCGCTGTTCCGCGTAGCCGCAACTCGTCCTCCCCCTTTCTCATTTCCGCTCCGCCCCGCCCTGCTCCGCCCTGCCGCGCGCCGTCCCGCGCCCCGCCCGGAGCCGGCCGGCGGACCGTGCCTTGGAGTACCTGTGTCTTCGTACGAGAACAAGCTGTCCCGTCGTGCCTTCGGAGGCGCCGTCGGAGTGAGCGCGGCCGCCGCCGCCGTGGGGCTGGGCGCCGCCCCCGCCGAGGCCGCCGAAGGCCCTGATGCCCGGGCCGCCGGCCCCCAGGAGCGGGAGTTCCGGGCCGACCGCGGCCGGCGCGCCCGCAGGCCCAACATCCTGTTCATCCTGGGTGACGACCTGGGCTGGGCCGACCTCTCCGCGTACGGCTCCCCGCACATCAAGACCCCGAACCTGGACCGCCTCGCCCGCCAGGGCGTCCGGTTCACCGACGCCTACTCGGGCTCCGCGACCTGCTCGCCGACCCGGTTCAGCCTGTACACCGGGCGCTACCCGGGCCGTACCAAGGGCGGGCTGGCCGAGCCGATCGCCGACAAGTCCGTGGGGCTCGACCCCACGCACCCGACGCTGGCCTCCCTGCTGAAGGGGGCCGGCTACGCCACCGCGCTGATCGGCAAGTGGCACGCGGGCTACCTGCCCGACTACAGCCCGACCCGGTCCGGCTGGGACGAGTTCTTCGGCAACTTCGGCGGGGCCCTGGAGTACTACTCCAAGCTGGGCCTGGCCGGCGAGTACGACCTCTACGAGGGCGACGCCGAGTACAAGGACCTGCGGTACTACACGCGGATCATCACGGAGCGGGCGAGCGAGTACGTCTCCCGCGACCACCACGGCAAGCCGTGGCTGCTGAACCTCAACTTCACCACCCCGCACTGGCCTTGGATCGCCGACGGGGACACCGAGGAGAGCGCCGAGATCGTCCGGCGGATCAAGGCGGGCGACGGCCGCGCCCTGTGGCACCAGGACGGCGGCTCCGTCGAGAAGTACAAGGAGATGGTCGAGGACCTCGACCGCTCGGTCGGCGAGGTGCTGAAGGCGCTGAAGCGCTCCGGCCAGGAGGAGGACACCCTGGTCGTCTTCTCCAGCGACAACGGCGGCGAGCGCTTCTCGTTCAACTGGCCGCTGTCCGGCAACAAGGCCTCCCTCCAGGAGGGCGGGATCCGGGTGCCGAACATCGCGCGCTGGCCCGCCCGGCTGGACGGCGGCCAGGTCAGCCACGTCCCGGTGTTCAGCCCGGACTGGACGGCGACGCTCCTGGAGATCGCCGGGGCCCGCCCGCACCCCGCCTACCCGCTCGACGGGGTGAGCCTGGCCGGCTACCTGCTGCGCGGCGAGAAGGTCGCCGAGCGGGACCTGTTCTGGCGGGTGCGGGGCGAGCGGGCGCTGCGCCGCGGCGACTGGAAGTACTACCGCGGCAAGGCGGGCAAGGACCAGCTGTTCAACCTGGCCGGGGACGTCCGCGAGCAGGCCGACAAGGCCGCCGTGGACCCGGCCCGGCTGGCACAGCTCCGTGCGGCCTGGGAGCGCGTGGACGCGGGCCTGCTGCCGTACCCGGGCTGATCACCGGCCGCGCCGCGGCGCCCGTACGGGTCACTCGGCGGCGGAGGCCGCCTTCGCGGTCAGGCCCTTGCCGTCGGCGGCGGTGAGGGTCAGGGTCCGGCCGTCGATCTTCGTGGTGAGCGGGCCGCTGCCGAACAGCGCGGTCAGCATCCGCTCGACCTCGCCCGCCGGGCCCTCGCAGGCCATCCGCGTCGTGGTGAGCGGGCCGAAGGTGACCGTGGAGCCGTCCACGGTCGCCTTGGCGCTGAACCGGTTGCAGCCGAGGGTGCCGCCCGCCGTGCCGTCCGCGGCTAGGGAGAACCGGGCCTTGCCGGCGGCCTCGGCGGGTACGGAGGACACGGTCTCCCCGCTGATCAGCGAGTCGACGGTCCAGTCGGTGACGAGGAGCGGGGCGTCCGGGTCACGGGGCTGGGAGGTCATGGCGATGGTGCTCCCGTCGGCGCTCTTCAGGGTGAGCCGATCGGGGCCCCGGTCGATCGTCAGCCGGCCCGAGAACAGCTTGGCGAAGGCCGTCTCGAATTCCATGTCCGGGCAGGCCATGGTGGTCGACATGCCGGGGGTGACGGTCATCGCGGTGGTGCCGTCGAGGACGACCGCCGCCTGGAAGCCGTTGCAGCCGTAGCTGCCCTTGGCCTTGTCCTGCGCGAAGTCGACGCGGGCGGACTCGGGAGCGTGCAGGGTGCGGCCGCCGGTGGTCAGGGACTCGACGGCCCAGGAGCCCACGACGGCGGGCAGCGGAGCGCTCCCGCTCTCCTCGGCCTCGGCGCAGCCGGTCAGGCCGAGGGCGAGTACGAGTACGAGGGCCGGCCCCGCGGGGATGTGGACGTGCCGGAAGGTACGCATGCCCCTGGGACGGACGGCGCGGCGGGACGGTTCCGTCACGGCCGCGCTCAGCTCATCAGCGGCAGCAGCGCGGACAGGTCGGCCCGCTCGCCGCTGGCGCTGACCCGCGCCCCGTCGAGTGCCCCGGCCCATCCCGTACGGCCGGTCGCGAGCCGGATCCAGGTCAGCGGGTCGGTCTCCACCACGTTCGGCGGGGTGCCGCGGGTGTGGCGGGGCCCCTCGACGCACTGGACCACCGCGAAGGGCGGGATCCGCACCTCGACCGCACCGCCCGGGGCCTTGAGCGCGAGGGCGTCGGCGAGCAGCCGGGTGCAGGCGGCCAGCGCCTGCCGCTCGATCGGGATGTCCAGTCCGGCGGCCCGGTTCAGGTCGTCGGTGTGGACCACCAGCTCGACGGTCCGGGTGACCAGGAAGTCGGCCAGGGTCATGTCCCCGATCCACAGGTCCAGCACGCGGGCGTCCGGGTTCGCCGCGAGCGCCTCGGCCATGCGGGCGGCCGCCCGCTCGTACAGCTCGGGCAGCGGGGCGCCGGCGAGGGTCTCCCGGGCGGCTTCGGAGATCTTCCCGGCGAGGGAGGCGGTGGCGAAGGGCCACTCGACGGCGGACAGTTCGGCGATGGCGGCGGGCGGCCGGGCGAGACCGGCGGCCAGCGAGTCCGCGATCCAGGCGATGTGCGCGGCGAGGTCGGCGACGGTCCAGTCCCCGAGCCCGCTGGGCCGTGCCAGCTGTTCGGGCCCCAACTCCCCGACGGCTTCGCCGACATGCGCGAACTGCGCGGTGACGGCCGTACGGATCCTGACGGGATCGAAGGTGCGCGGCTTCTTCCTGGCGGGCGGCATGCGGTGACCCTATCCGGGCGGCGCCGGCTCCGTGCGGCCGCGCCGCGCGGCGGGAGGAACACCGAGGCCCCGCCCACGGGGGTGGGCGGGGCCTCGTACGAGCTGCGGCGGGATCAGGCCAGCAGGGCCGGGATCGTCGCCTCGTGGGCCTCGCGGAGCTCGGCCAGCGGGAGGGTGAACTCGCCCTGGACCTCGATCTCCTCGCCGTCCACCACGCCGATGCGGGCGACCGGCAGGCCCCGCGCACCGCACATGTCGGTGAAGCGGAGCTCCTCGCTGCGCGGGACGGCCACGATGGCGCGGCCCGCGGACTCGGAGAACAGGAAGGTGAAGGCGTCCAGGCCCTCGGGCACCACGATCCGCGCACCGTTGCCGCCGCGCAGGCAGGACTCGGTGAGTGCCTGGATGACGCCGCCGTCGGACAGGTCGTGCGCGGCGTCGATCATGCCGTCGCGGGACGCCGAGATCAGGATCTCGGCGAGCAGCTTCTCGCGGCCCAGGTCCACCTTCGGCGGCATGCCGCCGAGGTGGTCGTGGACGACCTGGGACCAGGCCGAGCCGCCGAACTCCTCGGCCGTGTCGCCCAGCAGGTACAGCAGCTGGCCGGCCTCCGCGAACGCCATCGGCGTACGGCGGTTGACGTCGTCGATCACACCGAGGACCGCCACGACCGGGGTCGGGTGGATCGCGATGTCACCGGTCTGGTTGTACAGCGAGACGTTGCCGCCGGTCACCGGGGTGCCCAGCTCGAAGCAGCCGTCCGCGAGACCGCGGGTGGCCTCGGCGAACTGCCACATGACGCCCGGGTCCTCGGGGGAGCCGAAGTTCAGGCAGTCGGAGATGGCGAGCGGCTTGGCACCGGTCGCGGCGACGTTGCGGTACGCCTCCGCCAGCGCGAGCTGCGCGCCCGTGTACGGGTCGAGCTTGGCGAAGCGGCCGTTGCCGTCGGTGGCCATGGCCACGCCGAGGTTCGACTCCTCGTCGATGCGGACCATGCCCGCGTCCTCGGGCTGCGACAGGACGGTGTTGCCCTGCACGAAGCGGTCGTACTGGTCGGTGACCCAGGACTTGGAGGCCTGGTTCGGGGAGGAGACCAGCGCGAGGACCTGCGCACGCAGCTCCTCGGAGGTCTGCGGCCGCGGCAGCTTGCCCGCGTCGTCGGCCTGGAGCGCGTCCTGCCACTCGGGGCGGGCGTACGGGCGGTGGTAGACCGGGCCCTCGTGGGCGACCGTGCCCGGGGGCACGTCCACGATCTGCTCGCCGTGCCAGAAGATCTCCAGGCGCTCGCCGTCGGTCACCTCACCGATGACGGTGGCGATGACGTCCCACTTCTCGCAGATCTCCATGAAGCGGTCCACGTACTGCGGCTCGACGATCGCGCACATGCGCTCCTGCGACTCGCTCATGAGGATTTCCTCGGGCGAGAGCGTCGCGTCGCGCAGCGGCACGGTGTCCAGCTCGACGCGCATGCCGCCGGAGCCGGCGGAGGCGAGCTCGGAGGTCGCGCAGGAGAGCCCGGCGCCGCCGAGGTCCTGGATGCCCGCGACCAGCTTCTCCTTGAAGATCTCCAGGGTGCACTCGATGAGGAGCTTCTCCTGGAAGGGGTCGCCGACCTGCACGGCGGGGCGCTTGGTGGGCTTGGTGTCGTCGAAGGTCTCGGACGCGAGGACCGAGACGCCGCCGATGCCGTCGCCGCCGGTGCGGGCGCCGTAGAGGATGACCTTGTTGCCGGGGCCGGAGGCCTTGGCCAGGTGGATGTCCTCGTGCTTCATCACGCCGATGCAGCCGGCGTTGACGAGCGGGTTGCCCTGGTAGCAGGCGTCGAAGACGACCTCGCCGCCGATGTTCGGCAGGCCCAGGCAGTTGCCGTAGCCGCCGATGCCCGCGACGACGCCCGGCAGGACGCGCTTGGTGTCGGGGTGGTCGGCCGCGCCGAAGCGCAGCGGGTCCACGACGGCGATCGGGCGGGCGCCCATGGCGAGGATGTCGCGGACGATGCCGCCGATGCCGGTGGCCGCGCCCTGGTAGGGCTCGATGTACGAGGGGTGGTTGTGCGACTCGACCTTGAAGGTGACCGCGTAGCCCTGGCCCACGTCGACGACGCCGGCGTTCTCGCCGATGCCGACGAGCATGGCGTCGTTCTGCGGGACCTTCTCGCCGAACTGCTTCAGGTGGACCTTGCTGCTCTTGTACGAGCAGTGCTCGGACCACATGACCGAGTACATGGCGAGCTCGGCGCCGGTGGGGCGGCGGCCGAGGATCTCCCGGATGCGGGCGTACTCGTCCTCCTTGAGGCCGAGTTCCTTCCACGGCTGGGAGGCGTCCGGGGTTTCGGTGGCGTTCTTGACGGTGTCGAGGCTCATGCGCTGACCAGCTTCTTCAGGACCGAGGTGAAGAACGGGAGGCCGTCGGTGCGGCCGGTCCCGATCAGCGGCTCGACCGCGTGCTCGGGGTGCGGCATGAGGCCGACGACGTTGCCCGCGGCGTTGGTGATGCCGGCGATGTCGCGCAGCGACCCGTTCGGGTTCACGTCGACGTACCGGAAGGCCACGCGGCCCTCGGCCTCGAGCTCGTCGAGGACGCGCTCGTCGGCGACGTACCGGCCGTCCATGTTCTTCAGCGGTACGGAGATCTCCTGGCCGGCGGTGTAGTCGCCGGTCCACGCGGTCTCCGCGTTCTCCACCCGCAGCTTCTGGTCGCGGCAGATGAAGTGCAGGTGGTTGTTCCGGAGCATCGCCCCCGGCAGCAGGTGGGCCTCGGTGAGGACCTGGAAGCCGTTGCAGATGCCCAGGACGGGCATGCCGCCCTTGGCCTGCTCGATGATGGTCTCCATCACCGGCGAGAAGCGGGAGATGGCCCCGGCGCGCAGGTAGTCCCCGTAGGAGAAGCCGCCCGCGAGGACGACCGCGTCGACCTGGTGCAGGTCCTTGTCGCGGTGCCACAGCGAGACGGGCTCGGCCCCGGCGAGGCGGACGGCGCGCAGCGAGTCACGGTCGTCGAGCGTTCCGGGGAACGTGACGACTCCGATGCGAGTGGTCACCGTCAGGCCTCGACCTTCACGGTGAAGTCTTCGATGACGGTGTTGGCGAGGAACGTTTCGGCCATCTTGTGGATGCGGTCGAGGGCGGCCTGGTCGACCGGTCCCTCCACCTCCAGTTCGAAGCGCTTCCCCTGGCGGACGTCGGCGATCCCTTCGAAGCCCAGGCGCGGCAGTGCACGCTGCACCGCCTGGCCCTGGGGGTCGAGGATCTCCGGCTTGAGCATGACGTCGACTACGACGCGTGCCATCGGGCACTCCCGTGTGGTGGTTGGTGCGAAGGCGGTTCCATCAGCGTACCCGGCCAAAATTTCTACGCGGGTAGATATCCGAAGGGCGCGATCACCGCGCCGTTTCGGCTTCACCAACGCTTCGCAAAATCCGCCGGAAAACCGCGTACCCGGCATTGCGGCGGGACACGCGGAGAGAATTAACTGGGCTTCGCAATGCAATGGGAATCGGGGTACAAAGGAATCACTCCGGGCGAGTGACTTTTGCCGCTTCGCAACGGGGGATGAATGATGCATTGCCCCGAAACATCCACACAGGTGACATCGCCCCACGTCAGCAGGTGGCGGCGTCGCACGAAGGGACCGATATCCGTGGCGCAGCGCGTAGTAGTCACGCTCTCCGACGACATCGATGGCGGAGAAGCGGCGGAAACGGTCGTGTTCGCTCTGGACGGTAAGTCGTACGAGATCGACCTCAATGTGGCCAACGCAAAGAAACTGCGGAAGGGCCTGGCCCCCTTCGTCGCCGCCGGCCGGCGCCAGTCGCGCTCGGGGAAGGCCTTCAAGCACACCTCCGTCGCCCCCGACCCGGCGGTGGTCCGGGCCTGGGCCCGGTCCAACCAGTACGAGGTGCCCCCGCGCGGCCGCATCCCGAAGAAGATCTACGAGGCCTACAACGCGGCCCACTGAGGGCCGATTTGCCATCCACCCCCATCCGTCGGCTAGTGTGTGGATCACGCCAAGGGGCCAGGCCGCAGGTCAGAGCCTCCGAGGTCGTGCGGGTGTAGTTCAGTAGCAGAACATCCCTCTTCCAGAGGGAAGGCGCAGTGTGCGATTCCTGTCACCCGCTCTGCATGACTTTCCGACCACCACGGTGGATCGGGTAGAGTGATGCACGCACCGCCCAGGCGGTGCACTGCTTGCGGACGTAGCTCAGTTGGTAGAGCACCACCTTGCCAAGGTGGATGTCGCGCGTTCGAGTCGCGTCGTCCGCTCTGTATGAAGAAGGCCCCGATCATTGCGATCGGGGCCTTCTTCATGCGTTCTTCGTGCCTTCTTCGCATTCCGCCCTTTCTCCTCTTCGTCCCCCAACGGGCCAGGGCGGACACCCCTGACAAATGTCATCGCCGGTCATGACAGCGCGCACTGCCGACCCCGTCCGGCCGCCCCGAGGCTTGAGTCATGACTGACACCGTGATCGAAGCCCAGGGCCTGCGCCGCGGCTACGCCGGCGGCTTCGAGGCCGTCCGGGGCGTCTCCTTCTCCGTGGCGCGGGGCGAGGTCTTCGCCCTCCTCGGGACCAACGGCGCGGGCAAGACCTCCACCGTCGAGCTGCTGGAGGGGCTGGCCGCGCCGAGCGAGGGCCGGGTGCGCGTCTTCGGGCTCGATCCGTACACGCGCCGGTCCCAGGTCCGCCCGCGCACCGGGGTCATGCTCCAGGAGGGCGGATTCCCCTCCGACCTGTCGGTCGCCGAGACCGTCCGGATGTGGGCCGGGCTCACCACGGGCGCCCGCCCGGCGGCGGAGGTGCTGGAACTGGTCGGCCTCGGCGCGCGGTCCTCCGTACGGGTCAAGCAGCTGTCCGGTGGTGAGCGCCGCCGGCTCGACCTGGCGCTGGCCCTGCTCGGCCGGCCCGAGGTGCTGTTCCTCGACGAGCCGACCACCGGCATGGATCCCGAAGGCCGCCGGGACACCTGGGCGCTCGTACGGGAGCTGCGCGCCCAGGGCACCACGGTGCTGCTGACCACGCACTACCTGGAGGAGGCCGAGGAGCTCGCGGACCGCCTCGCGATCCTCCACGAGGGCGAGCTCGTCCTGTCGGGCACCCCGGCCGAGGTCACCGCCACCCGGCCGGCCCGGATCCGCTTCACCCTGCCGGACGGGGTGCCCGCGGCCCGGCTGCCGCTGGCACTGCGCGCGGCGGCCTTCGGGCAGCGCGTGGAGATCCGTACCGAACGGCTCCAGGCGGACCTGACCGAACTGCTGGGCTGGGCCCGGGAGAGCGGAGTCGTACTGGACGGGCTCGACGCCCGGTCCGCCTCCCTGGAGGAGGCCTTCCTGGAGATCGCGGAGAACCGCCGCAGCGCCGGCGGACGCACCGAGGACACGATGGCGGGGACCCGATGAACACACTGACCCTGAACTCCGGCCGGCTCGTCGCGCTCGGCCGCTCCGAGATCACCCTGCTGGTGCGCAACCGGGCCGCGCTCGGCGTGGCCTTCCTGATGCCCCTGCTGATGGTGTTCGTCCTGCGCTCCTCCCTCGGCGGGGTCGAGGGCGCGCAGGCCGTCGGCGAGGCCACCGTGACCGGCGGGATCGGCATGGTGCTGATCCTCGTCGTCTACATGAACCTGGTCTCGGCCTACGTCGCCCGGCGCGAGGAACTGGTCCTCAAGCGGCTGCGCACCGGCGAGGCCAACGACCTGGAGATCCTCGCCGGGACCGCGCTGCCCTCCGCCGTCCTGGCGCTCGGCCAGATCGCGGTGCTCGCGGTGGCCGGAGCCGCCGTGTTGGACGTGCGCATGCCCCGCAACCCGCTGCTGCTCGTGGCGGCCGTCCTCGCCGGCGTCCTGCTGCTGGCCGGACTGTCCGCGCTGACCAGCGCCTTCACCCGCACCGTGGAGACCGCCGGCTTCACCACGCTGCCGCTGTTCCTGATGACCGTGCTCGGCTCGGGGCTGTTCATGCCGGTGGACTCGCTGCCGGACCTGGCGGCCTCCCTGTGCGAACTGCTTCCGTTGAGCGGGGTGATGACCCTCGTGCGGGCCGGCTGGACCGGCGGAGTCGACAGCGGGGACCTGCTGGGGGCCGGGCTGGGTGCGCTGGCCTGGATCGTGATCACCGTGTTTGCTGTCCAGCGGTGGTTCCGCTGGGAACCGCGCAGGTAGGGCGAGTCGGGGGACGGGGAGACGCGGAGATGCCGAAGCTGACGGGGTGGTGGAAGAACCGCAGCAGTGCGGGGAAGCTCGAGCTCTACACCCGGTGGTCGTTCCACCTCTTCGTGCTCCTCGAGATCTTCTCCTTCGCGCTGGCTCCGGTGGCGGGCGCGGCCGGGACCTCCTCGGTGCTGGTGTCCGGCACGCTCTTCGTGGTGGTGTTCAGCCACGCGGTGCTGTGCGGAGTGCTCAATTCCAGGGCGCTGGACTGGGTGGTGGGGCGGCGCGAACGTCCGGTCCGGCTCGCGGTGTTCATGGTCGTCCTGTCGGCCGTCGCCACCCTTGCCGTCCTCGCCCTGGAGGCCGCGGGAAGGCTCGGGGAGCCCTCGATGGCGCCGGCGCTGGTGTCGGGGCTGACCTGCTTCGGCTCCGGCTCGCTGGTGATGTGCCTGCGGTCGGTGCGCAGGATGCGGTACGTGCCCCCGGCCACGGCCGCCGGGACGAGCCTGGCCGCACTCGCCCTGGGGCTGCCCGCCGGAGAGGTCCTGGGGTATCTCGTCGGGATCCTGCTGGGCAGCCTGTTCTTCAGCTTCACCTGCGGTTTCTCCGCGTGGCTGCTGAACACGGTCTACGAGCTGGACCGCTCGCGCGAGGTCCAGGCGCGCCTCGCAGTGGCGGAGGAGCGGCTGCGCTTCGGCCGCGACCTGCACGACGTGATGGGCCGCAATCTGGCGGTGATCGCGCTCAAGAGCGAGCTGGCCGTACAGCTGGCGCGGCGCGAACGGCCGGAGGCGGTGGAGCAGATGATCGAGGTGCAGCGGATAGCCCAGGAGTCCCAGCGGGAGGTACGGGACGTGGTGCGGGGTTACCGGGAGGCCGATCTCGCGGTGGAGCTGGAGGGCGCGCGCGGGGTACTGAGCGCCGCCGGCATGGACTGCCGGGTCGACTTCCGGGCCGGCCGGGAGCTGCCCTCCGAGGTCCAGTCGGCCCTCGGCTGGGTGGTCCGCGAGGCGACGACGAACGTACTGCGGCACGGGGACGCGCACCGCTGCCTGATCCGGCTGTCCGCCCCGGAGACGGGCCCCGTGACGCTGGTGGTGGAGAACGACGGGGCGCCCGACACCCCGGCCGGGCCGCCGGGCTCGGGGCTGGCCGGGCTGCGGGAGCGGCTCGCGGCACTGGACGGGACCCTGCAGGCGGGCCTGGTGGGCGACGGCCGGTTCCGGCTGCTCGCGGAGATCCCGGACCGGGAAACACAACGACTGGAGGTGCGGGCGTGAGCCCCGTACGCGTACTGCTGGCCGACGACGAGCACCTGATCCGCGGGGCGCTGGCGGCCCTGCTCGCCCTGGAGGACGACCTGCTCGTCGTCGCGGAGGCGGCCTCGGGCCCCGAGGCGCTCGCGATGGCGCGGGCGCACCGGCCGGACGTGGCGGTGCTGGACCTCCAGATGCCGGGAGCCGACGGTGTGAGTGTCGCCACATCACTGCGGGCCGAGCTCCCCGACTGCAAGATCATGATCGTGACCAGTCACGGCCGCCCCGGGCACCTGAAGCGGGCGCTGGCCGCGGGGGTGCGGGCCTTCGCGCCGAAGACGGTCTCGGCTCAGCGGCTGGCCGAACTGATCCGGACCGTGCACACGGGCGGCCGTTACGTGGACCCGGAGTTGGCGGCCGACGCCATCAGCGCGGGGGACTCGCCGCTGACCGCTCGGGAGGCCGAGGTGCTCGAACTGGCGGCGGACGGGGCACCGGTCGCGGAGATCGCCGAGCGGGCGGCGCTGTCGCAGGGGACCGTACGGAACTACCTGTCCTCGGCGGCGACGAAGCTGGGCGCCGAGAACCGTCACACGGCAGTGCGTCTCGCCCGCGAGCGAGGTTGGGTATAGTGGTTCTCGCGCTACGGCGCACCTGCGGACATAGCTCAGTTGGTAGAGCACCACCTTGCCAAGGTGGATGTCGCGCGTTCGAGTCGCGTTGTCCGCTCTGTAGTGAAGAAGCCCCCGGTCCTCGGACCGGGGGCTTCTTCGTGTCTCAGGACCAGGTCAGGCCGGTGAGCCGCTCGTACGCCTCGATGTACTTGGCGCGGGTCTGCGCGACGACCTGCGAGGGCAGGGCCGGCGGCGGGAGCTCGCCCTTCGGGTCCCAGCCGGAGGCCGGGGAGGCCAGCCAGTCGCGGACGTACTGCTTGTCGAAGGAGGGCTGCGAGCGGCCCGGCTCCCACTGGTCGGCCGGCCAGAAGCGGGAGGAGTCCGGGGTCAGGACCTCGTCGGCGGCGACGAGGGTGCCGTCCTTCGGGTCGAAACCGAACTCGAACTTGGTGTCGGCCAGGATGATGCCGCGCTCGCGCGCGATGTCCCGGGCGCGGCTGTAGACGGCGAGGGTGGTCTGGCGCAGCAGGGCGGCCGTCTCGGCGCCGGCGGTGCGCGCGACCTCCTCGTAGGAGACGTTCTCGTCGTGCTCGCCGACCTCGGCCTTGGCGGCCGGCGTGAAGATCGGGCCGGGCAGCTCGGAGCCGTCCACGAGCCCCTCGGGCAGGCCGAGCCCGCACACCGTACGGGTCTTCTTGTACTCGGCGAGGCCGGAGCCGGCGAGGTAGCCGCGGGCCACGCACTCGACCGGGACCATGTCGAGGTTGCGGCAGATCAGCGTGCGGCCGGCCCAGTCGGCGGGGGCGCCGGCGGGCAGGTCGGTGGAGATGACGTGGTTCGGGACGAGGTCCGCGAGCTGGTCGAACCACCACAGGGAGAGCTGGGTCAGGACGCGGCCCTTGTCCGGGATCTCGGTGGGCAGCACCCAGTCGAAGGCGGACATGCGGTCGCTGGCGACCATGACGAGGCGGTCGTCCTCGTCGCGGTAGAGGTCGCGCACCTTGCCGGTGTGGAGGTGGACGAGGCCCGGAACCTGAACCGGCTCGGGCTTTTCGACGAATCCGGACACGGGGTCTCCCTGTGGTTCTGTATGAAGCGCACCCCGATTCTCGCGCACCTTCGTCCACTCCTGTGGACAGGGGTGGGTCGGCAGTGGGTCATCCGCAGGTCTGCGGTGGGTCATGCGCAGGTCTGCGGTGGGTCGACCGCTGGTCGGTCGCGGGTCAGTCGTGCTTGCAGATCCGGTCGAGGAGGTTGGCGGTGGCCCGCTGCACCCGCTCGTCCACGTGGCCCGGGCGGTCGAGCGCCGGGGACCAGGCGAAGGTGCCGGAGGCGAAGACCAGGGCCCCGCTGGGCGCCCGGTAGAGGGAGGTCTCCTGGTGGCGCCGGTGGCCCTCGCTGTCGAGGTACGGGGAGTGCGCCAGCAGGATCCGGTCCTGGTGCTCGGGGAGCTGGGTGCGCGGGAAGTAGCGGTCGGCCTCGCCCGCGACCAGGCCGGGCAGCTCGTCGTTCTCGCCGGCGCCGGTGGAGTCCCAGAGCCAGTGCGTGGCGTTGCGCACGATCAGCGGCGCGGGCTCGGGGACCCGGCCTGCGTACTGGATGCCGAGCAGCTGCTGCTCCGGGCGGTCGACCTCGCGCCACAGGCTGGGGCGGCCCGGACCGCGCCGTTTTCGACAGGTGAGGAGCCGGTCCTCGACCCCTGAGGGGGAGGGGGAGAGCTCGACCTGCCAGTACATGGTGTTGGCGGAGAGGAAGACGAGCGAGGTGCCGTGCAGGCGGGCGCGCTCGACGGTGCGCCGCATGGGGGCCGACCAGTACTCGTCGTGGCCGGGGAAGACCAGGCCGCGGTAGCGGGTGGGGTCGACGCGGCCGGCGTGCAGGTCGCGGGTGTCGGCGTAGGCGATGTCGTAGCCGTAGCGCTCGGCCCAGCGGATGAAGTCGTAGGCGTGGCCGACGTGCAGGGGCAGGCCGGCGCCCGCGTAGGGGCGGTCGAAGGAGACGGTGTGGGCCGCGTCCTGCTCGCCGAGCAGCCGGCCGTCCTCGTCCCAGGCGTGGTAGAGGCTGGCGCCGGTGTGGCCGTCCTCCGGGTAGAGGTTGTAGGCCTGCCAGGTGATGTCCGGGAGCAGGAGCAGGAGGTCGGCGGGGTGGTCGTCGCGGACCGTGAAGGGGATGTGGGAGCGGTAGCCGTCGGCGGTGGTCAGGACGGCGACGTACGCGCCGACGCTCCAGTAGGAGGGGACCTGCAGGCGCCAGGACAGCCACCAGTGGTGGCAGGAGACCGTGCGGTCGGCCGCCAGGGGGGCCGGCTGGACGATGCCGGACAGCCGCGGGCTCGTGGTGATCTTGGAGGCCCCGTCGCCGCCGTAGTGGCCGATCCGGTAGACGTCGACGGAGAACTGCTGGGGCGGGTCGACGGTGATGTGGAAATCGATGGCCTCGCCGGGGGTGACGGCGCCGGTGGAGGCGAAGCCCTTGATCTGGCGGTGGACGTCGTCGGCGGTGCGGGGACCGCCGTTGCCCCGGGCGCGGGGGATCTGGCCGGTGCCGGCGGCCGCGGCGGCCGGGTCCACGTACCAGGGGACGACCTGGCCGGTGTCGTCGAAGTAGAGCTCGCTCCCCCGGAACCAGGGCAGGGGGCCCTGTCCGAAGGGGTCGGTCACCGCGTGCGCGAGCGCACCTGACTCCCAACGCCGGATCTGGTCCGCACCCATGACCGCTCCCCTCCCTCGCTCCCCCGAACGGACGTACATCGTCTCGGTGCGCGGCAGACTCCCTGCTGAGACGGCAGTTCTCGGACACCCCGGTTCAGGACATCCAGCCGCGACCGGTCCCAGCACATCACATAACGCACTCAGTCCGTCACCGTTCGTCGCGAATTGACGGGACCGGAACATTCGCATCCGCTTGTTCGTGCGAGCCGTAGCCCATCCGGGGCGGCTGTCGGGGCCCGCCGCAGACCGGTCCCGGCCCGGCTCAGACCAGGCGGACCGGCTTCTCCGGGCGGACACCGAGGTCGGCGAGCCAGTCCCGCAGCGGTTCCGGGTTCCCGTCCTCGACCAGGCACAGCACGCGCGCGGCCAGGTCGGAGCGGCGGTCGCCGCCGACCAGCAGGACCGGCCCGTCGAGCCAGTCCATCCCGGGGGCCGCCCCGGCCGAGTCCACGGCCGCGCAGCACACCATCGCCGTCACGTGGTCGGCCAGCAGGTCCCGGCCGCTGCGCGGCGGCTGGAGCGGGAACAGCGGCACGGCGTCCGCGCCGCGCGCCTTCCCGGCGCCGGCGGCCGGACCGGCGGCCCGCTCCTCGCGGGCCACGTCCCCGCTGAGCCGGCCGGCCAGGGCCTCCGAGGCCGCGCCCGCGCCGGCGGGGTCCGTGAGGAAGCCCAGCACCCGCTCCAGCGTGGGTCCGGCGAAGCCGTCCACGGCGGGCCGGGCGGAGCCGGTGGCCTCGATCGTGACCGGTCCCGCCGTCGCGGACGGAGCGGGTGAGGCCGACGAGGCCGGTGAGGCGGGTGACACCGACGTGCCGGGCAGGACTCCGGGTCCGGCAGACCCGGCGGGGCCGGTGGGAGCGACGGCCGGTCCGGCGGGGCCGGCGGGCCGTCCCGTCGGGACGGCCAAGGCGTCCAGCGCCGCGTGCAGCCGGGCCGCCTCCGCACGCCACTTGCGGTCCACGACCTCCTCCGGATACGCCGCCCAGTCCACCGGGGACCAGTCCGGCCCGGGCTCGGCCGGCCCGCCGTGGAAGAGACGCGCGGCCAGCAGCGACGTCGCCTCGTCGACCAGCCCGGGCTGCTCCAGCAGGTCACAGGCGGGGCGCTCGCCGAGCCGCGAGGTGAACCCCTCGGCCAGCCGGTCCCGCCGCGACAGCTCGGTCAGTGCGGAGACCACTCCGGCGTCGAGGTGCGCGGGCCAGCGGCCCATCCGCCAGGCGGGCAGCGCGACCCGGGTCAGCAGCCGGTCCCAGCCCGCGTAGGCGAGGCCGACCTGTTCCTGGGCGACGATCCGCAGCCCGTAGTCCACACCCTGTGCGCGCTCCGAGGCGGCCGCGGCCACCCCGCGCTCCATTTCGGTGGCGTCCGTCCGGCACAGCCGCAGCAGCAGCCGGGCCGGGGCGCCGATCCAGCCGAGCCCGCGCCGGTTGCCCACGTCCACGGCCGCGTCCAGGCCCCGTACGAAGCCGCGCGCGTCGGCTATGTCCGGGTGCGCGGAAGGACCCGTACCGGCGACGACCGGCGCGAGGACGGCCCGTAGCTCCGCTACCCGCATCCACCACAGGAACGGCGAACCGATCACCAGCACGGGGGCGGCGCCCTGCTCGGACTCCGGGCCGGCGGATATGGCGCTCCGGCGGTGGGCCGCGTGGGTGCGGTCCTCCAGCCAGCTGTCGCAGTCCGGCGTCAGGGCTATCGCGGAGGGCGGCGGCACGTCCATGCGGTCCGCCAGGTCCCGCACCAGCCGGTAGAGATCGGGCGCGGCGGCCTCCGACAGCGGCACCGTCGGCGTGACGGCGGGACTCGCCCGCAGCACCACCGCCGCGAAGGCGCCGCCGACGAGCAGCACCACCGCCGCGACCAGGCACACGACGAGGGTCACCACGGGCCAGGGGTCACCGGCCAGCCGGTCCGTCATCCGGGCGGCCACCAGCACCACCGCGAGGGCGGCGGGCAGCAGCCCGACGGCCAGGGCCCTGCTGCGTACGCGCAGCACGGCGAGAGCGCGGGAACGTGCGGACGGCACGCCCGCTTCCATGATCGAACCGGTTCCGGACACGGCCGGACCTCACCCCCTCTGCCCTGCGGCGACGTTGCTCACTCCCCCACTGTGACACCCGCCACTGACATCGCAATGCCGGTGGGCCAAGTGCCGGAATGCTTGGCATCGCACCCTAGTTGGGGCACGCCCGGCCGTCAGGCAGACGGGGTGACGATCACCCGATGGAATGGCTTTGGGTAAAGCTGGGTGCGTTCGAACGCGGCCGGATGCACTCGCACGCGAACACGCCCGCGGGCCCGGGCGCAGGATCTGCGCACCGGGCCCGCGGGTCTGCGGAGCCGCTGGTCAGCCGAGCCCGGCCGCCTTCGCCGCGATGTCCGTACGGTGCTGCGAACCGTCCAGCCGGATGCGCGCCACCGCCTTATACGCCTTCTCGCGGGCCTGTGCCAGATCGGAACCGGTCGCCGTCACCGACAGCACGCGGCCACCCGCGCTGACGATCGCGTCGCCCTCGCGCCGGGTCCCGGCGTGCAGCACGTACGCGTCGGGCGCGTCCTCGGCGGCCACCTCGGCCAGGCCCTCGATCGGGTCCCCGGTACGGGGGGTCTCGGGGTAGTTGTGGGAGGCGATGACCACCGTGACGGCCGCGTCCTCGCGCCAGACGAGCGGCTCCTCGGCCTCCAGGGTGCCGTTGGCGGCGTTCAGCAGCACGCTCGCGAGCGGGGTGCGCAGCCGGGCCAGGACCACCTGGGTCTCGGGGTCGCCGAAGCGGGCGTTGAACTCGATGACCCGCGTACCGCGGCTGGTGATCGCGAGGCCGGCGTAGAGCAGCCCCGAGAAGGGGGTGCCGCGGCGACGGAGCTCGTCGACGGTGGGCTGGAGGACCAGCTCCATGACCTCGTCGACCAGCTTCGGGTCCGCCCAGGGCAGCGGGGAGTACGCGCCCATGCCGCCGGTGTTCGGGCCCTCGTCGCCGTCCAGGGCGCGCTTGAAGTCCTGAGCGGGCTGGAGCGGGACCACGGTGACGCCGTCGGTGATGGCGAAGAGGGAGACCTCGGGGCCGTCGAGGTACTCCTCGATGACCACGCGGTCGCAGCCGAGCGCATGGGCGCGGGCGGCGGCCAGGTCCTCGGTGACCACGACGCCCTTGCCGGCCGCGAGTCCGTCGTCCTTGACGACGTACGGGGCGCCGAAGGCGTCGAGGGCTTCGTCCACCTCTTCCGGGGTGGTGCAGACGTAGCTGCGCGCGGTCGGGACCCCGGCCGCGGCCATCACGTCCTTGGCGAATGCCTTGGAGCCTTCGAGCTGCGCCGCCTCGGCGGACGGGCCGAAGACGGGGATGCCCGCGGCGCGCACGGCGTCGGCGACCCCGGCGACCAGCGGGGCCTCCGGGCCGACGACGACCAGGCCGGCGCCGAGTTCGGTGGCGAGGGCGGCGACGGCATCGCCGTCGAGGGCGTCGACCGGGCGGAGCTCGGCCACCTCGGCGATGCCGGCGTTGCCGGGAGCGCAGTACAGCGCGGAGACGTCGGGGTCGAGGGACAGAGAGCGGCACAGGGCATGTTCGCGGGCGCCGCCGCCGATGACGAGGACCTTCACGCCGCCCAGGGTAGCCCGGCCGCGGTGGCGCGTTTCGTGCGGCCACCCAATCGGGAGGCCCTACTCATTCGTGTATTCCTCCACAACGGTGGCTCCCAGCTCGCGCACGATCAGGTCGTGTCCGGTCAGGGCGCTCTCCACGAGGTCGGGATCGTCCTCCTCCGCGAAGTCGTCCTCGGGGGCGACCGGCGGGGGCGCCTGCTGTACGGGGGGCTGCGGGGCGGGAGCCGACTGCTGGGGCGGCTGCTGCTGCGGGTACTGGGGCGCGGGGGCCCCCTGCGGCGCGGGCTGCGCCGGCGGCGGGTTGTAGGCGGGGGCCGGCGGGCCGGCGTAGGAGGAGGAGGCCTGGGCCATGGGGGCCGGGCCGCCGCCGCCCACCACGGCTTCGATCTTCCAGTTGACCTGGAACTGCTCGGCCAGGACCGCCTTGAGCACGTCCTCACTGCCGCTGCTGGCGAAGTTGTCGCGGGCTCCGGCATTGGGGAAGCCGAGCTGGAGGGTGGTGCCGTCGAAGCCGGTGACCTGGGCGTTCTGGCTGAGCAGGATCCAGGTGAAGCGGCGGCGGTTCTTCACGGCCTCCAGGACGCCGGGCCACATCGCCTGGATCTGCCCCGCACCGGCGGCCATGCCGGGGGAGGGGGCGGGGGCCGCGGCGGCCGGGGCCGGTGCGGACGCCGCGGGCTGGGCGACGGGCGCGGGCGCGCCCTGACCCGGGGCGGACGCGCTGGGCCAGGCACCGGCGGCCGGAGCGGCGGGGGCGGCCGGGGTCGCGGGGGCGGCCGCTCCGGGCCAGGCACCGGGGGCGCCGCTGCCGGGCTGCGCGGCTCCGGGCCAGGCCCCGGGCGCGGCGGGGGCGGCGGGGGCAGGTGCGGCCGCGGCGGGGGCAGGTGCGGCCGCGGCGGGGGCCTGAGCGGCGGGCGCCGCCTGAACCGGAGCCTCCGGCTGCGCGGGAGCCCGTACCGGCGCGGGAGCCGGCACCTGGGCGGGCGGCTGGACGGCAGCGGCGGCGGCGCGCGCGGCGGCGACACCCCCACCGGGACCGGCGGGCGCCATGGCGTGCGCCTCGGGCCCGGGCACGTAACCCATGGCGGGCGCGGCCGCGAAGGCGGCGGCGCCGCTGCGCTCCAGCCGGTCGAGCCGGGCCTGGAAGGACCGCTCGTCGTCGAAGGCGGCGGGCAGCAGCACGCGGGCGCAGATCAGCTCCAGCTGCAGCCGCGGCGAGGTCGCGCCGCGCATCTCGGTGAGCCCGGTGTTGACCAGATCGGCGGCGCGCGACAGCTCGGCGGCCCCGAACACGGACGCCTGGGCCTGCATCCGCTCCACCACATCGGCGGGGGCGTCGATCAGCCCCTTCTCCCCGGCCTCGGGCACGGCGGCCAGGATGACGAGGTCGCGCAGCCGCTCCAGCAGGTCGGCGACGAACCGGCGCGGGTCGTTCCCGCCTTCCACGACGCGGTCGACGACCTCGAAGGCCGCCGCCCCGTCCCCGGCGGCGAAGGCGTCGATGACGGAGTCGAGCAGGGACCCCTCGGTGTACCCGAGCAGGGAGGTCGCCATGGCATACGTCACACCGTCCTCACCCGCGCCGGCGAGGAGCTGGTCCATGACGGACATCGAGTCACGCACGGACCCGGCGCCGGCGCGCACGACGAGCGGCAGCACGCCGTCCTCGACCGTGGCGCCCTCCCGCCCGCAGACCTCGCCCAGGTAGTCCCGCAGGGTGCCGGGCGGCACCAGCCGGAAGGGGTAGTGGTGCGTCCGGGACCGGATGGTCCCGATCACCTTCTCCGGCTCGGTGGTGGCGAAGATGAACTTGAGGTGCTCCGGCGGCTCCTCGACCACCTTCAGCAGGGCGTTGAAGCCCGCCGAGGTGACCATGTGCGCCTCGTCGATGATGTAGATCTTGTAGCGGCTGGACGCCGGCCCGAAGAAGGCCTTCTCGCGCAGGTCACGGGCATCGTCCACACCACCGTGCGAGGCGGCGTCGATCTCGATGACATCGAGGGACCCCGGCCCGTTCCTGGCGAGGTCCCGGCAGGACTGGCACTCCCCGCAGGGGGTCGGAGTGGGACCCTGCTCACAGTTCAGGCACCGGGCGAGGATGCGCGCGCTGGTGGTCTTTCCACACCCGCGCGGCCCGCTGAACAGGTACGCGTGATTGACCCGGTTGTTCCGCAGGGCCTGCATCAGCGGTGCAGTGACATGCTCCTGCCCGATGACCTCGGCGAACGACTCGGGGCGATAGCGGCGGTACAGCGCAAGGGACGACACGTCTACGAGGTTATCCGGGCCCACCGACAACAGCGGCCCGCCGACGCCACGAAGGCCCCCGGGAACGCAAAGCGCCCCCCACGCACCCGCCAGAGCCCACTTACCCTTGCTGCCTTCCGGCCCTGGGGGAGTTGGGTGAGATAGCGCCACGTGAGGGGCTGGCCCCACCCTAGCGGATGGATGCCCCCGGAATCGAGCCGGACCCCGGCCCGTCCTCCCGCCGACGATCACGTTCGCGAGCACCCCTCAACGTCTTGTATTGTTTGCGGCGGAGGATTCGCCTAGTGGCCTAGGGCGCACGCTTGGAAAGCGTGTTGGGGGCAACCCCTCACGAGTTCGAATCTCGTATCCTCCGCCAGTGCCTCACCGGGCACTTGAAGGCCCCGACCGGGAAACCGGCCGGGGCCTTCTGCGTTCCCCCTCTCCGTACGCCGGTCAGTGCGCGACGGGCTGCGCCGGTTCGGGGGCTGCGGTGCGCGTGCGGTCCCGCATCAGGATCAGGGCCAGGGCCGCGGCCGCCAGGACTCCGGCCGCCGCTGCCGTGAAGGTCGCCGACATCGCCGAGGTGAAGGCTTCGCGGGCGGCGGACGCCAGGGCCGGGTCGGTCAGCGCCGCGGCGACGGAGTGGCGGGCGGCGTCCGGGGCCGAGCCGGGCAGCCCGGCGGCGTAGGTGGTGGAGAGCACGGCTCCCAGTACGGCCACGCCCAGGGCGGCTCCGGCCTGCTGGACGGTGTCGTTGAGGGCGGAGCCGACGCCGGCGTGCTCCTCGGGGACGGCGCCCATCAGGGCCGCGGTGGCGGCCGGCATGGCCAGCCCGCTGCCGATGCCCATCAGCACCATGGCGGTGGCCAGCGGCGCGAAGCCGTCGCCCGCTTCCAGGCCGGCCAGGACGCCGAAGCCGGAGGCGATGACCGCGAGGCCGACGGCGGTCATGACGCGGTTGCCGATCTTCCTGCCGAGGGTGGCGCCGAGGCCGTTGAAGAGGAGCGTGGCGACGGCCAGCGGGGTGAAGGCGAGGCCGGTCTCGGTCGGGGTGTAGCCGCCGACGAACTGCAGGTACTGGGTCAGGACCAGCATCAGGCCGCCGTTGGCGAAGGTCAGCAGGACGAGGGAGAAGCTGGCGCCGCTGAACATCCGGTCGCGGAAGAGGGCGAGCGGGACCATCGGGGAGTCGGTGCGGACCTCGTGGATGACGAAGGAGGTCAGGGCGGCCACGGCGATGCCGAGCGAGGTGAGGCTGGACGCGGCGGTGAGGCCGTCCTTCGGGAGGGCGATGATCGTCCAGATCAGGGCGGTCATACCGGTGACGGACAGGGCCATGCCGGCGAAGTCGGGCCGCCGCCAGGGACCCTTGGACTCCGGCATGAGGATCAGCGCGGCTGCGATGGCGAGCAGCGCGATCGGCACGTTCATCAGGAAGACCGCGCCCCACCAGAAGTGGGCGATGAGCACGCCGCCCAGCCCCGGGCCGCCGACGAGGCCGAGCACGGCCACCGCGCCCCAGGCGGAGATGGCCTTGCGGCGCTCCTCCTCGTCGAAGACGGTGATGAGGATGGAGAGGGTGCTCGGCATCACGAGGGCGCCGCCGATGCCCATCACCACGCGGCCGGCGATGAGCTGGGCGGGGGAGTCGGCGTAGGCCGCGAGGAGCGAGGCGACCCCGAAGAGGGCCAGCCCGATGATCATCACGCGGCGGCGGCCGAACCGGTCGGACAGGCTGCCCGCCGTGAGCAGCAGTCCGGCGAAGACCAGGATGTACGACTCGATGATCCACTGGATGGCCTCGGCGCCGGCGCCGAGGTCCTCCGCGATCGGCGGGATCGACACGGTCAGCACCATGTTGTCGACGACCAGCACCAGGGTGCTGAGGCAGAGCACGATCAGGATGAGCCAGCGTCGCGGATTGCGGGCCCCACCCACGGCTCCGCCCACGCCCCCGTCCACGTCCTCGTACACGTCCATGGCGATCCCTTCCCCTTTTCCTCGCGTCGCTGCGTACAGCGTTCGCTTGCGTGAGAACAACGTACGCCGATGCGTACAGTGTTCGCAAGCGGCAGTTCTGATCCGCCCGACGGCCCTCGGCCCGATCACATGGAGGCCGCCGGGACCCTGCCGAACAGCCGGCCGGCCAGGGCGATCCCGACGACCGCCCCGCCGGCGTCGCGGGTGAAGAAGCCGCGCTGGCCCTTCAGACCGCCGCCGGTGACGATGTACTCCTCCCCGTCGCCCGGCAGCAGCCCCACGGACTCCGCCGGATGGTCCGCGGGCATCTCGCTCTCCGAGGCCGGGATCTCCGGCTTGATCCCGACCTCCAGCGTCAGACCGGCCCCGTCGGCGGCGATCACGAGCGTCATGGCGTCGTTCTCGTACCTCCCGGCCAGCTCCGGGGCGCGCGCCGGGTCGTACGGCAGCGGCTCCGGATCCCGGTCGACCACGCCGAGGCAGTGCTCCAGCGCCCACCGGACGACGGCCCGGTTGAAGAGGTATCCGTTCGCGTGGTGGCCAGCGAGACCACCGCGAAGTCGCGCCCGGGCTGACAGCCCGCTGACAGCGGTGGCGGCGGGGGGAGGCGGGGGAGGCGGGGAGGAGAGGCGGGCGCCTTCGGCTAGCCGACGTAGGCGTCGAGCGCCGGGAAGCAGACGGCGTTGTCCGTACTGCAGATGTCGGGGCCGCCGCGCGGCGCGAGATCCGCGGAGGGGCGCTCGTACGTCAGCAGGCTCAGCGTCCGGCCCGAGGCGAAGACGGCCGTGGCGTCGCGGACCGGCCCGGCGTCGGGGCCGGGCGACGCGGATCCGGCGTACCGGTACGGGCCGTGGCCGCCGTCCACGACGGCGAAGAAGACCGTACGGGTGCCGCTCGCGGCGGGATCGCCGGACTCGCCGGGGTACAGCCCGCCCTTGGTCACCAGCCGGATCCCGATCCGCGCCCAGAACGCGGGCAGCGGCCTGCAGGTGAGGTCCGTCCGCTCGCCGCGGACCACGACGAGGCAGTAGTGGCGGTCGTCCGGCATCCAGACGAACTCGCCCGCGCCGGCCGCGGGCTCACGGTGGATCACGATGATCGAGTCGTCGGCCTGAGCCCTGGCCCCCGGGTGGTGCCGGCGGACCGCTTCCAGCAGCGGGGCATCGGCGGGGGTGACCTGCCCCTCCCCGACGGGGGAGGCCGGCCCGGACGTCGAGGGCGCCTCGGGCGCCGCCGGCACGGCCGAGGGCGACGCAGGCGAAGGCGACGCGGGCGAAGGCGGCACGGACTGCGTCGACGGCACCGGCGAGGGCGGGAGCAGCAGCGAAGGCGCGGCCGAGATCAGTGCCTCCGGCGACAACGGCGGAGCCGGGGGCGGCGCGCACGAGGCCGCCGCCAGCACCGTCAGCCCGCATCCCGCCGCGGCCACCGCCGCCAAGACCGTTCCACGTCTCATCAGATCCGCCCCCGCACCGCTCGAACGTACGTGTAGGGGCGAAGTCTGCCGGGTGGTGCGGAGCCACGGTCCGGCGGGCCGCGCGCTCCGCGACCCGCCACACCTACGTCACGCGCCCACACGCGCCCGGCTCAGCCGAAGGAGGGCATCTCCCCGACCGTCGTCGACATGTCGATTACCGCGAAGGCGGCCCCCTGCGGGTCGGTGACCGCCGCGAACCGGCCGAACGGGCTGTCCATCGGCCCGAAGTGCAGCTTCCCGCCGTGCTTCTTCGTCTTCGCGACCGCCTCGTCGCAGTCCGGGACCCCGAAGTAGATCTGGATGTACGGCGGGACCTCCGGCGGGAAGTCCTCGTCCATCTTCATCCGGCCGAGCACCGGGTTCCCGCCGCCGCCGACACTGAAGATCTTGAAGTCCATGTTCGCCATCTCGGGGTCGTCGCCCGGGTCCATCTGCTGGGCGCCGTACGGGAACACCTTCGGAAGGAACGCGTCCGGCTTGGCCGGCTCCCGGGTGAAGACCTCCGCCCAGGCGTACGACCCGGCCTCGCCCATCTTCTCGAAGCCCTTGTGCTCGCCCGGCTGCCAGACGCCGAAGACGGCGCCGCTCGGCTCCTTGGCGATCACCATCGTGCCGAAGGCGCCCACCTGCATCGGGCCCATCAGCACCTCACCGCCGGACGAGGTGATCTTCTCGGCCGTGGCCGCCGCGTCGGGCGAGGCGAAGTACAGACACCACTGCGAGGGGGCGTCGACCCCCGGCATCGGCGGCACGACGGCCGCCACGGCCTTCCCGTCGGAATAGGCCTGCGTGTAGTTGCCGTACTCGCTGCTGGCTTCGCCGAAGGTCCAGCCCAGCACGTCGGCGTAGAAGGTCTTGGCACCTTCCACATCGGTGAACATCGCGTCCACCCAGCACGGCGCGCCCTCGGAGAACTCAGGCATGATCGATCGACTCCTCGGCTCGTCACTGTCGTCCCGTACCTGTCGTCGTACTCACGCTAGGCGCGCGGTGTGCCGACCGCGCGGGGAGCGCGCCCACGCGGGACGCTGGTGCCATGGACAAGGACATCACCATCCGGCTGGCGCAGCAGCCGGAGGCCGACGCACTGCTCGGCCGGAGCCCGCTCGCCGCGCTCGTCGGGATGCTGCTGGACCAGCAAGTACCCATGGAGTGGGCGTTCTCGGGGCCCTGGACGATCGCGCAGCGGATGGGCGCCGACGATCTGGACGCGCACGCCATCGCCGCGTACGACCCGGAGGCCTTCGCCGCCCTGCTCTCCGAGAAGCCCGCCGTGCACCGGTATCCGGGTTCGATGGCGACGCGGATCCAGCAGCTGTGCGCGTACCTGGTCGAGCACTACGGCGGGAGCGCTGAGGCGGTCTGGGCCGACGCCGCGACGGGCCAGGAGCTGCTGAAGCGGCTCAAGGCGCTGCCGGGCTTCGGGGAGCAGAAGGCGCAGATCTTCCTCGCCCTGCTGGGCAAGCGGCTCGGCGTGCGCCCCACGGGGTGGCGGGAGGCCGCGGGCGGCTACGGCCAGGCGAACGTCTACCGATCGGCGGCCGACATCACGGGCCCGGAGTCACTGGCCAAGGTGCGGGCGCACAAGCAGGAGATGAAGGCCGCCGCGAAGGCCGCGAAGGCCGCGGGCGGGTCCTGACGGGGCCTGGCGGGGCCTTGACGGGGCCTGACGGGGCCGGGAAAAGGAAGATCCAATTCCCCCATCGTGACCGTAGATTGGCGCACATGACAGAGAATCCGACCCGCGCCGCCGCTGCCGAAGCCATCTACGACGCACCCGGCAGCCTCATCACCCTGCTCACCGACACCGCCGAACTCACCTGCAACACCGCCACCTTCGAGGAGGGCGCGGCCGGGGCCCCGGTGCACTTCCACACCAAGGCCACCGAGTTCTTCCACGTCACCGCCGGGCAGCTCGACGTCCTCGTCGACGACGAGATCCACACCCTGGGCGCCGGCGACTTCATAGCGGTCCCGCCGGGCGTCAAGCACGCCTTCGCCCCCGCCGCGGGCCACACGGCCAGCGTCTTCGTCGGCTTCACCCCCGGCATGGCCCGCTTCGACTACTACCGGCTCCTCGGCCGGGTCAACGCGGGCGAGGCCACCGTGCAGGACATCAAGGACAGCTCGGCGACCTACGACAACCACTACGCGGAGAGCCCCGTCTGGAGCGGCCGCCGGCGCAGCGCGGAGCCGTAGACCACGTCCGCGTCGAGGCGGCGCAGTTCCTCCGAGATCAGTTCGGCGTTGCTGCGGATCTTCAGGGCCACCTTGCGGTCGACGCTCCCCGGCAGGACCAGGGTGGCCAGCGCGCCCGCGGGCCGGTCCACCCGGATCTCGCCGCCCGTGGTCCGCAGGCTGACCCGGGTGATCACCGGGCCGGGGCTCGCCTCCCGGTCGACCGGCACCCCGAGCCGGTCCTCCAGCCAGCGCGCCAGCAGCTCGGCGCTCACGTTGCCGGCCTCGCTCTCGACCGTCGCTCCCGTCACGGGCAGCGGCTTCTGGTCGAGGGCGGCGGCCAGCAGCGCCCGCCAGTGCGTCAGCCGGGTCCAGGCCAGGTCGGTGTCGCCGGGCTGGTAGCCCGCGGCCCGCTCGTCGAGCACGGCGACCGGGTCCGCGGCGGCGGACGCGTCGGTGATCCGGCGCTGCGCGAGCGCGCCCAGCGGGTCCCCCGCCAGGTCGGCGGGGGCGTCGGCCGGCCACCACGCCACCACGGGCGCGTCCGGCACGAGCAGCGGCAGTACGACCGAGGCGGTGTGCTCGGTCAGCGCCCCGTGCAGGCGCAGCAGCACGATCTCCCCGGTCCCGGCGTCGGTGCCGACCCGCAGCTCGGCGTCCATCCGGGTGGCGCGGAGGGTGAGCGGGCCGCGCGAGACCCGCTTGATCACCGCGATGATGCGGCACGGGTGCTCGCGCGAGGCCTCGGAGGCCGCGCGCACGGCGTCGTAGGCGTTCTCCTCGTCGGTGACGACGACGAGGGTCAGGACCAGCCCCATGGCGGGGCTGCCTATGGCTCGGCGGGCTTCGAGCAGGGCCCGGTTGACCTTGCTGGACGTGGTGTCGGTGAGTTCGGTCCGCATACGGCGAGTCTGTCAGCGCGCACCCGGGTTGCGGCAATCGGTTCGCTCGACTCCGCCTCGAAGGGCCGCCCCGCCCAGGGGTGTCACCGCCGTTTGCGGGCCGTCCCGAAGATGGAACGCGAGATCTCCCGGCCCAGCTGGGTCCCGATCGACCGCGCCAGCGAGCGGAACAACCCGCTCCCCACCACCTGTTCGGCCAGTGAGGGATCCGGCTTCGGAGCGCCGCGCGCGACCTTCGCCGCCTCCTTCTCCGCCTCCTTGGCCTGCTTCTCCGCCTCGGCGGCGGCCGCGGCGGCCTCCGCCTGCGCCTCGGCCGCGGCCTGCTCGGCGCTGATCTTCTCGTACGCCGACTCGCGGTCGACCGGCTCCGCGTAGCGCGACCAGAGCAGCGAGGACTTCACCGCCCGGTCCAGGGCGGCGGGTTCGATCGGCCCCATCAGCGACTGCGGGGCGCGCAGCCGGGTCGCCGCGACCGGGGTCGGGGCGCCCTTCTCGCTGAGCACGGTGATGACCGCCTCGCCGGTCCCCAGCCCGGTGAGCAGCTCCTCCAGGTCGTACGCGGAGTTCGGGAAGGTCTTCACGGTCGCCTTCAGCGCCTTGGCGTCGTCGGGGGTGAAGGCCCGCAGTGCGTGCTGCACCCGGTTGCCGAGCTGGGCGAGCACGTCCGCCGGTACGTCCTTGGGGGTCTGCGTCACGAAGAAGACGCCGACGCCCTTGGAACGGATGAGGCGCACGGTCTGGGTGATGGAGGTGAGGAAGGCCTTCGAGGCCCCGCTGAACAGCAGGTGCGCCTCGTCGAAGAAGAAGACGAGCTTGGGCTGCTCCAGGTCGCCGACCTCCGGCAGGTCGTTGTAGAGGTCGGCCAGCAGCCACATCAGGAAGGTGGAGAAGAGCTGGGGCTTTTCCTGGACCGCCGGGAGTTCCAGTACGGAGACCAGCCCGCGGCCGTCCGGGGCCGTGCGCAGGAATTCGCTCGTGTCGAACTCCGGCTCCCCGAAGAACTCCGCGGCGCCCTGCTGCTCGAAGGCGGTCAGCGCCCGCAGGATGACCCCGGCCGTCACCGTGGACAGTCCGCCGATGCCCTTGAGTTCGGGTTTCCCCTGGTCGGAGACGAGGAAGGCGACGACCGCGCGCAGGTCCTTGAGGTCGATCAGCTCCAGGCCCTTGGTGTCGGCGTAGTGGAAGATCAGGCCGAGGGACTGCTCCTGCGTCTGGTTGAGCTGGAGCACCTTGGACATCAGGACCGGGCCGAAGCTGGTGACGGTGGAGCGGACCGGGATCCCGGGGCCGATCCCGCCGAGGGAGTAGAACTCGCTCGGGTAGGCGGTCGGCTCCCACTTCTGGGCCACCTCCCGGGCCCGTTCGTCGATCCTCGGGTCGGCCGTGCCGGGCACCGAGATCCCCGAGACGTCCCCTTTGACGTCCGCGAGGAAGACGGGCACGCCGTTGGCCGACAGCTGCTCGGCGATGAGCTGGAGCGTCTTGGTCTTGCCGGTGCCGGTGGCGCCGGCGACCAGCCCGTGGCGGTTGAGCATCGACAGCGGGATGCGGATCTGACGGTCGGGCAGGCAGCCGCCGTCCCAGAGCAGGGCCCCGAGATCGAGCGCGGGTCCGGTGAAGGCGTACCCGGCGGCGATCTTGTCGGCCGGGCCCGTCTGGTCCGCCGGGACGGCGGGGTCGGTGCTCTCGCTCATGGATCACTCCCGAAATAGCGCTGTTCGCCACTTTTGCACCACCGCTTCGAGGCTGCGCCCGCAGGCGCGGGCCCGGTAGGCTTTCCGTGTGATCTTCAAGCGCATCGGAAGCGGGCGGCCGTACCCCGACCACGGCAGGGAAACCACCCGGCAGTGGGCGGACGTCGCGCCGCGCCCGGTCCGGCTCGACCAGCTCGTGACGACCAAGGGACAGCTGGACCTCGAAACGCTGCTCGCCGAGGACTCCACCTTCTACGGCGACCTGTTCGCCCATGTCGTGAAGTGGCGGGGCGACCTCTACCTGGAGGACGGGCTGCACCGCGCCGTGCGCGCCGCCCTGCAGCAGCGCCAGGTCCTGCACGCCCGCGTCCTCGAGATGGACTGACGTGTTCGCGTAGATTGCGCCTTTCGGGTCACCATTGACCTATCAGCAGATCATTTAGTAGGCATCGCCACCGGGCCGCACTACGCTGCGCCCATGAGCATGCTCACTCCCCCCGGCATGGGCGGAAAGTACCGCGTCACGGGAGCCGCCTACCCCCGTATGAGCCGCAAGCGGAGCCGTCCTCGGATCGTCCTCGCCATCCTCGGCTCGGTCCTCGCACTTGCCCTGGTCGGCTACGGGGCACTGCAGCTCATCGACGTGTTCCGCGGCGACAGCCCCAAGCGGAATACGGCTGCGGGTGCCAAGGACTGCCCGACGACGCCCCCCAAGGACGCTGCCAAGGGCGGCCCCGGCGCCGCCCCGGCCGCCTCCCCCGCCTCGGCCGCCGCGAAACCCGCGGTCGTGCTCCCGCCGCCCGGCGAGATCACGGTCAACGTCTACAACGCGACCCCGCGCGCGGGCCTGGCCAAGGCGGTCGGCGACGAACTGGCCAAACGCGGCTTCGTCATCGGCCACGTCGGCAACGCCCCGGCCGACTTCGACAAGAAGGTCCCCGGCACCGGGATACTGCTGGGCTCCCCCACGACGGACAAGGCCGCCTTCTCCGTCCTGGGCACCCAGCTCGCCGGCACCACCCAGCAGACCGACACCCGCGAGGGCGCGGACATCGACCTGATCCTGGGCGACGCCTTCAAGGAGCTCAGTACGAAGGAGGACGCGGACAAGGCGCTGGCCGTCCTGGCCAACCCCGCGCCCGCGCCCGCCAAATGCTGAACGCCTGAACCGCGTACCGGCGCACCGGCGCACCGGCCTGCCGCTCCACCGCTCCGCCTCCGGCGCGCGGTGACGGCAGGCCGCCGGACCGCTATTCGGCCGAGCCGTACATGCGGTCGCCCGCGTCGCCCAGCCCCGGCACGATGTAGCCGTGCTCGTTGAGCCGCTCGTCCACCGCGGCGGTCACCACGGTCACCGGCGTGCCCGCCAGCTCGCGCTCCATGATCTCGACGCCCTCGGGCGCCGCCAGCAGCACCACGGCGGTGACGTCGTCGGCGCCGCGCTTGATCAGCTCCTGGATCGCCGCGACGAGCGTGCCGCCCGTGGCGAGCATCGGGTCGACGACGTAGACCTGGCGTCCGGAGAGGTCCTCCGGCATGCGCGTCGCGTACGTGGAGGCCTCCAGGGTCTCCTCGTTGCGGACCATGCCCAGGAAGCCCACCTCGGCGGTCGGCAGCAGGCGCACCATGCCGTCGAGCATGCCGAGGCCGGCCCGCAGGATCGGCACGACCAGCGGACGCGGGTGGGACAGCTTCACGCCGGTGGTCGGGGCGACCGGCGTCTCGATGTCGGCCTGCTCGGTGCGCACGTCGCGGGTGGCCTCGTACGCGAGCAGGGTGACCAGCTCGTCGGCGAGCCGCCGGAAGGTGGCGGAGTCGGTGCGCTTGTCGCGCAGGGTGGTGAGTTTGTGCGCCACCAAGGGGTGATCGACGACCTGCAAACGCACAACATCCTCCAAAACTGAGCCTGCGACCAGCAAAAACGGCCGCACGACGCGACCTGCACCCAAAAGGCTACGCGGTGACGCGGCCCCTTCGCGTCCGAAGCGGCGGCCACGCCCACAGCAGCCTGCGGATGCGACCCGCGCGGACGCCCAGCACGCTGGACGGATGAGCAACGCACCGGTGATCGCAGCCGTCGACGGGTCCGAACACAGCCTCAAGGCCCTGGAGTGGGCGAGGGCCGCAGCCGTCCGGCACGGTACGGAGCTGATGATCGCCCATGTTCTGCCCGACCACGCCCAGTTGTATGCGGGCCGCCGGGCGGCCCTGCACGACGCCTCGCAGCCGAAGGAGTTCGCCGACCCCGTGAAGGACTGGGTACGGGCCCTGCTCGGCGGCGGCTCCGAGCTGCCCGAGGGGGTCCGGTACGAGGCCCTGGAGGGCTCCGTGCCCGAGGCCCTGCGGGTGATCGGTGCGGGGGCCCTGATGCTGGTGATGGGCTCCCGGGGGCGCGGCGGCTTCGCCAGCCTGCTGCTCGGCTCCAGCAGCCGGGCGGTGGCGTCGACGGCCCCGTGCCCGGTGGTGGTGGTCCCGCACGCCGAGCGCAACGCCGGGGCGGCCGCCTCCGAGGAGTCCGCCGGGCGCGTGGTGCTCGGGCTGCACGCCGCCGAGACGCCCGACGACGTCCTGTCCTTCGCCTTCGCGGAGGCGGCCGTGCGGGGGACCACCGTCCAGGTGGTCTCCGCGTACGCCGTCCCGCCCGCACCGACCCTGATGATCGACAAGCCCTTCGAGGTGATCCCGCCGGAGGGCCTCGCCGACGAGGGGGACGGCGTACCGGCCGAGCGGGAGATGCTGCGCTCCCAGACGGCGCGGCTGGCGCCCCTGCGCACGCGCTACCCGGACGTCCCCGTCGAGCAGGCCGCGGTCCCCGGCGACCCGGCGGGCCGACTGGTCGACGCCTCCCGGTCGGCGGCCCTGGTGGTGGTCGGCCGCCACCACCCGCGGCGCACCGCCATGTCCCTGCAGATCGGCTCGGTGGCCCATGCGGTACTGCACCACGCGCACGGCCCGGTGGCGATCGTGCCGACCCTCAAGGACGACGTCTGACCTGCACAGGGGTGGCATCAAACGCCCCGTCCGGGGGAAGGTGGGTGCAGGGGGAAACGACCGACCAGCCCAGGGTGGTGGCCGATGCCCGACACGCAGCCGAGCGATGATGCGCCGGAGACCGCGGCCCAGCGCCGAGCCCGCCGCGCGCAGTTCCTGCGCGACCTCATGGAGGCCCGCGCCCTGCGCGACCGCGTCCAGCCCCGCCGCGCCCGCGCAGCCCGCATGCGCCAACAGATGCGCATGCGCACCTTCCGCTGGTAGCCACCACTCCGGCCCACTCCAGCCCCGCCGGCGTTTGAGGCGCGGGGTCCGGGGCGGAGCCCCGGGAGCGGACCCGCACCGGTGCGACACGAGCGACCCGCAGGCCAACCGACACGGCCCTGCCAAACCCCATCCAACCCGGCCCCCACAACCCCGCAAGCCCCCGGCAGGGACACGGCACGGCACGACGCAAGCGCCGAAGACCTCTCGCAAAGCCGCTGTTTCTGCCACGATGCCGATTGGGCGGGGCACGAACGGCGAGCACGCGGCCGTCGCGGCCCCAACCTCCGGCCGGGGGGACCTCCAACCGGCACGCCTAAGACCAGTGGGAGAGTCACGGTGTATTTCGCCGCACTGCTCGCGCGCACCGAAGACGGGTGGGAAGCGAGCGACATGGAACTCGACAACGTCGAGTCCCTCAGTGATCTGATCGATCTCGCCCGTTCCGCCGCTGTCGACGACGACACGGTGGTCGCCCTCATCGAGCAGGAGGACGCCTGGTTCGGCGTCGTCCGCGTGGACGGCGAGGAGGACCCGCGGTACTTCGTATCGAACGCCTCCGTGGCCGCCCGCAGCTCCTACGGCTCGATGCTGACCAAAGAGCTGCTGGGCAGCGACGAGGAGGACGACGAACTCGACGAGCTGGACCTGGACGGCACCGAAGACGGCGAGGAGGATGCCATCGCCGCCTACACGGACGAGGACGCCGACGAGGAAGGGGCGGGCGGGACCGGAGCGGAGCCGGTACCGTCCGGACCGCTCGGCGACCCCCTGCTGCTGGACGACCTCGGGGTGACCAACAAACAACTGATGACCCTGGACGGGGACGCCCTCTCGGAGATCGCCGAGTCCCTCGGCGCCACCGAGGTCCTGGAGGCCGTCCGCTAGTGATCCGCACGCACGACACGCACACCACCGATCCCGTACGGGACCCGTGGCGGGACTCCATGCGCCTGGCGCTCCAGGAGGCCGCCCGGGCGGTGCCGGCCGGCGATGTGCCGGTCGGCGCCGTCGTGCTGGGCCCGGACGGGGAACTCCTCGCCACCGGGCACAACGAACGCGAGGCGACCGGCGACCCCACGGCGCACGCCGAGGTCGTGGCGCTGCGCCGGGCGGCCGCCGCGCGCGGCGAATGGCGGCTTCCGGGGTGCACCCTCGTGGTGACCCTGGAGCCGTGCGTGATGTGCGCGGGCGCGCTCGTGCAGTCACGCGTCGCCCGCGTCGTCTACGGCGCGGACGACGAGAAGGCGGGCGCGGCCGGGTCCCTGTGGGACCTCGTACGGGACCGCCGGCTCAACCACCGCCCCGAGGTGGTCCGCGGCGTGCTCGCCGAAGAGTGCGCCCGGCAGCTGACGGACTTCTTCCGTGAGCTGTGACGGCGGGCCCGCGGATACGGATTTCGGCGCACGGGCCACCTTGGGCTAAGCTCTCTCTCGGTAGCGTGTCCGAGCGGCCGAAGGAGCACGCCTCGAAAGCGTGTGATGGTGCAAGCTATCCGTGGGTTCAAATCCCACCGCTACCGCTCTGAACGAGAGCCCCGCCCCGCAAGGGTCGGGGCTCTCGGCGTTCGTGGCGCTCCCGTCCGGCGGACAGCCGCGTGACCGCCCGCCCCTTCGGCCGTTGTCACGGCATGACCAAGACCCAGCGCATCCTCGCCGCCATCGCCCTCGCGGGGGCCGCCGCGGGCCTCGCCGCACCCGCCGCCTCGGCCGCCCCGATCGCCCCCCTCGCCCTCCCGGACCTGCCGACGGCCGCGCCCGGGATGCCGGCGGGGGCCCAGCCCACGTCCGTCTCGGAGATCGGGTCGAAGCTCAGCGAGGGCGCGAACCAGCTCAACGCGCTCATGGAGGTGCCGAACCAGCTGTACCCCGTGATCGCCCCCGTGGAGCCCGTGCTGGGCCTGGCCGGCGGCCTCCAGTAGTCCCGTACGACGCGAAGAAGGCCCCGACCGGGGGTCGGGGCCTTCGACGTGTGGGACGGGGGAAGTGGCATCGGGGGGACAAGCCACTTCCCCCGACGAGGACGGACCTGCCAGTCCGGGCCGCAGTCAGGGGGAAGCTCGCGGCTCGGACCCCGCAGTGAGGCCCTGTCCCTCGCCCACCGATTTCCTGCCAGAACCGGTGGGCTCACACCCATCCTGCGCCCGCCGCAACCCCCGACCCAGCGGCAAAGGACCCGGAGCGCCGGGTCATTGGTCCTTAAAGGACACGTCAGTGTCCAATCTTGACCGGTTAGACTCACCCGACTTGCAAGGACCGGTTGGGGAGGCCGCCCGCTCGTGGACACCAGGAAACTCATCACGGGTGCCCTCACCGTGTTCGTCCTCTTCGTGATCATCACCCAGCCGAAGAGAGCGGCCGAGATGGTGGAAATAGGCTTCCAGGGGATATCGGATGCCGCATCCGGCATCGGCGAGTTCATGACCGAACTGGTGCGCTGACCCCGTACGCTGAAGCGGTTCCCGGAATTCCGGCCCCCCACTCCGACGGGTGGGGGGTTTTTTGCATACCCATGACTGAACATATTGCCCTGATATGCCCAACTTGCCCTCAACACGGCGTTATACGGTGCTTGCACACAGTGCACATCTCTTGTGATGCTATGACCGCTTTTGACGGATGAGTTGACTGAAGGGGTGGCGTGACCGTGCCGGCCAGTACTGCGCCTCAGGTGCCACCCCAACAGGACCCCCAGGTGCCGACCCAGCAAGAGCCCCGCCAGGAATCCGGCCAGGGGCCCGGTCGGGAGTCCCGTCCGGGGTCCGGGCAGGGGTCCGGGCAGGGGTCCGGTCAAGGATCCGGTCAGGAAGCCCGCCCGGAAGCCCTGCTCGAAGCCCCTCGGGAGTCCCGCCCGGAGCCCCTGCTGGAGCCCCACCCTGAGCCGCCCGAGGAGCCCCCGGCCGCACCGAGACCCCCGAGCCGGGGCGCGGACACCCGGGCCCTCACCCAGGTCCTCTTCGGCCAGCTGAAGGGCCTGGAGCCGGGCACCAGCGAGCACACCCGGGTGCGCGGGGCCCTCATCGAGGCCAACCTCCCGCTCGTCCGGTACGCGGCAGCCCGCTTCCGCAGCCGCAACGAGCCGATGGAGGACGTGGTCCAGGTCGGCACCATCGGCCTGATCAACGCCATCGACCGCTTCGACCCGGACCGCGGCGTGCAGTTCCCGACCTTCGCGATGCCGACCGTCGTGGGCGAGATCAAACGGTACTTCCGCGACAACGTCCGCACCGTCCACGTACCGCGCCGCCTCCACGAGCTGTGGGTCCAGGTCAACGCCGCCACCGAGGACCTCACCACGCTCCACGGGCGCACCCCGACCACCTCGGAGATCGCCGAACGCCTGCGCATCACCGAGGACGAGGTGCTGTCCTGCATCGAGGCCGGGCGCAGCTACCACGCGACCTCGCTGGAGGCCGCCCAGGAGGGCGACGGCATGCCCGGGCTGCTGGACCGGCTCGGCTACGAGGACCCGGAGCTGGCCGGGGTCGAGCACCGCGACCTCGTCCGCCACCTCCTCGTACAACTGCCCGAGCGCGAACAGCGGATCCTGCTCCTGCGGTACTACAACAACCTGACGCAGTCACAGATCAGCGCCGAGCTCGGGGTCTCCCAGATGCACGTCTCACGGCTGCTCGCCCGGAGCTTCGCCCGACTGAGATCCGCAAACAGGATCGAGGCGTAACCGTAACGAGTGGAGATCATCCGCACGTTTCCCGACAGATCGGGCCGATCGACTTCCGAGCGCTCCTGTCGCTGGAGATATATGTCGACTTGGCGCTACAGCGTGTTGCCGACATGTGACATTCTGCTTGAACCGCGTTTGCCGCAGCCCCGCCTCCGGTATTCAGGTGGAGGCTGCGTTCCTCCGACGGGCGCGCCGTACGCGACCGTCCGCGACCTCAAGGGGGTGGCATGTCCGTAGACCAGGGCAGCTCCAAGGTGCTCACACTCGTCAAGAGCGTGACGCCGCCGGCAGCGTCCGACCGCTCGGAAGCCATCGACACCCGCACCCTCTCCCGCTCCCTCTTCCAGCGACTCGCCGCCCTGGACGCGGACAGCCCCGACCGGGCGTACGTACGCGACACCCTGATCGAGCTGAACCTGCCCCTTGTGCGGTACGCCGCGGCCCGCTTCCGCAGCCGCAACGAGCCGATGGAAGACATCGTCCAGGTCGGCACCATCGGCCTGATCAAGGCGATCGACCGGTTCGACTGCGAACGCGGCGTGGAGTTCCCGACGTTCGCGATGCCGACCGTCGTGGGCGAGATCAAACGATTCTTTAGGGACACCTCCTGGTCCGTCCGCGTCCCGCGGCGGCTCCAGGAGCTGCGCCTGGCGCTGACCAAGGCCAGCGACGAGCTCGCCCAGAAGCTGGACCGCTCGCCGACCGTGCCGGAGCTCGCCGCCGTGCTCGGGGTCTCGGAGGAGGACGTGGTCGACGGTCTCGCCGTCGGCAACGCCTACACCGCCTCCTCGCTCGACTCGCCCTCCCCGGAGGACGAGGGCGGCGAGGGCTCGCTCGCGGACCGCCTCGGTTACGAGGACACCGCGCTCGAAGGCGTCGAGTACCGCGAGTCCCTGAAGCCGCTGCTCGCCAAACTCCCGCCCCGGGAACGGCAGATCATCATGCTGCGCTTCTTCGCGAACATGACGCAGTCGCAGATCGGCGAGGAGGTCGGCATCTCCCAGATGCACGTCTCCCGGCTGCTCACCCGCACCCTCGCACAGCTGCGCGCAGGCCTCATCGGAGAGTGACCGGGCGCCGCCCGCTTCCCAATTGACGATCCGTCAGGAAAACTGGCGCGATGCGAAAGGGATCGCGAGCGGCCACCGCCCTCCTCGCCCTGTGCTGCACGGCCGTCGCTGGCCTCACCGGCTGCGGCGGCCCGGCGCGGGACGGCTACGTCGCCGTGGGCGCCGCGGCCCCGGGCCCCGAACGGGGCGCGGGGGACAACGTGGCGCCGCGGGGAGACGTGGAGTTCCAGCAGCTCGGCGGCCCGTCCGAGGCGGGCGGATCCGCCGCGTCCTCCGGTACGTCGTCCGGCATGCCCTCCGGCACGTCGGACCGGACTCCGGGATCCGGGCTCCCGGGCGGCTCCACCCCGGGCGGAGCCGCGACCACCGCCTCCGGCGGCCCCGCGGGCACTCCCGGCGCCCCGGCCGGCCCCGGGCGGACCCCACCGGCGGCGGGCACGCCGAACGCTCCGGGCACCCCGTCGACCCCGCCCACGAGCCCGGGCGGCCCGTCCACCAAGCCCGGCAGCACGCCCCCGGCCCCGCCCGCGACCCCGGCGAAGCTGACGCTGTCCACGCCGACCAGGTCGGCCGCGGCCGACCGCTGGTGCGAGCGGGTCACGGTGACCTTCACGAACACCGGCACGACGGCGGCCCGTGCGGGCACGGTCAGCTTCGCGACGCACATCATCGGCGCGCTCGGCATCGACTGGGCCACGATCACCACGACCCAGCCGCTGCCGGCGCCCCTCGCGGGCGGAGCGTCGAAGACGCAGACCTACACGGTGTGCGTGGAGGCCTGGCGGGTGCCGCTGGGCATGCACGTGGACACCCGGAACGTCACCGCCACCTGGAACTGAGGCCGGCGGACCCGGCTCCCGCCGGAGGCCGCCGGAGCCGTCAGTGCAGGACCACCCAGGCAGCCGCGCCGAGGATGAGGACGAGCCCGATGATCAGGGCCACCTTCGCGGTCGAGCCCGAGGACCCGGACCGCTCCTGCTCCGCGGCGCGGCGCTGCTGGCGGGAGCCCGGTGCCGCCTGGCGGGCCGGGGCGGCCTCCTCGACGAACGCCCGGAACATCTGCGTGCTGCCCGCGGGGTCGTAGTTGCCCTCGGGGACCTGTGAGTTGTGGTTCTCAGCCATGGAGCAGGACCCTAGCCGGTTTTCCGATTCTTTTACCGCCCCACCCCCCAGATTCGTTTGCCTGTAGCAACCATTCGCTTCTATGGTTGCCTGAAGCAACAAGATGGGGGGACCCGGTGACGATGACCGCGCGGACGACTGCGACCGCCCCGACCACTTCGGTCACTCCGCTCACTCCGCACGGTGAGCTGGCCCGCCAGCTCACCGGGATCGGTGCGGTCAAGCGCGAGCTCGCCCGCAGCCTGCCCCCGGACTGTCCGCCCGGCGCAGCCGCCGTCCTCACCGTGCTCGACCGGCACGGGGAGATGCGGCTGAGCCGGCTGGCCGAGTTCATGGCGGTGGACATCTCGGTGACCAGCCGGCACGTCACGCACGTCGCCGACCGCGGCTGGATCGAGCGCGAGACCGACCCCGGCGACGGACGCTGCCGGATCCTGCGGCTCACGCCGACCGGCCGGGCGCTGCTCGCCGAGCTCGGCGCCCGTCACACGGCCGCGCTGGAAAGAGCCCTGCACGGCTGGTCCGCCCAGGACATCGACGTACTCAACACCCTGCTGGCCCGACTCCGATCGAGCTTCTAGACGTAAGGAAAGACATGGCCCAGTCGGAGACGACGACCGACAACACACCCAAGGCCACGGCCGCGGGGGCATCCGCTTCCGCGGCCGTGACCATGACCCACCCGCAGATCATGAAGGCGCTGTCCGGGCTGATGCTCGGCATGTTCGTGGCGATCCTGTCCTCCACGATCGTCTCCAACGCCCTGCCCCAGATCATCAGCGACCTCGGCGGCACCCAGTCCTCGTACACCTGGGTGGTCACGGCGGCCCTGCTGTCGATGACGGCGGCCACCCCGCTGTGGGGCAAGCTGTCCGACCTCTTCAGCAAGAAGCTGCTGGTCCAGATCTCCCTCGTGATCTACGTCCTCGGCTCCGTGGTCGCGGGCCTGTCCCAGAACACCGGCACGCTCATCGCCTGCCGCGTGGTCCAGGGCATAGGCGTCGGCGGTCTGTCGGCCCTCGCCCAGATCGTCATGGCCGCGATGATCTCCCCGCGCGAGCGCGGCCGGTACAGCGGCTACCTCGGCGCGGTCTTCGCCGTCGCCACCGTCGGCGGCCCGCTGCTGGGCGGTGTCATCACCGACACCGAGTGGCTGGGCTGGCGCTGGTGCTTCTACGTCGGCGTGCCCTTCGCGATCATCGCCCTGATCGTGCTCCAGCGGACCCTGCACCTCCCGGTCGTCCGCCGTGACGTCAAGGTCGACTGGCTGGGCGCCTTCCTGATCAGCGGGGCCGTCTCGCTGCTGCTGATCTGGGTCACGCAGGCCGGCGACTCCTACGAGTGGATCTCCTGGCAGACCTGGACCATGACGGGCGGCGCGGTGCTGCTCGGCCTGCTCTTCGTCCTCGTCGAGTCCCGCGCGAGCGACCCGATCATCCCGCTGCGGCTCTTCCGCAACAAGACGATCACCCTGGCGTCGGCGGCCTCCCTGTTCGTGGGCATCGCGATGTTCTCGGGGACCGTGTTTTTCAGCCAGTTCTTCCAGTTGGCCCGCGGTGAGTCCCCCACGATGTCCGGAATCCTCACGATTCCGATGATCGCCGGCCTCTTCGTCTCCTCCACCCTTTCCGGTCAGGTGATCACCAAGACCGGCAAGTGGAAGGCCTGGCTCGTCTCCGGCGGCGTGCTGCTGACCGTCGGTCTGGGCCTGCTGGGCACCCTGCGGTACGACACCCCGTACTGGCACATCGCGATCTACATGGCGCTGACCGGCCTCGGTCTCGGCATGATGATGCAGAACCTGGTCCTCGCCACCCAGAACCAGGTGGCCCCCGAGGACCTGGGCGCGGCCAGCTCGGTCGTCACCTTCTTCCGCTCGCTCGGCGGCGCCATGGGCGTCTCCGCGCTCGGCGCGGTCATGGCCAACCGGGTCACGCACTACGTCCAGGACGGTCTGGCCGCACTCGGGCCGAAGGCCGCGGCCGCGGGCCGGGGCGGCACCGCCGGGGGCGGGATCCCCGACCTCGACAAGCTGCCCGCGCCCATCCGCGAGGTCATCGAGTCCGCGTACGGGCACGGCGTCGGCGACGTCTTCCTCTACGCCGCCCCGTTCGCGCTCCTCGGCCTGGTGCTGGTGGTGTTCATCAAGGAGGTCGCGCTGAAGTCGAAGCCGGCGGCCCACTCCCCGTCGGCGGCTTCGTCCGAGCCGGCGGCCGTCGCCGAGACCACCGGGACCGCCGTCAAGGCCTGAGCGGTGTCAGGGCCCTGGCTGTGTCAGGGCACTGACGGTGTCAGGGCCCTGAGCCGCGGCCTGGGCCCTGGTCTCAGGCCGTGGCCTTGGCCCCGGTCCGAGCCTTGGCCTCAGGCCCTGCCTTGGCCTCGATGCCCGCGATCAGGACGTCGAGCGCGAGGCAGAAGTCGGCCTCGGGCGCCCGCCGGACCGCGCCCCCGCAGCCCTGCAGGAACTGCGACACGGCCAGGTGGGCACCGGTCCGGGCGGCGTCCGCCAGGCCGGTGGCGTCCAGCAGTCGCTGGAGGGCGGCGTCGAAGGCCCGTGCGTGCGGGCCGATGTTCGGATAGGCGGCGGTGAGCGGAGCCACCCACGGATGGTCCGCCAGCACCCGCCGGTAGCCCCGGGCCAGCGTCTGCAACCGGGCCGGCCAGCCCGCCTCGCCGGCCCCCGGCGGCGCGGCCGGCGGCCTGAACTCGCCCAGGGCACGGTCCAGGGCGAGTTCGAGCAGATCGTGCTTGGTGTCCACGTACCAGTACAGGGACATCGCGGTGACCCCGAGCCCGGCGGCGAGCCGCCGCATCGAGAAGCGGGCCAGCCCGTCGGCGTCGAGCAGCCGTACGGTCGCGGCGGTGATCCGCTCCCGGTCGAGCCCGGAGGGTGCCTCGGTGCGGCGTCTGGCGGGGGCGGCGGGCCTGGCGGTCAGCCACACACTGGTCCGGGTCTCGCCCGGATCGGCCGCGGTCACCATGGAGGCACCCTCCTCACGACAGGTGGATCAGCCCGGAATGCCCGGTCCGCCCTCTTGATGCTAGGGGGTGTCCTGTCGATCGAGCCGGATGAGACCCGATCGGACCGGATCCGACCGGGTCATGACGTCGGGGCGGTCAGGTCGTAGAAGGTGGCCCCGCCGACCGTGGTCTCCTTGAAGCCGGCCTTGACCCAGCTCTCGATCTCGCTGCTGGTGCCGCCGCCCGGCCCGCCGCCCATCCGCGCGCCGCCCTCGGTGGCGCCGCCGGGCCCGCCGGTGGTGCCCGGTCCGCCGGTGGTGCCGCCCTGGCCGATGAACCAGTGGATCTTCCCTTCCCGCACGTACGCCTTGAACTGCTCCAGGGTCGGCGAGGGGTCGCTGCCGTTGAAGCCGCCGATCGCCATGACGGGCGCGCCCGAGGCCAGCTGGTAACTGGCCGCGTTCTGCGAGCCGATGGCGGCCGCCGCCCACGTGTACTCGTCGGCGTCGGTGGTGAGGGCCGCCTTGGCCTCCGCGCCGACCTGCGCCCCGTTCAGCAGACCGCCCGCACCGCCCGGCCCGCCGCCCGTGCGGGCGCCGCCACGTCCGCCGTCGCGTCCGCCCGCGGTGCCCTGGCCCGGCGGCATACCGCCCTGCGGCAGCCCGCCGCCCGGCAGCGCGGCACCCGGCTGACCGGCACCCGGCTGGCCGCCGCCGGGCCCGCCCGTGCCCGGCTGCCCGCCCTGGGCACCCTGGCCGCCTCCCGGCCCGCCCCGCGGCACCTCGCCGGCAACGCCCCGGAAGCCGCCCATCATGCCGCCGGGGCCGCCCCGGCCGCCCGCCACCGCCGGTCCGGCGGTCACGATGGAACCGGTGTGCCCGGTGCTCACCGTGGTCAGGCAGTACGCCAGCGGCCCGGCCAAGGACGCCGCCACTCCCAGCGCCGCCACGGCCGGCAGCATCCGGCGGCCCGCCCGCGCGGCGAACGGCAGTGCGGCCGCGGCGAGCAGCCCGCCCACCAGCACCGCCCAGCGCAGCCACGGCAGATAGCCGGTGGCGCGGCCCAGCAGCACGTACGACCAGACGGCCGTGAGGGCCAGCGTGCCGGAGAGGGTGATCGCGGCGGCCGCGCTGCCCCGCTCCTCCCACAGGACGGCGACGCCCATGCCGATCAGCGCGGCCACGAACGGCGCCAGGGCCACGGTGTAGTACTCGTGGAAGATGCCCTGCATGTAGCTGAAGACGATCGCGGTGATCAGCAGCGAGCCGCCCCAGGCCAGGAAGGCCGCCCGGGCCATGCCGTCCAGCGAGTCGGTGGCCCGGCGGGCCCGCCAGGTCACCACCAGCCCGGCCACCAGCAGCACCAGGGCCGCGGGGAGCAGCCAGGAGATCTGTCCGCCGATGTTGCCCGAGAACAGCCGGTCGAAGCCGGTCTCCCCCCAGCCGCCTCCCCCGGCCCTGCCGCCCGGTCCGCCCATACCGCCCTCGGGCAGGCCGTAGGCCGCGGCCGCGCCGGTCCGGGTGCCGCCTCCGACGCTGCCGGTCTCGTTGCCGTTGATCCGGCCCAGGCCGTTGTAGCCGAGGGTCAGTTCCAGGAAGGAGTTGTTCTGCGAGCCGCCGATGTACGGGCGCGAGGACGCGGGCCACAGCTCAACGATCGCCACCCACCAGCCGCCGGCCGCCACCATCGCGAGCCCGGCCAGCAGCAGCTGGCCCAGGCGCCTGCGCAGCCGGGTCGGCGCGCAGACCGCGTACAGCAGCGCGAGCGGCGGCAGGATGACGAAGGCCTGCAGGGTCTTGGTGAGGAAGGCGAAGCCGACGGCGACACCGGCCCAGACCAGCCACTGGGTGCGGGCTCCGTCGAGGGCCCGCAGCACGCAGTACACGGTGACGGTCAGCAGCAGCGTCAGCAGGGCGTCGGGGTTGTTGAACCGGAACATCAGCGCGGCGACGGGCGTGAGCGCGAAGGCCGCCCCGCTCAGCAGCGCCGCACCGGGCCCGAACTGGCGGCGTACGGCGGCGTACAGCACGGCCGTCGTGCCGACGCCCATCAGGGCCTGCGGGACGAGGATCTGCCAGGAGCCGAGCCCGAACAGCCGGACCGACAGCATCATCGGCCACAGGGCGGCCGGGGGCTTGTCGACGGTGATGGAGTTCCCGGCGTCGGAGGAGCCGAAGAAGAAGGCCTTCCAGCTCTCGCTGCCCGCCTGCGCGGCGGCGGAGTAGAAGGAGTTGGCGTAACCGGAGGAGCCCAGGTCCCACAGCAGCAGGGCGGCGGTGGCGATCAGCAGTCCGGCGAGGGCGGGCCGTTCCCAGCGGGGCCGTTCGACGGCGCGCCGGCCGGTACGGGCCCGGGTCTCGGGGACCGGGAAGAGCGGAGTTGCCGCGGTGGTCATCGAATGTCGTCCTTCGCAGGAGTGTCGCGCCGGTCGGGGAAGACCCAGGCGCGGAAGAGCAGGAACCGCAGCACGGTGGCGGCGAGGTTGGCAGTGATCAGGACGGCCAGTTCGGTGCCGTGCGCGGGATCGGCGGTGGCCGCTCCGAGCGCCGCCAGGGAGCCGCTCGTCAGGGCCAGCCCGATGCCGAACACCACCAGCCCCTGGGCCTGGTGGCGCACGGCCCGGTCCCGGCCGCGGACACCGAAGGTGAGCCGGCGGTTGGCCGCGGTGTTGGCGACGGCGGAGAGCAGCAGGGCGGCGCCGTTGGCCGTCTGCGGGCCGGTCCCGCCGCGGAAGGCGGAGTAGAGGAGCAGGTAGAGCAGGGTGGACAGGGCTCCGACGGCGCAGAAGCCGAGGAGCTGGCGGGCCAGGCCGCCGTCCACCCCGGGCAGCGCGGTGCGGTCGCGCGGATCGTCGCCGAAGGGGCGGGCGAGCCGGTCGAGCGGGAGAGCTCCGACGGCCAGCGCCCGGCCCACGCGCCAGACCCCCTTCAGGTCCTCGGTGGCGGTCCTGACGATGTGGACGGTGGAGTCGGGGTCGTCGACCCAGTCCACCGGCACCTCGTGGATCCGCAGCCCGGCCCGCTCGGCGAGGACGAGCAGTTCGGTGTCGAAGAACCAGCCCGTGTCCTCCACCAGCGGCAGCAGCCGCTCGGCGACCTCGCGCCGGATGGCCTTGAACCCGCACTGGGCATCACTGAACCGGGCGGCGAGCGAGGACCGCAGCAGAAGGTTGTAGGCCCGGGAGACGAACTCCCGCTTGGCTCCCCGCACCACCCGTGAGGATCGGGCCAGCCGGGTGCCGATGGCCAGGTCGGAATGACCGGAGATCAGCGGTGCGACCAGCGGCAGCAGGGCGTTCAGGTCCGTGGAGAGGTCCACGTCCATGTAGGCGAGGACGGGGGCTTCGGAGTCGGACCACACGGTGCGCAGCGCCCTGCCCCGGCCCTTCTCCTCCAGCCGGGTGCTGCGTACGCCGTCCAGTGCGGCGGCGAGTCCGGCCGCGACCTCGGGGGTGCGGTCGGTGCTCGCGTTGTCCGCGACCGTGATCCGGAAGGGGTAGGGGAAGGTCCTGGTGAGGTGCTCGTGCAGCCGGCGGACGCACGGGCCGAGGTCCTTCTCCTCGTTGAAGACCGGGATCACCACGTCGAGGACGGGCTCACCCGGCACGAGCGCGAGGGGCGCCCGTGCCGGAAGGGCCCCGGGAGAGGTGTCGGTTGGCATGCTCCGACCCTCGTGGAGCGGCCTGTCACCGCTGTGTGGTGAGCCTGTGCCCCGTCTGTGAGTCCGGCTCCGCCGTGCCCGCGGGCCGGGCGAGCGGCAGTACGACCTCGAAGCGGGTCCGCCCGGGCTCGCTCTGTACGCCGACCCGCCCGCCGTGCGCCGCGACCACGGCCTGGACGATGGCGAGCCCGAGTCCGGTGGAGCCGGCCGTGCGGGAGCGGGAGGCGTCACCGCGGGCGAAGCGCTCGAAGACGTGGGGGAGCAGCTCCGGCGGAATGCCGGGCCCGTCGTCCTCGATGCACAGCCGGATGGCCGATGTTTCACGTGAAACATCGGCGATGACGGTGGTGCCGGGCGGGGTGTGCGTGCGCGCGTTGGCCAGCAGGTTCACCAGGACCTGCTGGATCCGGGCCGGGTCGGCCCGTACGGTCGCGGGCTCCTCGGGCAGGTTCAGGCGCCAGTGGTGCCCTGGTCCTGCGGCGCGGGCGTCGCTGACGGCGTCGACGACGAGCGGGGCCAGGTCGGTTTCGGCGTCGGCGGTGGAGAGCGGGCGGCCCGCGTCGAGCCGGGCCAGCAGCAGCAGGTCCTCGACGAGGCCGGTCATCCGGGTGGCCTCGGATTCGATCCGACCCAGGGCGTGCCGGGTGTCGGGGCCGGGCTCCTCCCGCCCCCGGCGGGTCAGTTCGGCGTACCCGCGGATGGAGGCCAGCGGGGTGCGCAGCTCGTGGCTGGCGTCGGCGACGAACTGCCGGACCCGCATCTCGCTCTGCTGGCGGGCCGTGAGGGCGGAGGAAACGTGGCCCAGCATCCGGTTGATGGCCGCACCGACCTGGCCCACTTCGGTCCGCGGGTCGGCCTCGGCGTCGGGGACCCGCTCGTGGAGGGCGGGCTCGCCCTTGTGCAGGGGAAGCTCGGAGACCCGGGTGGCGGTGGCGGCCACCCGGCGCAGCGGGCGCAGCGCGACCCCGACCAGGGCCTGCCCGGCGAGGGAGGCCGCGATCAGCCCGGCCAGGGTGACGCAGACCTCCACCCCGACCAGGGTGCGCACGATGGAGTCGACCTCGCGCAGCGGGAAGGCGAGGGCGAGGCTCCCGTCGGGCGCGGCCAGTACCCGGTAGGAACCCAGGCCCGGAAGGTCGGTGTCCACCGGCCCGGACCCGGCGCGCGCGCCCTGCCCGCCCTGCCCGCTCTGCCCGCCCTGTGCGGCCTGTGCGGCCTTCCGGGCGGTCGCGGCGAGGACCCTGCTCTGGGCCTCGGTGAGGACCGGCGCCTCGTCGGGCACGCCCTCGACGCGGACGTTGCGGGCGGACCCGAGCACCGTGCCGGCGGGGTCCAGACGTACCCCGGTAGCGTTCAGCGGGCTGCCGGGGGCCGTGACGAAGCCGGTGCTGCTCTGCCGGGCCGGCTTCCCCGCGGGCATCCGGACGGCCATCCCGACGGAGGTGATCAGCTGCTCGTCGAGCTGATTGACCAGGTAAGAGCGCAGGGCGAGGGTGGTGACGGTCCCGATGGCCGCGCCCACGACGGCGATCAGCGCCACGGCCGAGACGACGAGCCGGGTCCGCAGCGACCAGGGCCGGCGGGCACCCGGCCGCCGCCTCCCGCGGGAAGGGAAGCGGAAGCGCACTACTCGGCCGGCTTGATCAGGTATCCGGCGCCGCGCCGGGTGTGGATCATCGGAGCCAGGCCGGGGCCGCTCTCCAGTTTCCTGCGCAGGTAGGAGATGTACAGCTCGACCACATTGGCCTGGCCGCCGAAGTCGTACGACCACACCCGGTCCAGGATCTGCGCCTTGCTCAGCACCCGACGCGGGTTGCGCATGAGGTAGCGCAGCAGCTCGAACTCGGTGGCGGTCAGGTGGATCTCCCGGCCGCCCCGCACCACCTCGTGGCTGTCCTCGTCGAGCCGCAGGTCGCCGACGGCCAGGACCGAGCCGCCGCGTGCCGCCTGCGCCGCGCCCGAGCGCCGGACCAGGCCGCGCAGCCGGGCCACGACCTCCTCCAGGCTGAAGGGCTTGGTGACGTAGTCGTCGCCGCCCGCCGTGAGGCCGGCGATCCGGTCCTCCACGGAGTCCCGGGCGGTCAGGAACAGGACGGGGACCTGGGGGATCTCCCGGCGCAGCCGCCCGAGGACCGCGAGACCGTCCATGTCGGGAAGCATGATGTCGAGGACCACCACGTCCGGCCGGAACTCCCGCGCCGCCCGCACCGCACCGGCACCGTCGCCGGCGCTGCGGACCTCGCAGCCCTCGTACCGCAGGGCCATGGACAGCAGCTCGGAGAGCGAGGCCTCGTCGTCGACGACGAGCACCCGGCAGGGCCCGCCGTCGGGCCGTACGAGGGCCGCGTGGTTGCTGGTGGACGTGGACGCGTGGGAGGTGGTCGTCGCAGTCATACCGACCACGCTGTCCGGGACCTCTGAGAGCGTTCTTGTCCCAGCCTGTGAATTTCCTGAGAAACGGAACGGTGCCTCAGGCGTCGAGCCGGAACAGCCGGGCGCCGTTGTCGTGGCAGACCGCCCGGAGCCAGTCGTCGCCGAGGCCGAGCCGTTCGAGGGCCGCCAGCTGGTGCTCATAGGGGTAGGGAATGTTCGGGAAGTCGGTGCCGAGCAGGATCCGGTCGCCGAGATCGGCGAGCCGGCCCAGGTCACCGAGCGGGAAGGCGCTGATCCGCTCGGAGAAGTCGGTGAAGGCCATGGTGGTGTCCAGGCGCACCTCGGGGTACCTGTCGGCGAGGTCCAGGAAGTCGGCGTACTCGGGCATGCCCATGTGGGCGATCACCAGCGGCAGCCGCGGGTGGCGGGCCAGCAGCCGGCCGACCGGCTCGGGTCCGGTGTACTTGGCCGGCACGGGACCCGACCCACAGTGGATCACGGTCGGGATGCCGGCCTCGGCGAGCAGCCCCCACACCGGATCCAGCCGGTCGTCGTTGGGGTCGTAGCCGCCGACCTGGAGGTGTGCCTTGAAGATCCGGGCCCCGGAGTCGACGGCCCGGCGGACGTACGCCGCTGCGTCCTCCTCCGGGAAGAAGGTCGCGGTGTGCAGGCAGTCGGGGGTGCGGGCGGCGAAATCGGCGGACCAGGCGTTGAGCCAGGCAGCCATCTCCGGCTTGTGCGGGTAGAGCATGGCCGTGAAGGCACGGACCCCGAACTCCCGTAGCAGCGCGACCCGCTGTTCCTCCTCGTGCCGGTAGGTGATGGGCCACTCGACGCCGGTCAGCGGGCCGACCGCGTCGAAGTACTCCCAGACCTTGTCCAGGACCCGTTCCGGCATGAAGTGCGTGTGGACGTCGACCAGTCCGGGCAGCCCGAGGCGCTCCCGGAAGGCGCGGACCGCCTCAGCCGTTGCGGACAAAGCCGTGGCTCCGCTCGACCGTCGCGACGTGCAGGGTGTAGCTCTCGTACCAGTCGGCGCGGCCCTGCTTGATGGCCGCCCGGTGCTCCAGGTCCTCCCGCCACGCGGTGAGGGACTCGTGGTCGCGGAAGTAGGCGACGGTGATGCCGAGACCACCGGGGGTGCGGGCGGACTCGTACCCGAGGTATCCGGGATTCGTCGCGACCATCTCCTCCATGCGGGAGAGGGTCTCGGGATATCCGCTGTCGTCGTCGGTCCGGACATTGCTGAAAACGGCCATGACATAAGGCGGTTCGAAGGCCGGTACCGGCTGAATGCTCATGCCCTCCACCCTCCGCGGACCGCCCCGGCGTGTCCACCGCAAACAGCGCCGGAAGGCCAAAGGGATCCAAGTTTTGACCTTGGCCGACCACGTCTGACCGGGGCGGGCCGGGACGGGCGGTACGCCTCAGAACAGCCCGTCCTGCTCGGCGGGCGCGCCGGCGGCCGACGGGATCTCCGCCACCGGGACCGATGTCACCGCCCCGTCCCCCGGCGCGGTGAGCTCCCACCCGGCCAGCAGCCGGGTGTCCACGACGAGCCCGTCCCCGAGGTGCAGATCGGGACCGGCCGCGCCCACCAGCCGCCCCACGACGGCCCCGCCGGGAACCATCTCGGTGAGCACCCGCGCGGCGGCCGGCAACCCGTCCAGCCCGAACGCCCGGGCATGGTCGACGACTTCGCACCCCACCCGCTCCAGCGACTCCGGCCACCCGGACAGCGCCGCCGCCCGCGCGTGCAGCTCGGCCACCTCCCGGGCCCGGTCCGGTCCCGGCGGCAGCTGGGCCCGTACAGCGCGCTTACGGGCGTACGCGATCCGGTCCGGTACCCCGAGCGCCGCCCTCAGCAGCTCCTCGGTGCGCCGGGTCGCCATCAACGGACCGCGTCCCAGCCAGGTCCAGGCCACCGCGCCCTGCTCCAGCAGCCGGGCGGAGCCGCGCTCCTCGGCGGTGATCCCGACCTTGACCATGCCGGGCCCGAACCAGGCCAGGTAGACCCGGTAGGTGCGCGGGTCGGCGGCGTTGGTGTCGGCCGCCACGGAGAACGACCTGTCGAGGCGGGCGCATTCGGGGCACTGCGCGTTCCCGGCACGGCCGGGCACGAGGGCCGCGGTCGGACAGGGTGTCCGCCTCCCCGCCCGCCACACACCGAGGCAGTGCCGCTCCCCGATCGCGGCGAAGGCCAGCTCCTGCCCGTACGCCGGCACGCTCGTCCGCTCGCCGCGCCCCTCTCCGTACCACCCGATGGCCGGCCGGCCGTCCTTCCACCGGATCCCGGTGCACCACCAGGTCACAGCGGGAGCGGCCGTTCGAAGAAGGTGTCCAGCACGACCGTGGCGTGCGTGCCGCTGACTCCCTCGATGGCGTAGAGGCGGCGCAGGACGTCCTGCAGCTGCTCGGTCGAGGCCGTGCGCACCTTGACCAGCACGGAGGAACTGCCCGCGATGATGTGCGCCTCCTGGATCTCGGGGATCGCGGCGAAGTCGGCGCCGGACTCACCCATCCAGGCGTTGGAGTCGACCATCACATAGGCGAGCACCCCACTGCCCACGGCCGCCGGGTCGACGTCGATGGTGGTCCGCCGGATCACCCCGCGCTCCCGCAGTTTGCGTACGCGCTCGTGAGTGGCCCCGGCCGAGAGCCCGACGGCCGTGCCGAGAGCGGCGTACGACTGGCCGGCGTCCTGCTGCAGGCGCAGGACGAGCGCACGGTCGATGTCGTCCACGCAATCTTCCTCTCTTGGGCCTGTCGACCCTTGCGAAGACGGTACCTGATCCTGCAATCTCACCATCAGACCGAACAGAATTCGGTAGAACTGTCTCAGGGGGAATCATGTCTGCCATTGCCGACCTCACCTTGTACGAGATCCTGGACGAGCGCTTCCGGACCGGCCGCTGCGCCAACGGCGACGCCCGGCTGGAGCGGCTCTACGACGACTGCCGCTGGGCGGAGGGCCCGCTGTACCTCCCTGCCTGGCGGCAGCTGGTGTGGAGCGACATCCCCAACGACCGCATGCTCCGATGGGACGAGGAGAGCGGCGCGGTCTCGGTCTTCCGCTCCCGGGCCGGCCACTCCAACGGCAACACACTGGACCGCGAAGGCCGCCTGATCACCTGTGAGCAGGGCAACCGGCGCGTCACCCGCACCGAGCCGGACGGCACCATCACCGTCATCGCCGACCGCTTCGACGGCAAGCGGCTCAACAGCCCGAACGACGCGGTGGTCCGCTCGGACGGCTCCGTCTGGTTCTCCGACCCGGACTTCGGCATCACCAGCGACTACGAGGGCCACCGCGCCCCCAGCGAGATCGGCGCCTGCAACCTCTACCGGGCCGACCCCTCGACCGGCGAGGTCCGCATGGTCGCCGACGGCTTCCTCGGCCCCAACGGCCTCGTCTTCTCCCCCGACGAGAGCGAGCTGTACGCCGCGGACACCCGCGCGGGCCACATCCGCGCCTTCAAGGTCACCGACGACGGCGCCCTCACCGACGACCGCGTCTTCACCGCCTGCCCCCGCGTCGACAACATCCGCTTCGACGACGAGGGCCGGCTGTGGGCGGCCGCGATGGAGAACGGCGTCCAGTGCCACGCCCCGGACGGCACCCTCATCGGCCGCGTCCACGTCCCCGAGCCGGTCTCGAACATCACCTTCGGCGGCGCCAAGAACAACCGCCTCTTCATCACCGCCACCACCTCCCTCTACTCCCTGGTGATGTCGGTGACCGGCCTCCCCCGGGTCCTCTAGGCCGTCTCTTTCGGATCCAGCCCCCGCTACCGGGCCACGAACTGCGTCAGGATCGCCTGCACCTCGTAGATGTCGACACCCTTGGTGAAGGTCTTCTCGATCGGCGCCGGGCTCCCGGATATCCAGATCTTGAGCTCGGCGTCGAGATCGAAGTGGCCGGCGGTCTCCACGGAGAAGTGGGTGATGCTCCGGTAGGGGACGGAGTGGTACTCCACCTTCTTCCCCGTGAGCCCCTGCTTGTCGACGAGCACCAGCCGCCTGTCGGTGAACAGGATCGTGTCGCGGATCAACAGGAAGGCGGCGTGCACCTGCTCCCCCTGCCCCAGCAGTCGCGCGTAGTCCCGCTGCGCCGACACGGGGTCGACGGTGTGCGCATTCCCGAACAGTCCCATGAGTGCCCCCGTTTTCCAGCTTCGGACGATCTTCGAAAACCGTACCGAGGCCGGCGCGTGGTCGGCATCACCCGCCAGAGCCATCCCACCCCTGAGTACCTCCGGGGGACCCCCTCCCCATCGAGGAGGAGAGGCCCCCGACAGGACGTGCGCCGTCGATGTCACCGATCACCGGGGGCGGGGTGCGGGGTGCGGGGTGCGGCCAGCCTCCCTCGATGGCCGGGCCACTGCCCGCGGGAACGTTCGCGGCCACCAACGCCGCGGCTTCGCGAGCGCCGAGGCGGGAACCAAGGACGCGTGAGGGTATCTGCGGCGACCACCGCGAGCAGCGGAGAACCACGTTCCACAGATCGTCTCCGCTTGGCTCTACCCGCGGAACCTCCTCGTAGAACGGAACCTTGGTACTGCTGAGCAGGCTGAACTGACCGTGCGACGGGAAGGGGAAGAAGACGCGCAGGGTCGGCTGCGCGTACAGGGCCTCGGCCAGTTCGGCGTCGCCCAGCCTGATCGCCGGCGAGCGATCCAGAGTCAGCCGCCAAGCGGTCGACACCACCCTCCCGGGAGGTGCCGCATCCAGAGGATCCGCCGCCAGCAACGTCCACTCACGGCGTAGTTGATCGATCGGCGCCCCGTCACGCCAGGCGTGCAGGATGGCGCTCACCACCGCGAGGTCGTCGGTACTGCCGAAGGCACCCCAAGGCCGTCCGTGTACCGCTGAGATCTCGATACGGAACTCGCGTTCGTCGGCATTGGTGGCGTACACGGCGAACCGCGCCTCACCACGTGTGCCGCATGCGGCAACCGCGGGGTCGAACCCCTCGACGGGATCCAGCGGACCGGCATCGTGCCCGCGGCGAGCCGCCTCGCCGGCCAGCGCTTCCCGCAGGCCGCCCGGCGCCGCCAGCTCCGGATAGAGGCCGGACAGCGCTTCCCTCGAAGGTTCGATCATGCACGTACCGTATGCAGCGGGACCGGCAAACGGCAGAAGCCCCAGACTTTCGTCTGGGGCTTCTGGCCTGCTGTGCACTCGGCAGGATTCGAACCTGCAACCTTCTGATCCGTAGTCAGATGCTCTATCCGTTAAGCTACGAGTGCTTGGGCTTCTCGGGGTTTTGCGCCCCGTTGGCCTTGCGAGAACAACAATACATGGACCTCGCCGGGACGCGAAATCCATTAGCCAAACCCCTGCTGACCTGCGGAAACACCCCGGACGAAGATCGTCCGGATGGGTTCGCACAGAGGTCGGAGCCGAGCGGATTGCCCCGGAAAAGCATCGAAGCCCCGGTCCGTCAGGACCGGGGCTTCGATGAGGTGCGGAGGCGGAGGGATTTGAACCCTCGATGGGGGGTAAGCCCCAAACCGCATTAGCAGTGCGGCGCCATAGACCGGACTAGGCGACGCCTCCAGCACACCCCCGCGTACGAAGGTGCGTGCAGATGATGACACAGGCGCAGGGCCCCTCACCAATCCGCTCCCACGGTACTAGGCGGGACGGGCAGAGGGCAAAGCCTTAAAGCAGCCGCAGCACGCAACGTCGGCGGGCCCCCGTCGTTGGTCAGGCGTACGACGTACGGACGACCTGGAGTGCCCCATGCTGCGTCTCGCCGCCTTCGCCGTCACCTCCGCCCTGGCCGCCGCGGCCGCGGGCCCGCTCCCACCCCTGACCGTGCCCCTGGGCGGGCTGCTGGCGCCGCCCGACCGCCTCACCATCGCCATGGCCGACACCGGGAACCGCCAGTTGGACCGGGAGTACCGGCTCGAATGCGACCCCGTCGGCGGCGACCACCCCCAGGCCGCGGGCGCCTGCGCACGGCTGGACCAGCTCGCCAAGGAGCGGAGGGACCCCTTCGCCCCGGTCTCCAAGCGGCAGCTCTGCGGCATGCAGCACGGCGGCCCCGCCACCGCCCGCATCACCGGAACCTGGAACGGCCGCAAGGTGGACGCCACGTTTCGGCGGACGAACGGATGCGAAATCAGCCGCTGGGACGAGTTGGAACCTCTGCTTCCGAGTGGGCGTTCCTGACCTGGGAGGATGCGCGGAATGTGCGGTATCCACCGCACATCGGCCGCCCCGCCGCGGGCCTGTGGCCTTAGACTCCTCCCGTGACTTGCCGGTAGTTGTGGTCAGGGAGGAAGCTCGTCGTGAGCAGCAGGCCATCCCGAGGCGCTGCTCGCCTCGCAGCAATACTCGACGCTCTTCCGGACGCGCTGTTGCTCGTCAACGCCAACGGCACGGTCGTCAACGCCAATTCGATCGCTCTCGAGGTCATGGAGAGTCCCGGCACGGGACTCGTCGGCCGGGGCGTGCTCGACCTCCTGCCCGAGTTCGACTCCAAGCTGATCCCCGGCTCCATGCGCCGGCCCGGCGAGGACGACGGCGGCCGCGCCAAACCCAAGCGGATGATCGCGCGCCGCACCGACGGCTCCGAGTTCCCCGTCGAGATCACCAGCGCCCATCTCGACGGCCGCGACGCCTACCGCGAGCCGCAACCCTCGTACACCGGTGACGAGCTGCTGATGCTCGTGGTCCGGGACCTCTCGCAGACCGTGGACACCGAGGCCGAGCTGGCCCGCTCCCAGCGGCAGACCGAGATGATCCTGCGCGCCGCCGCCGAGGGCGTCGTGGGCACTGACACCGACGGCCGGGTGGTGCTGGTCAATCCGGCCGCCGCCCAGATCCTCGGCTACCGCGCCACCGACCTCGGCAACCGCGAACTGCACGGCCTGGTCCAGCACTCCCGCGCCGACGGCTCGCCGTTCCCCTTCGAGGAGTCCCCGCTCGCCGACACCCTGCGCAGCGGGCGCAAGCACCGCGTACGCGGGCAGGTGTTGTGGAACAAGGCCGGGCAGCCGGTCGCCGTGGACCTGACGACCTCTCCCGTACGGGACGGGGAGCAGCTCGTCGGCGCGGTCATGACCTTCACCGACCGGCGGCCCTACGACGCTCTGGCCGCGCGGCACGCGCAGCTGCTGGCCGTCCTCGGCGACTCGCTGCGCGGCCCGCTGGACGAGCTGCGCGGTGAGCTGGCGACCCTGGCCGCCGACGACGCCGGACAGCTGTGGCCCGAGGCCAACCAGCTGCTGCACCACCTGGCCGCCGGGTACTCGCGGATGACCACGCTGGTGGACAACGTGCTCGGCTTCCAGCGCCTGGACTCCGGCGGCGCCCGGCTCGCCAAGAAGAAGGTTCTGATCAACACCGTCGTGACGGCGGGCGTCGACGGCGCGGTCGATCTGATCGGTCCGGGCCGCGTGCAGTTCGCCGTCCACGCGCCGACCATCGAGGCCGAGGTGGACGGCGCCCGTATCGCGACCGCGCTCGCGCACCTCGTGGCGGACGTCGCCGGGGTGGACGCCACCGGCAAGACCGCCCAGGGCAGCGGGTACGGCGACTCGACGATCGTGGTGGCCGCCGCCCAGCGCGGGGACGTCGTACGGATCGAGGTGCGCGGGCCGTACGAGGGCGGGAACCCGGTCCACGAGCCGATCGTGCGGGGGATCGTGACCGCGCACGGAGGCGTGCTGCAGACGGTGGAGGTTCCGGGCGCGCCCGGCGGGGCGTACGTGCTGGAGCTCCCGCTCGGCTCGGGTGCCGGGACGGTCACGCTGCCGGAGCCCCCGGAGGAGCCGCCGGCCGGTCCGACCACGGACGGCGCCGGCACGTCCGGGGGCGCCGCCCCCGGCAAGGTCTCGGGCGGCCGGCGGGGCCGGCGGGGAGTGGACGCCTTCCTGGACGACGAGGCCACGGGTCCGGCCGCCGCGCCGGCCGGCCAGGGCGGGGGCGCGCTGGCGCTGCCGTCCGGACGGCGGCGCGCGGGAGAAGCGGGCCTTCCCGACGCGGGCCCGGAGCTCGCGCAGTCCCCGGTGAATCCGGCCGGACTCGGTACCGGGCGCAGGCGCGGCCGGGCCGGCGACGGCAGCGGCGAGGCCGACGGCACCGGTGGTCCGGGCGGAGTCCGTGGCCCCGGCGCCATCGGAGGCCCGGGCGGTCCCGAAGGCCACGGCGGATCCGGGCGGCCCGTGCCCCCGCAGGGCACCGCCGTGCCCGCGCTCCCGCCCGTGCCCGCGGTGCCCCCGGTTCCGCTGACCGAGCATCCCGCCGGGCGACGGCGGGCGCTGGGTCCGGCCGGTCCGGCGCAGCCCGGCGGCCCCGTTCCGGCGACCGGGCTCGGGCCGACGCCCGCTCCCGCGCGGCCCATCGCCCCCGAGGGCGGCTTCGCGCTGCCCGCCGGTCCGACTCCGGCCCCCTCCGCTCCGCAGACCCCCGCCATGGCCGGCCCCGCCGCTGCTCCCGCCGAGGGCGACGCCGACACCCCGGCCGGGCGCCGCGGTCGGCGCCCGCTGGGCGCTCCGGGCGGCGAACCCGAGGCACCCGCCGCGCAGCCCGCCGAGTCCGCCGAGAATCCGACCGGGCGGCGCCGAGCGCTGTCCGGCACCCCGGCCTGGCCGGTTCCGGCGGCCCGTACCGCTGCCGAGGACGACGAGGCCTCCGGCCCGGCCGCCGTGCCCGGGGCGCGTCGGCCGCAGGACACTCCGGCGGAGGGTCAGGCCGCGCAGCCGATCAGCGTGCGCGCCCTCGGCACCCTCGGGCAGGGCATCTCCGTGGACCCCAACGCCACCGGCGCCGGGTCGGGTGGCGGCTCCGGCCGTCGGCGCCGGCTCGCCGAGCCCGCCCCGCAGGGCCGGGCGTTCGCCATAGGGGCCCCGGAGGCGGGCTCCGACGAGGGCCCCGAGCCGCTCGACGGCCCGGGCGGCGCCGTCGAGGTGGTCAACCGGCCCGTCCCCCAGCCCGTGGACGACGAGCTCCCGCCGGAGCCCCTGGACAACCCGCGCCGGCTCCTGGTGTGGCCCGCGCCCGATGTGCAGACGCAGCAGGCGCTCAGCGACCGCGGCTACCGCCCGGTGATCGTGCACTCCCGCGAGGAGGTGGACGCGCAGATCGCCGCGTTCCCCGCCGCGCTGTTCGTCGACCCGCTGACCGGGCCGATCACCCGGACCGCCCTGCAGTCGCTGCGCCAGGCCGCGGTGGCCGCCGAGGTGCCCGTACTGGTCACGGCCGGGCTGGGGCACGCCACGCGCGAAGCGGCGTACGGCGCCGATCCGGCCGTCCTGCTCAAGGCGCTGGCACCGCGCGACAGCGAACAGCACCCCTCCCGGGTCCTGCTGATCGAGGAGCACGACGAGATCGCGACCGCGCTGACGGCGGCCCTGGAACGGCGCGGCATGCAGGTCGCCCGGGCGGGCGCCGACACCGACGCCGTGGAGCTGGCGACCCGGATGCGGCCCAACCTGGTGGTCATGGACCTGATGCAGGTGCGCCGCCGCCGGGCCGGGATCGTGGACTGGCTGCGTGCCAACGGGCAGCTGAACCGCACCCCGCTGGTCGTCTACACGACGACGGGCATCGACCCGGCGGACCTGCCGCGGCTGGCCTCCGGCGAGAGCGTGCTCTTCCTCGCCGAGCGGGCCACGACGGCGGACGTACAGGGCCGCATCGTGGACCTGCTGGCCAAGATCGGCACCAACTAGTAATCCTGGCCCGATGGCCATCACCAAAACGACCGAGCACACCGTCCCCGCCGACAACGGGGAGGTGAACCTGCTCATCGCGCGCCAGGTGGACCCGGGGCACGAGGAGACCTTCGAGGCCTGGGCCCACGGGATCCTGGAGACGGCCGCCGGCTTCCCGGACCACCTCGGGTACGGGCTCTTCCGCCCGGCGACGGAGGGCGGGCCGTGGTTCCTGGTCCACCGCTTCCGCAACCAGGCGGCGTTCCAGCGCTGGCAGGACTCCGCGGAGCGGGCCCAGTGGTTCTCCAACTGCCTCGGTCACCACCACACGGAGATAGCCCGCCGGGAACTGCACGGCATGGAGACGTGGTTCGCCAAGCCGGGTACGACCCGGCCCGCGCCGCCGCGGTGGAAGATGGCGATCAGCTCGGGGCTGGCCATCTTCCCGATCTCGCTCGCCGGCAACGCGGTGCTCGGGCCGTACCTGGTGGATCTGCACTTCGTGCTGCGGACGGCGGCCTTCGCCGTCGTCTTCAGCACCCTGATGACCTACGTGGCCATGCCCGCCGTCAGCAAGCTGCTGCGGCCGTGGCTCACCCGGGGCTAGCGGGCGGCGGCGCGTCAGTCGAGCTTGGTGACTTCCAGTACTCCGTCCGCGTACTGCTGGCGGATCACCTTCTTGTCGAACTTGCCGACACTGGTCTTCGGCACGGCCTCGATGACCGTCCAGCGCTCCGGCAGCTGCCACTTGGCGATGGACTGCGAGAGGAACTCGCGCAGCCCCGTGTAGTTCACGGTCGCGCCCTCCCTGAGGACGACGGTGGCCAGCGGACGCTCGCCCCACTTCTCGTCCGGGACGGCGACGACGGCGGCCTCGGCGACCTCGGGGTGCGCCATCAGCGCGTTCTCCAGCTCCACGCTGGAGATCCACTCACCGCCGGACTTGATGACGTCCTTGGCGCGGTCGGTGAGGGTGAGGAAGCCGTCGGGGCTGATGACACCGACGTCCCCGGTTTTGAGCCAGCCGTCGGCGCTGAACTTGTCCTCGGGCCGGAAGGGTTCGCCGGACGCGCCGCCGTAGTAGGAGCTCGCGATCCAGTTGCCGCGCACCTCCAGCTCGCCCGCCGACGCTCCGTCCCAGGGCAGGAGGTCGCCGGCGGGACCGACCAGGCGGGCCTCGACGCCTGCGGGGAAGCGGCCCTGGGTGATCCGGTAGGGCCACTCCTCCTCGGCCGTCAGTCCGGCCGGCGGGTGGGCCATCGTGCCCAGCGGGGAGGTCTCGGTCATGCCCCAGGCGTGGCAGACGCGGACGCCGATCTTGTCGTAGGCCTCCATCAGGGAGGGCGGACAGGCCGACCCGCCGATGGTGACGTGCTTCATCGAGGTCAGGTCACGCGGGTTGGCGGTGACCTCGGCCAGCAGGCCCTGCCAGATGGTGGGGACGGCCGCGGCGTGCGAGGGCTTCTCCCGCTCGATCATCTCGGCGAGCGGCGCGGGCTGCAGGAAGCGGTCCGGCATCAGCATGTTGACGCCGGTCATGAAGGTGGCGTGCGGCAGCCCCCACGCGTTCACGTGGAACTGCGGGACCACGACGAGGGTGGTGTCCCGGTCGGTCAGTCCCATCGACTCGGTCATGTTGACCTGCATGGAGTGCAGGTAGAGCGAACGGTGCGAGAAGACGACGCCCTTGGGGTCCCCGGTGGTGCCGGAGGTGTAGCACATGGCCGCTGCCTGGCGCTCGTCCAGCTCGGGCCAGTCGTAGCTGTCGGGCCGGCCCTCCAGCAGCTCCTCGTACTCGTGCACGCGCACGTTCAGACCGTCCAGCGCGGAGCGGTCGCCGACGCCGGAGACCACCACGTGCTCGATGGTCGGCAGGTGCGGCAGCAGGGGCGCGAGCAGCGGCAGCAGGGTGCCGTTGACCAGCACGACGCGGTCTGCGGCGTGGTTGACGATGAAGACCAGCTGCTCGGGAGGGAGCCGCAGGTTGAGCGTGTGCAGAACGGCGCCCATGGAAGGGATCGCGAAGTACGCCTCGACGTGCTCGGCGTTGTTCCACATGAGCGTTGCGACCCGGTCGTCCTGCTGTACGCCGAGTTCGTCGCGCAGGGCGCTTGCGAGGCGGGTGGCGCGGGTGCCGATCTCGGCGAAGCTGCGGCGGTGCGGCTCAGCCTCCCCGGTCCAGGTGGTGACCTGGGACTTCCCGTGGATCGTCATTCCGTGACGGAGTATGCGGGTGACGAGGAGCGGTACGTCCTGCATGGTGCTGAGCAAAGCGTCCTCCCGATGAGCGCTGCGGCGCTGCGGCGGCTACGGATGCTGCCGATTCTGCGCACATACCGCTCGGCATGTCACTACCCGGGGGTAGAAACCGCGTCGTGTTTCACGTGAAACATCCTCTGGTTTCACGTGAAACATTCCCCGCCTCACCGGACCGGAGTGAGCTCCGGATCCTCACGGAGCTTGCCCAACGCGCGGGAGACCGCGCTCTTGACCGTGCCGACCGAGACGCCCAGCAGCTCCGCGGTCTGCACCTCGCTCAGGTCCTCGTAGTAGCGCAGCACGACCATGGCCCGCTGCCGGTCCGGCAGCCGGGTCACGGCGCGCCACATCGCGTCGCGCAGGGCCTGCGCCTCCGCGGGATCGGAGGCCGGCGCCTCCTCGGTCTCCGGAAGCTCGTCGCAGACGAACTCGTCGACCTTGCGCTTGCGCCACTGGGAGGTACGGGTGTTGACCAGGGTCCGCCGGACGTAGCCGTCCAGGGCCCGGTGGTCCTCGATGCGGTCCCAGGCCACGTACGTCTTGGCCAGGGCGGTCTGGAGCAGGTCCTCCGCATCGCACGGGTTGGCGGTGAGGGAGCGCGCAGTGCGCATCAGGACCGTGCCGCGGGTCCGGACGTACGCCGAGAACGACGGGTACGGCGTCGGGTTCGAGGCGAGCGTGCACACAGGCGTGGTCATGTCTCCACGCTAGGAGCGCCCGCCCGCCGTGGGATCGGCCGCAGGTGCCGATGGGGGATCCATCTCAGGTTGTAGGAGTAGGGCGGGCCCCACCCCCTGAAGGTGGAGGGGGTGGGGGCCCTGAGGACCGGGTCTCAGCCGTCGGCGCCGAGGATCAGTCCTGAGGTCGGCACCCCGGTCCCGGCCGTGACGAGGGCGTGCGCCGCGCCCGCCACCTGGTTGACGGAGGTGCCGCGCAGCTGGCGGACGGCCTCGGCGATGCCGTTCATCCCGTGCAGGTACGCCTCCCCGAGCTGACCGCCGTGGGTGTTGATCGGCAGTGCGTCCGCGGCCACGAAGTCGGCGGCCTCGCCGGGCTTGCAGAAGCCGAACTCCTCCAGCTGCATCAGCACGAAGGGGGTGAAGTGGTCGTAGAGGATGCCCACGTCGATGTCCGAGGGGCGCAGTCCGCTGGTCCGCCACAGCTGGCGCGCGACCACGTCCATCTCCGGCAGCCCGGTGAGGTCGTCGCGGTAGAAGGAGGTCATGGCCTCCTGGCGGCGTCCGGCTCCCTGCGCGGCCGCGGTGATCACGGCGGGCGCGTGCCGCAGGTCCCGGGCCCGCTCGGCCGTGGTGACGACGAGGGCCTGGCCGCCGTCGGTCTCCTGGCAGCAGTCCAGCAGCCGCAGCGGCTCCACGATCCAGCGCGAGGCGGCGTGGTCGGCGAGGGTGATGGGCTGGCCGTGGAAGTAGGCGGCCGGGTTGTTCGCGGCGTGCCGGCGGTCGGTGACCGCGACGTGTCCGAAGGCCTCGGGGGTGAGGTGGTAGGTGTGCAGGTAGCGCTGGGCCGTCATGGCCACCCAGGAGGCGGGGGTCAGCAGCCCCCAGGGCAGCGACCAGCCGAGGGCCGCCCCCTCGGCCGAGGGCTCCCGCTGCTGGACGCCGGATCCGAAGCGGCGCCCGGAGCGCTCGTTGAAGGCGCGATAGCAGACCACGACCTCCGCGACCCCGGTGGCGACGGCGAGGGCGGCCTGCTGGACGGTGGCACAGGCCGCGCCGCCGCCGTAGTGGATGCGGGAGAAGAAGGACAGGTCCCCGATGCCGGCCGCCTGCGCGACGGTGATCTCGGGGCTGCTGTCCATAGTGAAGGTGACCATGCCGTCGACGTCGGCGGGGGTCAGCCCGGCATCGTCGAGGGCGGCGTGCACGGCCTCGACGGCCAGCTTGAGCTCGCTGCGGCCGGAGTTCTTGGAGAACTCGGTCGCGCCGATGCCGGCGATGGCGGCCCGGCCGCCGAGCTCGTCCCGGGTGCGCACGCTCATGCCGGCACCTCCGCGGTGACCGTCCCCGACACGTGGTGGCCGATGCCGTTGGCACCGACGACCCGGATCTCGACGGTGCTCCCGGACACGGCGGTGACCGTCCCGCTGAGGGTCATCGTGTCGCCCGGGTAGTTGGGGGCGCCGAGGCGGATGGCCACCTTGCGCAGGACGGCGTGCGGCCCCAGATGGTCGGTGACGTACCGGCCGACCAGGCCGTTCGTGGTCAGGATGTTCATGAAGATGTCCGGGGAGCCCTTCTCCTGCGCGAGCGCCGCGTCGTGGTGCACGTCCTGGTAGTCGCGGGAGGCGATCGCGCCCGCGACGATCAGCGTGCGGGTGACCGGGATCTCCAGCGGCGGCAGCGTGTCGCCGATGTTCATGCGTGTTCTCCCTCGGCTGTCGAAGCGATCGAAGCTCCCAGTTCGGCCAGCAGCTCGCTGCCACAGCCCAGGTAGGCGTCCAGCTGGCGCCCCCACAGGAAGTGCCGGTGGACGGGATGGTCCAGGTCGGCGCCCATGCCGCCGTGCAGGTGCTGGCCGGCGTGCACGACCCGCTTGCCCGCCTCCGAGGCCCACCAGGCCGCCGTCAGCGCGTGCTCACGGGCCGGCAGGCCCTGGTCGATGCGCCAGGCCGCCTCGTACGTGGTCACCCGGATCGCCTCGGTGTCCATGTAGGCGTCGGCCGCGCGGAGCATCACCCCCTGGTTGGTGGAGAGCGGCCGGCCGAACTGCTCACGGGTGGAGGTGTGTTCCACGGCCCGGGCGAGCGAGCCCGCGCAGACGCCCGCCTGGAGCCCGGCGAAGGCGGTCCGGGCGGCGGCGAGCGTGTCCTCGTAGGCGCTGTCGCTCCCGATGCGTTCGGCCTGGGCACCGGTCAGGGTCAGCCGGCCCGCCGACCAGGGGGCGGTGGTCTCCACCGGTGCCGTCCCCACTCCGGGCGCGTCGGTCCGTACGAGCCACAGAGCCCGGTCCGCGTCCGGGACCAGGACGTGCGTGGCGTCGCGCAGCCAGGGCACGGCGGGGGCGGTGCCGGTGAGGCGGCCGTCGGAGGAGGCGGCGATCCGGCCGCGGGCCGGGAAGGCTCCGGTGGCGACGGCCTCGCCCGTGCCGAGGGCGGGCAGCAGCCGGGCGCGCTGCTCGGGGCTGCCGTGCGCGGCCACGGGGAGGATCCCGTACGCGCAGGTGGCGGCGTACGGGACCTGCGCGGTGGTGCGGCCCTGTTCCTCCAGCAGCAGGACCAGCCCGAGCAGGCCGATCTCCTCGACGGCGGCGGTCAGTCCGGCCGTGGTGAGGGCCTTCCACAGTTCGGCGTCGCTGCCGGTGCCGACGGCGGCGAGGCGTTCGTGGGTGGCGAGATCGGCGAAGATCCGGGCGGCGAGACCGGCCGCGGCGGCCTGTTCCTCGGTGGGGTGGAAATCCATCAGCCCTCACTCCCGCGGAAGACGGGGAGTTCGAGGTCGTCGTCGACGCGCAGGAACTCCAGCTGGACGGGCAGGCCGATGCGCACCTTGTCGTACGGCACGCCGGTGATGTTGCTGATCATCCGGACCCCCTCGGCGAGCTCGACGAGTGCGACCGCGTAGGGCGGGTCGAACGCGGGGAAGGGCGGGTGGTGCATCACGACGTAGCTGAACACCGTCCCGGCTCCGGAGGCCTCGACGGTGTCCCAGTCGGGGCTCGCGCAGGCGTTGCAGCCGGGCAGCCACGGGAAGCGGAGGGTGGCGCAGGAGGTGCAGCGCTGGATCAGCAGCTTGTGGTCGCGCACTCCGTCCCAGAACCCCTGGTTGTCGCGGTTGACCACCGGGCGGGGGCGCCGGGCCTCGGGCTTCTTCTCCCGCTTGGCCGCGGGGGCGTACTTGAGGATCCGGAAGCGGTGGGTGCCGGCCGGTTCCCCGTCCGCCCGGACGTCCATGCGGGTGGTCACGAAGTGGCCGGTGCCCAGCTTGGTCGTCTTGCGGGGCGACACGGATTCGATGACGGCGTCGAAGGTGATCGCGTCACCGGGGCGCAGGGGACGGACGTACTCCTGCTCGCAGTCGGTGGCGACGACGGAGGTGAAGCCGGCTCCGTCGAGGAGCGCGAACAGGTCGTCGTAGGCGGAGGAGCGGTCGGAGTGGCCGGAGAGACCGCCCATCGTCCAGGCCTGGAGCATGGTGGGCGGGGCGATGGCCTCCGGCCCGGTGTAGGCGGGGTTGGCATCGCCCATCGCCTCGCACCAGTGGCGGATCATGGGTTCGTTGACCGTGTCCTTGCCCCGGCCCGCGGTGGCGGCAGGCTGTCCCTCGAAGGCCGCCAGCAGTGCGTGGAACCGGGCTGCCTCCTCGGCCGTGCCGGTTCCGGCGTCGGTACCCACGCCGGTGCCGGTTCCCGTGCCCGTGCTCGTGGCGTCCGCCGTCATCGCTTCCTCCCCTTCATGCCGAGCCGCATCATGGCGACGATCTCCCGCTGGACCTCGCTGACCCCGCCGCCGAAGGTGTTGATCTGGGCGGCCCGGTTCATCCGCTCCAGCTCGCCGCCCGCGAAGGCGCCGGGCCCCGGCCCGCGGATCAGGGCCTCCTCGCCCACCACCTCCTGGCACATCCGGTACACCTCGACGGTGGACTCGGTGCCGAGGAACTTCACGCCGCTGGCATCGCCGGGGGCCAGGCTGCCGCCGGCCACGTCCTGGACGAGGCGCCAGTTGAGGAGGCGTACGGCGGCCAGTCGCGCGCGGGCCTCGGCCAGGCGGGCCTGCACCCAGGGGAGGTCGGCGGGCCGGTCGCCGGTGACCGGGTCGGGGGTGCGGGCACGGCTGAGGGCGTACCCGTAGAAGTCCTCCGCCTGCATGCCGATGGCGGCGAGGGCCACGCGCTCGTGGTTGAGCTGGTTGGTGATCAGGCCCCAGCCGCCGTGCTCGGGGCCGACGAGGTTGCCGGCGGGCACGCGGACGTCGTCGTAGTACGTAGCGGTGGTCGTGAGGCCGCCGACGGTCTCGATCGGGGTCCACGAGAAGCCGGGGTCGTCGGTGGGCACCAGGATGATCGAGATGCCCTTGTGTTTGGGGGCCTCGGGGTCGGTGCGGCAGGCGAGCCAGATCCAGTCCGCGTTCTGGGCGTTGGAAGTGAAGATCTTCTGCCCGTCGATCAGCCAGTCCGCCCCGTCGCGGACCGCGCGGGTGCGCAGGGAGGCGAGGTCGGTGCCGGCCTCGGGTTCGGAGTAGCCGATGGCGAAGACGATGTCGCCGGCGAGGATCCGGGGCAGGAAGTAGTCCTTCTGCTCCTGGGTCCCGTACTTCATCAGGGTCGGACCGACCGTGTTGAGCGTGACCATGGAGACGGGGGCGCCGGCCCGGTAGGCCTCGTCGAAGAAGACGAACTGCTCGTCGGCGCCGCGGCCTTGGCCGCCGTACTCGACGGGCCAGCCGAGGCCGAGCAGCCCGTCGGCGCCGATGCGGCGCAGCAGTTCGCGCTGGAGGGCCGGGTCCTCGGGGACTCCGTCCGGCAACAGGTCCTGGAAGTACTCGCGCAGTTCGGCACGCAGCCGCAACTGGCCTTCGGTCGGGGCGAGGTGCACGGCGCTGGCCTCCCGGCATCACATCATCGAGGGAACCTGACTGTCCGTCAGATTCACCCGTGGTGTCAAGGTCGGGAAAGGGGGCGGGAGCGGCGAACTCCCCTCGGCCCCGGAAGGCGGGCATGCGCGAGGGCGCCTGCGCTACCGGACCCCAGCCGGTCCGGTCGCACAGACGCCCTCAAGAATCGGAGCGGCTCAGGCCGCATCTACCACCAGGGGTGGAAGTTGACCGCCACGTTCGAGTTGGCCTGGTGGATCGCCGTGAAGGCCGAGCCGTTGACCTGCGCGGTGTTGTTCTGGTTGGAGGCGCCGGAACCGGTGGCCACCTGCTGCGAGGTGGACGAGTTGCCGGCGTTGTTTCCACCCACGCCGCTGCCGATGATGCTGGCGACGCTCGCATTCGATCCGTCGTTCGCGAAGGAGCCGTTGTCGGCCGATGCCACACCGCCGAAGAGTGCGACGGCGAGGGGGAGAGCGGCGACGGCGGCGATGACGCGGGCGGTACGGATGCTTGCCATGTCTTTATCCTCCAGAAAACCGAAGTGGGACTCGCTCCAAGGCAGTTGGCCGACCGCCTCGGTCGTTCGTGGTGACGACGTCGCGAGACCAGAGTTGCCCACCGAATCCCCGGCGAACCACCCCGGAATCCCCGATTCCCCCGCAAGTATGACCAACATCGGATAAACCTCATTCGCGCCCCCGAAGGCCCAGGCCAGCCCCCTGGAACGGACTACCCCCCGTGGCACACAAGGGAGGAAGCGTTCCGCCAGACCGACCGGACCCGGACATGCCGAAAAGGGCCGCGCCGTCCGGGAACCCCACCGTCTCCCGGGCCTGCGGCCCTGCAATGCCAAGCTTCACGCCCCCTGCGCCCCCCGGCGCACGCCGGGGTGTTCCATCCGTGCCCCGCTCCGGGGGCACCACGCGGCGCGATCCACGGTCGCGACGACCGGGCTCCAGCGCCGTACAACTACAACTGCGGGTACGACGACAGACACGACTACGACTACGACTACGACTACGGCTACGGCTACGGCTACGAGTACGGCTACGACTCCGAGTACGGGATCACGCGGCCAGCGCGAGCGCTCCTCGGGCGGGGGCCACGGGGGCTCCGGCTGCGGCTCCGACTGCGGCTCCGACTCGTGCTCCGGCAGGGGATGCGACCGAGGTAAGGAGCGGAGCGGCGGTTCCCGCTCCGGCACCCATGGCGGCCGCGGTGGTCGAGCGGCGGACCGAGGGGGTCTTGCCGTGGGCCTCGGCGCGGATCCGCTGCTTGATGGTCGGCGGCAGCGAGCCGCCCCGCATCATCGCCCGCCAGGTCCGCCGCGCCGCGACGGCCGGCCGGGCGACGGGGACCACGGCCGCCGGGGCCGGGACTTCGACAGCCGGGGCGGCGGCCAGAGCCGCCTTGCCGCCGAGGCCGAGGGAGGAGAGGAAGGCCACGAGGACGGTGAGGACGGAGGTCCAGATCGACGTGAGGACGCTGCGGTGAGCCATGACGGGGTGCCTCGATTCGCGATGTTCCGACGGGCGGATCTGCATACATTCGTCATGATGTGTTCGCAACCGGAGCGCCCCCGCCTTCCGCGCCGATGTTCCGACAAACACCACCCGGAAAGACGTATGAACGCGAAAGCAGACCCGGGTCTTCGACCCGGGTCTGCTTCGGAACAGCGGAGTACGACGGAAGACGGGGAGCCTGGCGGGGGGGCCTGGTGCGGATCAGAGCCAGCCCTGCTGGGCTGCCTTGAGGCCGGCCTCGAAGCGGCTGGTGGCGTGGAGGCGTTCCATCAGCGCGGCCATCTGGCGTCGGACGGTACGCAAGGACACCCCGAGGCGTTTTCCGGCCGCTTCGTCCGTCATGCCCGAGGCCAGCAACTTGAGGAGTTCGAGCTCACCCGCCGAAGGGGTGGAGTCGGTGGCGCGGGGGCGGTCGGCGCCGAGGGGAACGGCAGAGTCCCAGGTCTGATCGAACAGGGTCAGCAGGGACGCCACGATGCCCGGCGCGCTGGTGCACAAAGCCCCCAGGCGCGAGTTGGCCGGGTCGATCGGGACGACCGCCACGCTGCGGTCGAAGATCAGCAGACGGGGCGGCAGCAGGGGGCTGGTGCGCACCTGGCCCCCTTCCTGCGTCAGCCACCGGGCGTAGGCCAGGGTCATCGGATCATTGCGCGCGCTGTCCTGGTAGATCGAGCGCATCTCGATGCCACGGCCCAGTGCTCGTCGGTCGAGCGGGCGTGACGCCTCCAGACTGGCCTCGGACAGGGCACCGCCGGGCAGGATGGCCAGGCACTCCCGCGTCAGCCCGTGGGCGAGCCCTTCAAGCCGGCTCTGGATGGCGTCTATGCCCACCAGCCGTTCCGCGCCGTCGACCTCGGTATTGGGGCGGAGCTCGGCGAATTCGGACACGGCCTGGGCGGCGGCGGCCTTGCTGCGGGCCAACTCCCCCTGACGTCGAGCCAGCTCCTCCTCCTGGCGGCGCAGCAGCAGTTCCAGACCCAGCTCGGGACTGACCGCGCGCAGCGAACCGGGGGTGTCCCGCGAAGGCCTCAGCAGGTCGAGGTCGACGAGCCGGTCCAAGCCCTCCCGTACCTGCGCCTCGGTGAGTCCGAGGCTCGCGCACAGCTCCGCGATGCCCCCCGACGGATCAGCCAGCATCCCCCGGTACACGGCTTCCACGTCCGGTCCCAGCCCCAACGATTGCAGCATCCCAGCCCCCCAGCCGATGTCGACCGCATGAGGGCGGCCGCTTCCATGATCGTAAGCGCAGAGTGGCACCAAGGTGACAGTCCCCTTGGTGCCAGCTCAAACCCCTTCTGCGCAGGTCAGGCGCACAGCAACATAGTGATCACCGGAACGGCGGGGGCGAAAGTCCCCGACTCAGGCCAGAGCCGCAAGGACGATCCGGAGCAGCGCGCAGCAGCAGTCACCCGAACCGCCTCACACCTTCGTCCCAGGGGAGATCCGATGTCCCGCACCGCCCGCATCACCGCTGCCGCCGCCCTGTCCGCTCTGCTCTGCGCCGGCGTCGCCACGACCGCCGTCACCGATGGGAGCACCAAGATCAGCGCCTCGGGTCCGAGCAGCATCAACTGGGACACCGCCCCGAAGGCCGGCGCCAACAGCATCAACTGGGACTAGCTCTGATGCGCGTCATCCGCGCCTCGATCGCCGGGACTCCCATGGGTCCCGCCCAGGACGACGTGCTGGCCCTCGTCTCCGATCTGATCTGGGCACACACCGCCCCGTCCCACGGCCTGGAGCACCTGCGGGCCAAGGCCTCCGACGAAGGCATGGACGTCTACTTCTTCCTGCGAGCCCCATCCGAGGACGCGGCCCTGAAACAGGCGCACGCCATCCTCACCGGCGCGCACGCGCCTCTCAGCGCGCACGGCTACCACGCCGCCACGATGCACCGCTGACGCCTTCTCCGTGCAGCGCCCCCGATTCCCCCGCTCAGCGCCCCCTGCTTCCCTGCACCGAGGCCCCCTCGGCCTGCCCACTTCCAGGAGACCCGCCATGTCCCGCACCGCCGCGTCCCGTCGCGTACGTACCGCCGTGCTCGCCAGCGCGGGCGTCCTCGCCGCCGCCACCGTCTATGGGCTGGCCCAGCACGCCGACGCGTCCGACGCACCGCTGAGCCCCACGGCGGGCAGCGCGGCGAGCGTCGACGTGCCGCCTGCCGCCGAACCCGGGGCGAGCACCCCTGCGGGACAGACGCCGTCGAAGCAGCCTGCGGCCGATGCCACCCCCAGCGCTTCCGCGTCGACCGGAAAGAGTGCGGCCAAGAGCACGGACAAGGCCTCGAAGCCCGTCAAGAGCGGCGGCGGTGCGGTTGCCGTCCTGGAGGCCGAGCGGGTGGAGCCCGCCCAGCTCCCGGACAACGCCCAGCAGAAGTGGAAGGAAATCGCACCGGCCGTCACTCAGCCGCTGACGCAGGACTTCCAGCTCAACGAGTGCGTATCGGTGCCGGGCGCCACCAACTGGCGACAGCAGGGCTTCATCAGTTCGCACAAGACCCCGGCCATCCAGAACTCCCTCTCGTTCAAGGACGAGTCGGCGGCCAAGGCCGCGTACCAGAAGGTCCTCGACGGCATGAACTCCTGCGCCCAGACCAGTCAGGCGCTGCAGAAGCAGTACCGGCTGACCCCCGACGCCGCAGTCCAGCAGACGGCCGCCATCGACAACGGTCGGGCCTGGTCACGCCGATGGAACGGGGTCCAGGGTGCCTCGGCGGCAGGCGCCCAGACCAACCACATCTACGTCGTTCAGCGCGGCGCCGTGCTGACGCTCCTCACCTTCGACGAGTGGGAATCCGCCGCACCGGCGTCCTACGACCCCCGCGCGGACGCCTCTGTGCTGGCCATGCTCACCAGCTGACGTCCGCCCCCTCGACTTCGTACGACTTCGCACCATCACCACCTCCGCACCACACGCTTCCCGACACCTGCCAGGAGACACCCATGTCCCGCACCAAGCGTTCCAACGTCCTGCGCTGCACCTCCGCCCTGATCTCCGCCGGGCTCGCCGCGACCGCCCTGACGACCGTGGCGGCTGCGCCCGCCCAGGCCGCCTCCTCAAAGGGCGGAAAGATCAGCCGCAGCGAGGTGATGGCCAGAGCCCAGTACTGGGTGGACCAGGGAGTCCCGTACAACCAGTCCGGCTACCACACCGACGGTGCGGGGACCAGCTACCGCGAGGACTGCTCGGGTTACGTGTCCATGGCCTGGCACGCCACCCAGTCGTACAACACCTGGACTCTGCCCAGCATCTCGTCCGAGATCAGCAAGTCTTCGATGCTTCCGGGCGATGCCCTGAACTACACCGAGGCCCACGTCATCCTCTTCGGTGGCTGGAAGGACAAGGCGGCAGGCACCTTCACGTACTACGCCGAACAGAACAGCAGCGTCCTGACCAACAAGTACACGGCGAACATCAACAGCAGCTCGGTCGCCGGCTGGCCGACCAACCTCTACAAGGCCCTCCGCTACGACAACATCGTCGACGACACGAAGCAGTCCTTCGCGGGTGTGTACCGGCCGTCGAACCAGACGTTCTACGAGCGTGACGGTTCGGGTGGCACCCTCGGCTCGGCCATGTTCGGCAACCCGGGGTGGACCCCGCTGATCGGTGACTTCAACGGCGACGGCACGGACTCGGTCGGCGTGTACGACCCGGCGACGGGTGACTTCCACCTCTCGAACGACAACGGCACCGCGGCCATATCGGTACGGTTCGGCAACCCGAACTGGAAGCCGGTGGTCGGTGACTGGAACGGCGACGGCAAGGACACCGTCGGCGCGTACGACCCGGTCGGGCAGAAGTTCTACCTGTCGAACGACAACAGCTCCGTCGCGGCCAGCTTCGTCTACGGCAATGCGGGCGACGTTCCGCTGGCCGGCGACTGGAACGGCGACGGCAAGGACACCGTCGCGGTCTACCGCCCCGACAACGCGACCTTCTACGAAGGCGACCTCGCCGGCAACACCGTCGGCAACGCAATGTTCGGCAACCCCGGATGGACGCCGCTGATCGGCGACTGGAACGGCGACGGCGTGGACTCCATCGGCGTCTACGAACCCGCCACCCAGAAGTTCACCCTGTCCAACGACAACGGATCGGTCGCCACCAGCTTCACCTACGGCAACCCGGGCGACATCCCCATCACCGGCGCCTGGTAAGGCGCTCGGCCCGAGGTGCCAGAGGTCAACGGGTGGGCGCGACGCGCAGTCGGCGCCCACCCGGTACCCGCACCCGAGCTCACACCCCGTCGCCTTACCCCCGCCTGTCCGTACCCGTACAAGGAGCCACACCCCCATGCGCAACGCCCTGTCGAACACCACCCGCGCGGCTGGTTCACTCGCCCTCACCCTCGCCACGGCCTGCCTCGCGGCCGTCGTCGCCCAGCCGGCCCAAGCCGCCTCGGTGAGCACCTGGGACAAGGTCGCTCAGTGCGAGTCCACCGGGAACTGGGCCATCAACACGGGCAACGGTTACTACGGCGGGCTTCAGTTCAGCCTGAGCACGTGGAAGGCATTCGGCGGCAGCCAGTACGCCGCCTACCCGCACCAGGCCACCAAGCAGCAGCAGATCCTGATAGGCGAGAAGGTGCTGGCCGGCCAGGGACAGGGCGCCTGGCCGAGCTGTGGTCCGGCCGCCGGTCTTGGCGCGGACAAGGCCGACCCGTACCCGACGTCCAGCCCCCGGAAGTCCTTCGCGGGTGTGTACCGGCCGTCGAACCAGACGTTCTACGAGCGTGACGGTTCGGGTGGCACCCTCGGCTCGGCCATGTTCGGCAACCCGGGATGGACCCCGCTGATCGGCGACTTCAACGGTGACGGCACGGACTCGGTCGGCGTGTACGACCCGGCGACGGGTGACTTCCACCTCTCGAACGACAACGGCACCGCGGCCATATCCGTGCGGTTCGGCAACCCGAACTGGAAGCCGGTGGTCGGTGACTGGAACGGCGACGGCAAGGACACCGTCGGCGCGTACGACCCGGTCGGGCAGAAGTTCTACCTGTCGAACGACAACAGCTCCGTCGCGGCCAGCTTCGTCTACGGCAATGCGGGCGACGTTCCGCTGGCCGGCGACTGGAACGGCGACGGCAAGGACACCGTCGCGGTCTACCGCCCCGACAACGCCACGTTCTACGAAGGCGACCTCGCCGGCAACACCGTCGGTAACGCAATGTTCGGCAACCCGGGATGGACGCCGCTGATCGGCGACTGGAACGGCGACGGCGTGGACTCCATCGGCGTCTACGAACCCGCCACCCAGAAGTTCACCCTGTCCAACGACAACGGATCGGTCGCCACCAGCTTCACCTACGGCAACCCGGGCGACATCCCCATCACCGGCGCCTGGTAATGGTCTGCTGGTAGGGCAAAGCAATAGCCCCGGGTCTGTGACCTGGGGCTATGCCGTGATCCACTCCGGGGTGGACCCCGTGGACCAGGAGTGAGACGGGGTATGCGCAGAGGGCGAGTCCCAGAACCTGGGGCCCGCCCTCTGACCTGCTACTTCTCTGACCTGCAAGCGGTGGGTGTGGGATTTGAACCCACGGTGACTCGCGCCACGACGGTTTTCAAGACCGTTCCCTTAGGCCGCTCGGGCAACCCACCCTCGCCCCTGCCGACCAGCGGCGGAGCGGGTACAGAGTACCGGCTGGCGGGGCTGCTCGCGGCTCGGTTGATCCGCCGTTGCCACTTGCCAGGTGGGGAGCCCTGCTCGCACGCAGGTGAGCGGGGCTCTGCCGGGCTCCCCACACCGTGTCAGGACGTCTGGGCCTTGTCGTAGGCCGCCTTCGCCTCGTTGCCGAAGTAGGGGCCGTACATCCGGTTCGGCAGGAAGGTGTAGCCGAAGCTGTTCACCGAGACCTGGGTGCCCAGGCCCGTGGCCTCGTTGAAGTCCTGGAACCAGGGGCCGCCGCTGGAGCCGCCGGTCATGTTGCAGGCCAGGCTGTGGTCCCGGGTCAGCAGGAAGTCCTTCCCGCTGTTGCCGCTGCAGTAGACGAGCTTCGTGCCGTCGTACGGGGCGGCCGCGGGGAAGCCGAAGGAGTACATCTTCTTGTTGTAGCCGCCGTTGAAGAGGATGCCCTGGGCGCCGACGGCCTGGCTGAGGGTCTGCCCGTTCAGAGGGGCGACCACGGCCAGGCCGACGTCCATGTTCATGTCCTCGCTCGCCGCCCACTGGTCGGTGGCGAAGGTCTTGGTGGCCGACCACTGACCGTAGGGCGCGGAGCCGTTGTTGTAGGCGGGGACGAAGACCCAGTTCGTGTGCCAGGCGCCCTGGTACTTCACGCAGTGGCCGGCCGTGATGACCGTGCTGCCGTTGGCGCTGGTCACCGAGTCCCCGGAGCAGGAGGCGGTCCGGTCACCCATCGTGAAGAAGACGCGGCCCGAGGTCTTCACGACCGCGCCGCCGCCCGTCCACGCGCCGCCCGCCTGCGGGAAGGCCGTGGGGGACGCGGCAGCCGTCGGGGCGATCCTGGTGGGCGCCGCCGCGGTGGCGACCGCGGTGCGGCCGGTGCCCGGGGCCGCCGTCACGTCGAGCGGGGTGGCGCTCCGCATCCGCTCGGCGGTCCAGAAGCCGGAGGTGTGCTGCTGCCGGAAGGACGCGGGGGCGTCCGCCGCGACCGAGGGGGTGGCCGCCGTCAGGACGCCCGCGACCAGGGCGCCCGCGGAGAGCAGGACGGATAAGGCCGTGCGATGACGATTCACGCATGACTCCTTCTGCCGTGCCCGGTCCGGTGGAAGCCGGGCAGGGTGGGGGTGAAGAGCGGTCGGTGCGGATCGGCTGTGCATGGTGCGGCCTTGCCGGGGCAGAGTGGCACGGCCGCGCGTCAATGTCAGGGGCCAGTCAGAACGTTCGGTCGGTTCCGGCCAGGAAATGGCCAACTCCCTGCCGTTGCGCCGTCATACGGTGAGCATCACGCCCGCGTACGAGACGCCGGCCACCACCACCCACGCCCCGAGTCCCAGCGCCGCCGCCCGTCCCCCGGTCCGGGCCAGCGTCGGCAGGTGCACGGCGCTCCCCAGGCCGAACAGGGCAGCCGCCAGCAGTGCCTCCTGCGCGGTGTGCGCCCACTCCAGCGCCACGTCGGGCAGTGCGCCGGTGGCGCGCAGTGCGGCCGCGGCCAGGAAGCCGGCCACGAACAGCGGAACCGGGGCGGGGCGGCGGCCCGAGGCCGTGCGTACCCCGCGCCGCCGGGCCCGTACGGAGAAGGCCACGGCCGCCACCAGCGGGGCGAGCAGGGCCACCCGCATGAGCTTGACCAGCACCGCCTCGCCCAAGGCGTCCGGGCCCGCGGTCTGCGCGGTCGCCACCACCTGGCCGACGTCGTGGACGCCGGCGCCGACCCATCGGCCGAAGGCCGGGTCGGAGAGCCCCAACGGGCCCTGGAGGAGGGGGAGTACCGCGATGGCGAGGGTCCCGCACAGGGTGACCAGTGCCACCGATGCGGCCACGTCCTCCTCGTCGCTGCCCGACACCTCGCTCACCGCCCCGATCGCCGAGGCCCCGCAGATCGAGTACCCGGTGGCGATCAACAAAGGCTGATCGCCCGGGAGCCCGAGGCGCCGCCCGAGCCAGACGGTCCCGAAGAAGGTGGCCGCGACCACCGCCACCACCATCGCCACCGTGGCCCAGCCCAGCCGGAGCACCTGGTCCAGCCCCAGGCCGAGGCCCAGCAGGACGATGCCGATGCGCATCAGCCGCCGGCCGGCCAGGGACAGGCCGGGGCGCGCGGTTCTCCGTACGAAGGTGCGCAGACCGGGGAGGTGCGCCACCGCGATGCCCAGCACCACCGAGGCGGTCAGCATGGGTACGGCGGGCACGATGCGGTGGATGCACCATGCGGTCAGCGCCCCGCCCGCAGCCATCGCCAATCCGGGCCAGGGAGTGGATGTTTCACGTGAAACATGCCGGACCGCCGCGCCGTGCGGGCGGTGGAGGAGGGCCATCAGTCGACGGGGAGTGTGTAGACGCGGCGGATGCTGGTGCCCAGCCGGGACACGTCGGCGCCGTAGACGTGCACGGATATCGCCTTGGTGTCACAGGAGTTGCGCACCTTGTGAATGTCTCCGGGGGGAGCGAAGCCACAGACTTCCCCCTGGGCGTTGACCACGTCCTCGGTGGCCACCAGGCGGGCCGGGCCGACACCCGGCGCCAGACGGAAGCGGCGTTCGCTCTCCTCGCCCTGGTGCACCCCCGCCACGCACCACGACACGTGGTCGTGGATGCAGGTCTCCTGCCCGGGCAGCCACACCAGGGCCACCACCGAGAAGCTGCCGTCCGACTCCGCGTGCAGGATGTGCTGGCGGTACCGCTCCGGGTCGCCTTCCTGCTGCGCCGGCGCCAGGAGGTCGGGCGCGCCCAGGTGCGGGGCGAGCTTTTCACCCACCAGGTACGCGGTGAGGTCGGGAGCCAGGCCCCGTTCCACGACCGTGCGGATCTCACTGACGAGGGCGGCCATCCTCGTGGTGGTGCGGGCCGGTGTGGTGGTGGTCATATCGGCAGCGTGCTGCCGTCGTTCCATCACGTCCAACGACAGTTATGACCTGAAATCCCAAGCACCGCTTATGGGTTGATCAGCAGCCGATCCGATTCGCCGCCACCTGCTTCAGTGCGTCGAGCACCACGGCCGTCGCCGGAATCCGCAGGTGGTCCCGGTAGACGTAGGCGGCGATGTGCCGGCGGGCGGCGGGCTGGAGCGCCCGCCCGCAGACGCGGTTCAGCGAGAGGGAGGGCAGTACGAGCGCGGGCATCATCGCGACCCCCAGGCCCTGCGCGACCAGGCTCTGCACCACCAGGTTGTCGTCGGTCGCGAAGCGGATGTCGGGCACGAAGCCCAGCTCCGCGCACTCGTGCAGCAGGTTCGCCCGGCAGCGCGGACAGCCGGCGATCCAGCGTTCCTCGGCGAGGTCGGCCAGGTGCACGGCGCGGCGGCGGGCCAGCGGATGCCCGGTCGGGAGCAGCACCGTCAGCTGGTCCTCCAGCAGCCTTACCTCGGCGACCTCCTCCGGGATCTCCTCGTGCAGGCCCGGATAGGTGAAGGCCAGGGTGATGTCGCACTCCCCGCGCTCCAGCCGGCGCAGGGATTCCGGCGGCTCGCCCTCCAGCAGCTCCACCTGTACGCCCGGATGGTCCTTGGCCAGGCCGCTCAGGGCCTCCGGGACGAGAGTGACGTTGGCGCTGGGGAAGCCGCACAGCCTGACCCGGCCGGTGCGCAGGCGGGCGTACGCCCTCAGCTGGGCCTCGGCGGCGGAGAGGTTGCCGAGGATGGTCTCGGCGTGCCGGGAGAGCGACTCCCCGGCCTCGGTGAGCTGCATCTTGCGGCCCACGCGGGTGAACAGCGGGGTGCCGACGGCGCGTTCGAGCGCCTTCATCTGCTGGGTGATGGCGGGCTGGGTGTACCCCAGTACGCGGGCGGCGGCCGAGTACGACCCGGAGGCGACCACCGCGTGAAAGGTCCGTATGTGCCGAGAATCGAACACCAACGAAGCATAAGCGGACGTTGGAGGGGGCCGTAGGCAGATTCCGCCTACGGCCCCCTCTTCATCGGGCCACCGCCGTGGCCTGTGGTGCTACTTGTCGCCGACCCGCGAGCCGAGCGTGATGTCGACCGTGGTCGGCTTGCCGCTGCGCAGGTAGGTCAGCTTCACGGTGTCGCCGGGCTTGTACGTCCAGATCATGCTGATCAGGCTCGGGCCGCTGTCGACGGGCTTGCCGCCGAATTCGGTGATGATGTCGCCGGGCTTCAGACCGGCCTTGCCGGCCGGGCCGTTGGGGTCGACGAGCTCGTTGGCCGCCGCGCCCTGCTCGGAGATCTTGGCGCCCTCCGCCTTGGCCTGGAGGTCCACGGAGACCGAGATCACCGGGTAGACCGGCTTGCCCGTCTTGATCAGCGATTCGGCGACGTTCTTCGCCTGGTTGATCGGGATGGCGAAGCCGAGGCCGATGGAACCGGCCTGGCCGCCGCCGAAGCCGCCGTTGCCGGCCGACTGGATCGCGGAGTTGATGCCGATGACCGCGCCGCGGCCGTCGAGCAGCGGGCCGCCGGAGTTGCCCGGGTTGATCGAGGCGTCCGTCTGGAGCGCGCTCATGTACGAGTTCTTGCTGCCGCTGCCGTCTCCGGAGGCGACCGGGCGGTTCTTGGCGCTGACGATGCCGGTGGTGACCGTGTTGGACAGGCCGAAGGGGGCGCCGATCGCGATGGTCGAGTCGCCGACCGCGACCTTGTCGGAGTCGCCGAGCGGCAGCGGCTTGAGGCCGGCCGGCGGGTTCTTCAGCTTGAGGACCGCGACGTCGTAGCCCTGGGCGCGGCCCACCACCTCGGCGTCGTACTTCTTGCCGTCGGAGAAGGTCGCGAAGAGCTTGCCGCCGTTCGCGGCGGAGGCCACCACGTGGTTGTTGGTGAGGATGTGGCCCTGCTGGTCGTAGACGAACCCGGTGCCGGTGCCGCCCTCGCCGTCGCCGGCCGAGGCCTCGATGGTGACCACGCTGGGCAGTGCGCCCGCGGCCAGGCCGGCGATGGAGCCGGCCTCGCGCTTGAGGTCCTTGGGGGTGTTGGTCGCGCTGATCGTGGTCGAGCCGGTGCCGTTGTTGCTGCGCTCGGCGGCCCAGTAGCCCACGCTGCCGCCGATGCCGCCCGCGAGAAGGGCAGCCACGAGCACGGCCGCGATCAGGCCGCCCTTGCCCTTCGGCTTGGGCGCGGGGGAGCCGTCGGCGGTCAGGGGAACGCCCCAGGCGCCGCCGTGGCCACCGCCGCCGTACGCCGGCACGGTGGGCGGCGGGGGCGGCCAGCCCTCGGCTCCGTGCGCGGCCGGGGCGGGAGCCTGGCCGTAGGCCGGGGCCGCCGGGGTGGGCGGGATCTGCTGGGTGTGCTCCGTGCCCGGTGCGGGCGTCGGCGGCAGCTGCTGGGTCGCCGGCTCGGCGGCCGCGTACGCGGGCGCCGGGGCGGGCGCCGCGGCCTGCGGTGCGGCCTGCGGTGCGGCGTCGGCCGGCTGCGGAGCGGGCGCGGGTCCGGCCGCCTGCGTCTCGGAGGCCGGAGCAGGGGGTACGGACGGGGCCGCGGGGGGTGTGGGGGCCGCGGTGCCCTCGTTCTCGGTGCTCACAGCGCTCTCTCCTCGTCACACACGGCTTCGAAAAATCTCTGGCGATCGGTCCGACTGAACGTTCGACGTGCCGCACAAGTTCCTGGGCAAAGCCTTTCCCATGACCCGTCAGAGCACTGTAAGCCGGACCTGTGCATCTCTCCCCATTCTTTATATCCGACATTTCGGACGGATCCACAGGATGGACCTCGACGCCGGTGGCCCTCGCGGTGGCACGATGACCCGGTGACCCACGCAATGCCTCGCACCATCCAGGTCGTCGCCCACCGCGGCGCTTCGGAGGATGCCCCCGAGCACACCCTGGCCGCCTATCGCAAGGCGATCGAGGACGGCGCCGACGGCCTCGAATGCGATGTCCGGCTCACCGCCGACGGACACCTGGTCCTGGTCCACGACCGCCGGGTGAACCGCACCTCGAACGGCCGCGGCGCCGTCTCGGCCCTGGAGCTGGCCGATCTCGCCGCCCTCGACTTCGGCTCCTGGAAGGACCGCGAGGAGTCCCCCGACTGGGACGCGGACCCCGAACGGACCTCCGTCCTGACCTTGGAGCGCCTGCTGGAGCTCGTCTCCGACGCCGGCCGGCCGGTGCAGCTCGCGATCGAGACGAAGCACCCGACCCGCTGGGCCGGACAGGTGGAGGAGCGCCTCCTCTTCCTCCTCAAGCGCTTCGGACTGGACGCCCCGCCCGCCGGGGGGCCGCACCCGGTCCGCGTCATGAGCTTCTCCGCACGCTCCCTGCACCGGGTGCGGGCGACGGCCCCGACGATCCCGACCGTGTACCTGATGCAGTTCATCTCGCCCCGGATGCGGGACGGGCGACTGCCGGCGGGGGTGACGATCGCCGGTCCCGGCATGCGGATCGTGCGCAACCACCCCACCTACATCCGCAAGCTCCAGGACGCGGGCCACTCCGTGCACGTATGGACAGTGAACGAGCCGGAAGACGTTCAGCTCTGCGCTGATCTGGGTGTGGAAGCGATCATCACGAACAGACCCCGTCAAGTTCTGTCCCAACTGGGGCGCTGACGTCCCGTTTTGCACACCCGTCACCCCCGACCCGCAAGTAACAGGGTGTGCTCCGGCGCATCCGCTCCGCATTCGTTCGGCATGAATGCGTCAGAGCGGCCCGCTTCGGCGGTTTCCGGTCCAGGCCATTGGGGCATCCAGACCATGCGTGGGGCTAAGGAGGTTCCGGGGGTGGCGTTGGTGGTGGCACAAGAAGTGCCCACGTCGTCGTGCATGGACGTACGCCATGGTCCTGCGGGCGTGGGCGAGGCGAGACACCGGATGCGCGAACAACTGCGTATCAGCGGTGTGCCCGAATCGGTCGTGGACGATGCCGTACTGATCCTTTCCGAACTGCTCAGCAACGCCTGTCGACACGGCAGGCCCTTGGGCACACGGGAAGTCGGGGACGGGGAAATACGCGCCGCATGGCGCGTCGACAGAGCGGGGCGGCTGACGGTCGAGGTCACGGACGGGGGCGGTCCCACCCGCCCTGTTCCTGCCACGCCCTCGGTCACCGCGCGCGGCGGCCGGGGGCTGAACATCATCAGCGCCCTTGCCCAGGACTGGGGTGTCCGGGACGGAGCGGCGGGCGAGGTCACCGTGTGGGTGGTCGTTGCCTGTGGGCCCCGGCACGAGGATTTCGCTACGCGCGTTGCGCCCCCGGCGATCGACTTCAGCACGGCGTTCGACGACCTGGATCCCTGACCGCGGGATCCCTGACAGCACACAGCCCCGCAGCACGCGAAAAGCACGGCAAAGGCACAGCGGAAGCACAGCGAACAGAACAGCGGAAAGCTCAGCGAACAGAACAGCAGTACCGGTCATCCGTACAGGCGGCCGTCCGGGAGCGCACGCCGACCGTGCTCCCGGCCGCACCCCACCGGTTCCGGCGGTACGAACGGCTAGGCTCGCGCCCAGACACGACGCCGTACCGCCGCAACCGGGAGACACGCACGATGGCCAAGAAGCGCCCCGCAGCCAAGACTGCAAAGCCGCAGCTCAACAACGGTGAGATCCCCGTTGTGGGCGCGCGCGAGCCCTGCCCCTGCGGATCCGGGCGCCGCTACAAGGCCTGCCACGGCGCGGCCGCCGCACACGCCGTCACCGAGCACGTGCGCCGCCCGTTCGGGGGTCTGCCGGGCGAGTGCGACTGGGTCGCGCTGCGCGAGCTGGTGCCCGCCGCCACCGTCCCGCTGACCCTCAAGGGCGGTCTGCCCGAGGGCGTCCCCTCCGTCACCCTGGTGACCGTACTGCCCATGGCCTGGCCGGCACTGCGCCGCGAGGACGGGTCCGTCCTCCTCGGCCTGCAGAACGAGTCGTCCAGCGGGGACCTCGGCCGCGACCTGGCCGACACCCTGGAGCGCGCGCTCGTAGCGGAGCCCGGTACTCCGGTCGCTGCCCGCCGGGTTCCCGCCGAGGGTCCCCGACTTCAGGATCTCCTGGACGCGGACGGCGGTTTCGAGCCGGTTGTGCACAGCGGCTTCGAATTCTGGATTCCGGAATCCGAGAGCGCTCAGAACGCCTCCCCGGAGATCGCCGCCTCGCTGGAGCGCGCCAACGCGGCCGCCATTCCCACCGTCAAGCTGACCGGCGTGGACGCGGCCTACTGGTGCGAGACGCCGGACAAGAACCACCTGCGTTGGGTCATGCCGCACCCCGAGGAGAAGCTGCTCGACGCCCTCGCACGCCTGCACGCGGCCGGCACGTCCTCGCTCGGCGAGGGCACGAAGCTCGTCGGCTCCTTCCGTGCGCACGGCCTCATGGTCCCCGTCTGGGACCTGCCCACCGGGGTCACGGCCGACGACGTCGAGAAGCCCGCGGCGGAGCTCGCGGAGCGGCTGGCCGGGGCTCTGGCCACGGACGCCCCGCTGACCACGGAGGAGCGCCGGGCACGCGGCGGACTCACCAACCGCCAGGTGACCCTCAGCTGACCGCGCGCACGCGTGGAGCCGGTGACCGGAGTCACAACTCCCGCTAATCGTCTGCAAATCGGTGTCTGAATATCAGAGATCGAATTTGCGAACAGGCGATCTCTTGTTACCGTTCTTGTAGCCCGGTCGCTGGTGCATCCCCCGTCGCCAGCGACCGGGCCCTTCCATTTCCGGCGGTACTCAACCGTCACCCGGTACGGATGAGTTGCTCCCGGACCGCAGCAGCAGCTCCCCTTCATCATCCGGAACTGCAAACTCCGCTACGGCCGAGTAACTGTCCGGATCTCCGGCCGAGTCCTCCTTGGGCGTCTCGCACAGGCCCGGCTCGTCGCCCGCGCCGACCGCGCACCGGATCTGCACCGTGCGCCCGGCCGGACCCATCATCGTCAGCACGGCATCCAGCGCGCGCCCACTCGTGTTCCTGTAGTAACTCCGGCCCCACGTACGGCCCTCACCGATCAGCACGCAGGTCTGCGCCTCCACGCCGTGCGGCGAGGACACTTCGGGACCGCAGCGGGAATCGGTACGGGGCTGCTCGGCCGGCCCCGGCTTCCCGGGCTCCACCACCCCTCCCGCGGGCCGTTCGGGGGCCGTGGGGGAGGTGCGGGAAGAGTCCGAAAGCCCGAGCGCCGAGAACAGGCCGCCGCCCTTTCCGTCATCCTGACCGGCGAAATCCGGCCCGGCGATCGCTCCGGCGAGCGGGAGCGACAAGATGATCAGCACACCGGCGCCGATACCGATCAGGCGGAGATTCATTCGCCGAAGATAGCGACGCGGGAATGGGGCACGGAGATCCCCGCGCCCAATTCCCCGCGAAACTCGTCCCGCTGGCACCCGTACGAGTGATCCGACGACGCCCTGCGGGTCAGTACGCGAGCCTGCTGCCGCCGCCCGGTGCGCCGCTGCTCGCCTCGACCAGCGCGTCCACGACCGCCTCGACGTCGGGCAGCCAGAGCTTCACCGCGCCCTGCGGCTGCTCCTCCACCGGTGAGTGCTGCCGCGCCCACCGTTGTTGCCTCCGCTGCCGGGACTGGGGCTGGGGCTGGGGCCAGGACTGCGGCTCCCGTTCCCAGCGCACCTGGCCACCACTGGACGCGGCGGACGGCGGCAGCAACAGGTAGCCGCCCTCGCCGTGGAAGCGCAGCGAGGAGGGCACGTGGTCCTTCGCGTAGAGGAGTTCGCCGAGCCGCTCCAGCGAATACGGCGCCACCAGGAGCGACCAGCGGGTGGGGGTGGCCACGACCGGACCGAGCCGCATGCCCTGCGCGTCCAGTCGTACGAGGGCCCGTGCGGCCGCGCCGGCCGGCAGGCTCACCGCGCACGGTGCGGTCCCGCCGGTGGCCATCAGAACGGGGGCCGTGGGCCGGTTGGTCCACCACCAGGCCACCATCCGGGGGTCGGTGGTGGCGGCGAGCAGTCCGGGGTCGAAGGGGTGGGCGCCGGGGACGACGCAGTCGGGATCGGGGCAGGCGCACCGCGAGCCGTCGGTGGCCGACCGGCCGACACCGGGCAGGACGGGCCACTGCCACGTGGTGGTGCAGACGAGCGCCGCATCGAGGAGAGCGGACGCGGTGCCGCCCTGTCCCGTATCGGGGCGCAGGGATTGAAAGCGATCGCGGAGCCGCTGGAGACGCCTTCCGAGGATCTCGCGCATGAGCGCTCGTTCCTTTCCGTTGAACGTCGAGGGCCACATCACACCATGTAACCGGTGTCTCACCACACGTACAGGTTTCGCGTCACTGTCCGCCAGAAGCAGGTTCACACGGTTCGTGCAGTTTTCTTACGGGTCCATCAAACGTCCGGCGGGGGCGGAGCGCGACCCGCGCCGGCGGCCGAGACCGGCTGCCGCCGCTAAGGACGACGACCCGTGCCGGGTGGTTCCCATCGGTTCCCGACGGCACCAACTCGCCCCGGGCGCCACCGAATACGTACCCGAGCCCCCTGTGGCGCCCGCCCAGTCGACCTCAAAAACCGACCGCTTCCAGCTTTTTCCGGCCAAGTTCTAGCCTTGGCTCGACCGTGAGTTGCCGTACCACGGACACCAGGATTCCCACCTGGGCAATGCTGGACATGCATCCACGTCTGCGTGTAGATGTGGATTCCTTGATGGCGGCGCAGCACGATCTGGGGGTTTGCGATGCTATATGGCGAATCGCACCAGGTGGAAAGGCGGACGCCATGAGCGCCCCGCATCTGCCGAAAGTGGCTGGAATCGATCCAGCAGTTACCGCGTCACCGCACACTGCGGCAATCGCGTCCGCCCGCACCACCCCCGCACCGGCCCCGCCGCCCGGCCCGGGCAGCGTCATCCAGGACCGGCTGGCGGGCATGGTCTCGGATCTCACCACCTTGCACGAGCTCACCGAGCGGCTGGCCCGCACCTGTGACCTCGACGCCTCCCTCCACGAGTTCCTGCGCGCGGGAGCCGCACTCGTCGGCGCCCGCCGCGGACTGATCGTCCTGGAGCCCTCGGACGGGCTCGGCCCCACCAGCACGATCGGCCTCGGTCTCGGCCACGCCGAACTCGGCCACATCGAGACAGTGCCGCGCAGCGCGACCTCGTACGGCCGGATCCTCGACGGACTCCCCGACGCCCACGGCGGCTCCGAGGTCCTCCCCGAACCGGGCGAGCCCCCCGGGACCGGGGGCTTCGCCGCCCCCGTCGACCCCCGTCACCGCGAGGTCGCGGCCCGTCTCGGCTACGCCGCCAGCTACGCGCTCCCGCTCACCGCCGAAGCCACCGGCCGGCTCGGCGCCGCCGTCTGGCTCTACGACGAACAGGCCGAGCCGAGCGACCGCCAGCGCGACCTCGCCGGGCTGTACGTCCGGCACGCCGCCGAGCACCTGGCCCGGATGCTGGAGGTGGAGCGCTCGCGCTCGCGCCTGGCTACCGTCGCCGAGGAGCTGCTGCCCAGCCGGCTCCCCCGGATCCCCGGGGTGCAGCTCGCGGCCCGCCACCACACGGGTCCGCGCGGCGGGGGCGACTGGTACGACGCCCTGCCGCTGCCCGAGGGCGCGCTCGGGCTGGCCGTCGGCTCCGTGACCGGATCGGGGCCGAGCGCCGTCGCCGCCATGGGGAGGCTGCGCGCATCGCTGCGCGCCTACGCCGTCATGGAGGGCGAGGACCCGGTGGCGGTCCTGTCCGACCTGGAGCTGCTGATGCGCCTCACGGAGCCGGCGCGCTCGGCCACCGCGCTCTTCGCCTACTGCGAACCGGCCGGGGGCCCGCACTCCGACGGCCAGGGCCACAAGATCATCCTGGCCGGTGCCGGGCACACCCCGCCGCTCCTCATCGGCGAGCACCGCACCGAGTACGTGGAGACCTCGCTCTCCGCTCCGCTGGGCATGCTCTCCTGCTGGGAGGCGCCGAGCGTGGAGATCGAACCCGCACCCGGAGAAACGGTGCTGCTCTACACCGACGGGCTGCTGCACCACACCGGAGACCCGATGGACCGGGCCTACGCGCGGCTGCACGCGGCGGCCGCGGGCGTGCCCCGCAGCGCCCGGGAGGACCCCGCGGCCCTGTGCGAGCACATCCTGCGGACCGTGCTGCCCGACGGGGAGCCGGCCGACGCCCCCGAGGACATCGTGCTGCTCGCCGCCCGTTTCGAGTGAGGCGTTGCGAGTGAGGCGTTACGAGTGGGCCGCTCCGGGTGGGCCGCTGCGCGTGCGGCCGGCTCGCGGTCCACGGTCCGTATCGTGACGGACGGCACGATACGGACCGGCTCTCTCCGTACACGCATACGATGGATGCGGTCCACACCCAGGTCCGTACCGTCGTAGCTGAGGAGAAGACGTGGCTGACGAGCTCACCCCGGAGACCCCGGAAGAAGAGCAGCCCAAGAAGACGCACAAGCAGCGCAAGAACGGTCTGTACCCGGGCGTCAGCGACGAACTCGCAGAGAGCATGCGCACCGGCTGGGCCGACACCGAGCTGCACGGACTGGAGCCCATCGCCCAGGCCGGGCACACCGCCGACCGCCGCGCCGCGCTGTCCGCGCGCTTCCCCGGTGAGCGCCTCGTCGTCCCCGCCGGCCGGCTGAAGACCCGCTCGAACGACACCGAGTACCCCTTCCGCGCCTCGACCGAGTACGCGTACCTCACCGGTGACCAGACCGAGAACGGCGTCCTGGTCCTGGAGCCCACCGGGGCGGCCGGGCACACCGCCACCATCTACCTGCTGCCGCGCTCCGACAGGGAGAACGGTGAGTTCTGGCTGTCCGGCCAGGGCGAGCTGTGGGTCGGCCGCCGCCACTCCCTCACCGAGGCCGAGCAGCTCCTGGGCATTCCCGCCAGTGACGTGCGCGAGCTCGCCCAGGCCCTCACCGAGGCCGAGGGCCCGGTCCGGTGCGTCCGCGGCCACGACTCCGTGATCGAGTCCGCCCTCACCGACAAGGTGACCAAGGAGCGCGACGAGGAGCTGCGCGTCTACCTCTCCGAGGCCCGCGCCGTGAAGGACGCCTTCGAGATCGGCGAGCTGCAGAAAGCCGTCGACTCCACCGTCCGCGGCTTCGAGGACGTCGTGAAGGTCCTGGACAAGGCCGAGGCCACCTCCGAGCGCTACATCGAGGGCACCTTCTTCCTGCGCGCCCGCGTCGAGGGCAACGACGTCGGCTACGGCTCCATCTGCGCCGCCGGCCCGCACGCCTGCACCCTGCACTGGGTCCGCAACGACGGCGACGTCCGCTCCGGCGACCTGCTGCTGCTCGACGCCGGTGTGGAGACGCACTCCCTCTACACCGCCGACGTCACGCGCACGCTGCCGATCAACGGCACGTACACCGACATCCAGCGCAAGATCTACGACGCGGTCTACGCGTCCCAGGAAGCCGGCATCGCCGCGGTGAAGCCGGGCGCGAAGTTCCGCGACTTCCACGACGCCTCCCAGCACGTGCTGGCCGAGAAGCTCGTCGAGTGGGGTCTGCTGGAGGGCCCGGTCGAGCGCGTCCTGGAGCTGGGCCTGCAGCGCCGCTGGACCCTGCACGGCACCGGCCACATGCTCGGCATGGACGTCCACGACTGCGCCGCCGCGCGCACCGAGGCGTACGTCGACGGCACGCTGGAGCCGGGCATGTGCCTCACCGTCGAGCCGGGTCTCTACTTCCAGGCCGACGACCTGACCGTGCCGCAGGAGTACCGCGGCATCGGCGTCCGCATCGAGGACGACATCCTCGTCACGGAGGACGGCAACCGGAACCTGTCGGCCGGGCTGCCCCGCACCTCCACCGAGGTCGAGGCCTGGATGGCGCGCCTCAAGGGCTGACGCCTGCGCCGGTGCTCTTCGATGGGCGGGACCCCGTACGGGGTCCCGCCCATCGCCGTCTCTACGAGACCTTCAGCAGCGCGTCGTCGCGCCACTTCAGCATCTTGTCGAAGCTCACCACCGCGCCGCGGCCCGGCCGGTTGCGAAAACGGACGTGGTCCGCGAGTTCGGCGATCAGGTCGAGGCCCCGGCCGTGTTCGGCCAGGGAGGGTCTGCGGCGGGGCTCCGTGGCGGGCGGGAACCCCGGACCGGAATCGGTCACCTCGATGCGGCAGCGGTCCCCGTCCAGGTAGGCCGTGACGTGGTACGCCGCGGTCTCTTCCGGAAGGTCACCGCCCCCGCCGTGCTCCACGGCGTTCGCACACGCCTCGCTCAGTGCCACCGAGAGGTCGAAGGAGATGTCCGGGTCCACCCCCGCGGTCTCCATAGTCCCCAGCAGCAATCGCCTGGCGAGCGGCACGCTCGCGGCTTCGCGCCTCAAGTGGAGAGACCACCAGATGCTCATACGGATACCTATTGCCGCCCGCAGGGGGCCGTAAGCGCCCTGCGGCCGTCCGGGACCGCATTGCCCTCGTTCGGCCGATGCGGCTCTCCCGGGGAGCGGTGTATGCGTCCCGCCGGCGCGCACCCACCCGGGGCCGGAGCCGGACGGTCTACGCAGAGGGGACCATGTGGACCTTCCGGACCTGCCGTATGGACGCCCTAAGCGCAGTGCGATGATGGCCCGGCCATGTCTGACCCCCACGCGACGCACGCCGGAGCCGGCCTCCGGCTCATCCGGGCCGCGGTGTTCACCGCGGTCTGCGTCGTGCTGTCCGCGGCCGGGCACGCGCTGGCGTCCTGCGCCACCGTGCCCTGGTGGTCCCTGTGCATCGGCTTCCTCGCCGTCTTCGCGGTCTCGGCCGCGCTCGCCGGCCGCCGGCGCACACTGCCCGGCATCGCCGCCGCGCTCGCCACCGGACAACTGGCCCTGCACACGCTGTTCGGCCTCGGCCAGCACAGCACCGTCGCCGCGCAGGCACCGGCCGGCGCCTCCGACAGCTCGCTCGCGGCGCTCGCCGCCCGGCTGGTCTGCGGGGGCAACTCCGTACCGCTCAGCCAGGCAGACGCCCGGCAGATCCTGGAGGCCGCGGGCCTGGACCCGGCCGCCCTGGCCCAGCAGGCCGGGCAGGTCGCCGCGCAGGGACACGGCGCCCACGCGCACGTGGCCCAGGCCGCCACCACCGGCCCGGCGACGGGCCTGTTCAGCCCCGCCATGCTGCTCGGCCACCTGCTGGCCGCACTCGCCGCCGGCTGGCTGCTCGGCCGCGGCGACGCCGCCCTCTTCCGCCTCGTGGAACTGTCCCGGCTCTCCGCCGAAGCCGCCGCCCCGGTACGCCCGCTGCGCGCCGCCCTGGCCTTCGTACGGGCCCTCGGCGCCGGTCTTCCGGGCACGCCCGGCCGACTCCCGCGGGCCCTGCGCACCGGGTCCGACCCGGCCGCCCACACCGGCCGGGAAGCACTCCAGCACACGGTGATCAGGCGCGGGCCGCCCACGGCCCTCGCCCTCGCAGCCTGACGCGGCACCCTCCTCCCCGGGACACACGGTGGGAGCACCGGTGCCGCGAACTCCGCGCGCGCCCGTGCGCGGAGCCACCGTCACCACTGCTTCCGTGGAGTGTTTCTGCCATGAAGACCTCTCGCATCTCCTTCGCCGCCGCCCTCGCTGCCGGCTCCGTCCTCGTCCTGTCCGGTACCGCCTTCGCGCACGTCGGCGTGCAGCCCGTCGGAGAGGCCGCCAAGGGTGGCTACGCGACGCTCAACTTCAAGGTCCCGAACGAGCGCGACAACGCGTCGACCACTCAGCTCGAGGTCAACTTCCCGGTCGACCAGCCGCTCACGTCGGTCATGCCGCAGGACATCCCCGGCTGGACGTCCAACGTCGAGAAGACCAAGCTCGACAAGCCGCTGACCGTGCACGGCAAGCAGGTCAACGAGGTCGTCACCAAGGTGACCTGGTCCGGCGGCAAGATCGAGCCCGGCAAGTTCCAGCAGTTCCCGGTCTCCGTCGGCAAGCTGCCCGAGAGCGCCGACCAGATGGTCTTCAAGTCCATCCAGACCTATGACAACGGCGAGGTCGTCCGCTGGATCGAGGAGGCCAAGGAAGGTGCCGCGGAGCCGCAGAACCCGGCTCCCGTCCTGAAGCTGACCGCCGCGAAGGGCGACGACCACCACAGCGACGCCAAGGCCGACGAGGCGAAGAACGCGGAGAAGGACGCCGGGCACGGCCACGACGAGGCCGCCGCCGAGCACGGCTCCGACACCACCGCGCGCGTCCTCGGCGTCGCCGGCATCGTCATCGGGCTCGGCGGGGTCGCCTTCGGCGTCGCCTCGCGTCGCCGCTCCGCCTGACCTCCGGCGCCCGTGCGCGCCACCGCTCCGCATCCGAACCATCCCCGATCCCAGGGACTCCTCTCCATGCGCACCACACGTGTGACGGCCGCCGCTCTCCTCGCAGCGGCCGCGCTCACCCTCACCGCCTGCGGCGGTGAGCCCGCCAAGCCCGGCTCGGTCACCCAGATCGCCGGCGGTCAGAACAACGCCAAGGCCGCGACCGTCCTGGACCGCCCCTTCAACAAGCCGGAGCTCGTCCTCACGGACACCACCGGCAAGCCGTGGAACCTGCGGGAGCAGACCAAGGGCAAGCCGACGCTGATCTACTTCGGCTACACCCACTGCCCCGACGTGTGCCCCCTGACGATGAGCAACATCGCCGTGGCCAAGAAGGCACTCCCCCAGGCCGACCAGGACAACCTCCAGGTCGTCTTCGTCACCACCGACCCCGAACGGGACACTCCCGAGTCCGTCGGCTCGTGGCTCAAGATGCAGGACCCGTCCTTCATCGGACTCACCGGGGACTTCGCCGCCATCCAGGCCGCGGCGCGCACGCTCGGCATCGGTATCGAGGCCGCCACGAAGGACGCCAACGGCAACGTCGTCTCCATGCACGGCGCCCAGGTCATCGCGTTCTCGCCCAAGACCGACGAGGGCTACGTCCTCTACGGCGAGGGCACCACCGTCGACGACTACACCAAGGACCTGCCGAAGCTCATCAAGGGAGAGACCCCGTGAACGCCCGCACCACCCGCACCCTCGCCGCCGCCCTCTCCCTGACGGCGGCCCTCGCCCTGTCCGGCTGCTCCGGCGACAGCGAGCCGAAGGTGGCGGTCAGCGGCGCGTTCATGCCCCAGCCCGTGAACGACAAGATGGCCGGCGCCTTCATGGTCATCAAGAACAACACCGAGACCGCCGACAAGCTCACCGGCGTCACCTCCCCGCTCTCCGACGATCTGCAGATCCACGAGACCAAGGACCAGAAGATGCAGCAGGTCCAGGCGATGGACGTGCCGGCGAACGGCGAGCTCCGGCTGGAGCGCGGCGGCAGCCACATCATGTTCATGGGGCTCAAGAACACGCCGAACGTCGGGGACAAGGTCACCGTCGAGCTCCGCTTCGAGAAGGCCGGCCCCGTCAAGGTCGAGCTGGACGTGAAGGAACGGACGTACGACGCGCAGACTCCGAAATCCACGGCTGGCAAAGCCCACTGACGGACCGAGGAACTGACACGCCATGACGGCCACCGCCCCCGCCCCCTCCGCGGCCCGCACCCGTGCCACGGCACTGCTGCCACGGCTCGCGCTGGTCCTCGCAGCCCTGCTGGCAACCCTGTTCACCGCGGCCTCACCGGCCACGGCGCACGCCGCACTCACCGCGAGCGACCCCAAGGACGGGGCGGTGGTCGCCACGGCACCCGCCCAGGTCACGCTCTCCTTCTCGGAGCAGGTCGCACTGGGCGACGACTCCATCCGCGTCCTCGACCCCCAGGGCCGGCGGGTGGACACCGGTGAGCTGCGCGACATGTGCAGCGGGAACACCGTCCGCTACGGCACCGCCCTGCACACCGGCCTGCCCGACGGCACCTACACCGTCGCCTGGCAGGCCGTCTCGGCCGACAGCCATCCGATCTCCGGCGCCTTCACCTTCTCCATCGGCGCGCCTTCGGCCACCGATGTCACCCTGCCCACCGCGCAGGCGGGCGGCGGCCCCGTCGGCATCGCGTACGGGATCGCCCGGTACGCCGCCTACGCCGGCTTCACCGTCCTCGTGGGCGGCGCCGCCTTCATCCTGCTGTGCTGGCGCCGGGGCGCCGCCGAACGGCCGCTCCAGAAGCTCGTCGTGCGCGCCTGGGTCACCCTGACCACGGCCACCCTCGTGATGCTGGTGCTCCGCACGCCGTACACGGGCTCCGGGAAGTTCGCCGACGCATTCGACCTCGACGGGCTCCGGGCCGTCCTGGAGACCAAGACCGGCGCCTCGCTCGTCTCCCGGCTCCTCCTACTGGGCGCCGCCGCCCTGTTCGTCGCGGTCCTCTTCGGCGTCTACGCACGCCGGGTGCAGGGTGCCGGCCCCGAGGAGGAGGCGCTCTCGTCTGAGGGGCACGCGTCGGAGGGGCACGAAGAAGAGGCGCACAAGGAGGCGGACGCGGAGGCCAGGGCCACCAACGACCTCACCTTCGGCCTGGCCATCGGCGGCGCCGTCGTCGCCGGCGGCATCGCCGCCACCTGGGCCCTCTCTGAGCACGCCTCCACCGGGATCCAGCCCGGTATCGCCATGCCGGCCGACATCCTGCACCTGCTGGCCGTTGCCACCTGGCTGGGTGGTCTCGCCGCGTTGCTCGTCGCGCTCCACAAGGTCCCGGGCATGGAGCGCGCGGCCGTCCGGCGTTTCTCCACGGTCGCCTTCGTCAGCGTCCTGGTCCTCGCCGTCACCGGCGTCTACCAGTCCTGGCGCCAGCTCGGCAGCTGGTCCGCCCTCACCGGCACCGACTACGGACAGCTGTTGCTCGTGAAGGTCGGACTGGTCGCCGTCCTCCTCGGCATCGCCTATCTGTCCCGGAAGTGGACCGCACGGCTCGCCGATGCCCCCGAGGCGACCGAGGCCGCCCCTGCGGAGGTGGCCAAGCCGGACGATGTTTCACGTGAAACAGGCTCCGACGACGTGGACGGCTCCGATGTTTCACGTGAAACAGAGCCCGTCACGGTCCCGGCGGACCCGGAGCGCGCCGCCCAGCTCGCCCGGCAGCGCGCCGCCCGTGAGAGCGCGCGAGAGAAGCAGGTCCGTGACGCGGATCCCAACCGTGCCGGCCTGCGCCGCTCCGTCCTCGCCGAAGCGGGCATCGCCGTGATCCTGCTCGCCGTCACCACGGTGCTCACCAGCACCGAGCCCGGGCGCACCGTGGAGCAGGAGGCCGGCCGCGGCAGTGCCGGCGCCACCGCCGTCCCCGACCGTGCCATCAAGATCACCCTGCCATTCGACACCGGCGGCCAGAACGGCAAGGGGTCGGTCCGACTCGAGCTCGACCCGGGCCGGGTCGGCGCCAACACCCTGCACCTCTGGGCGGACTCCAGCGACGGCAAGCCCTTCGACCTCCCCGAGATCAAGGTCGCCTTCACCCTCCCGGCCAAGGACATCGGTCCCCTGCCGCTCGTCCCCGAACAGGCCGCCCCCGGGCACTGGACCGCGTCCGGTGTACAGCTGCCGCTCGCCGGCGAATGGCGCATCGACGTGACCGTCCGTACCTCCGACATCGACCAGACCACCGTGCAGAAGACAGTGAAGATCGGCTGAGCAGCGTGACCGAGAGCAACCCCGACATCGAGATCTCCCGGCGCCGGCTGCTGGGCACCGTCGGCGCCGCGGGCGCCGCCGGACTCGCGCTCGGCGCCGCCGGCGGTGCCCTCGCGCACTCCGCGCTCGCCGACTCCGGGAGCGGCTCCGCCCCGGGCACCCCTGCCCCGAGCACCGCCGGAAGCCTGTCCTCCGTCGGCGCCACCAAGGTGGCCTTCCAGGGAGACCACCAGGCCGGCATCATCACGCCCCTGCAGGCCAAGGGGCACCTCATCGCCTTCGACCTCACCGCCGGGGCGGGCCGGACCGAGGCCTCCGCACTGCTGCGGCGCTGGTCGGACACCGCACGGCGGCTCATGGCGGGCGAGCCCGCCGCGACCTCCGACAGCGGTATCGCCCTGGATGCCGGCCCGTCCTCCCTCACCGTCACCTTCGGCTTCGGCCACTCCTTCTTCGAGCGCACCGGCCTCGCCGCCCGCCGCCCCGCCGCCCTCGATCCGCTGCCGGATTTCTCCTCCGACCGGCTCGACGCCCAGCGCAGCAACGGCGACCTGTGGGTCCAGATCGGCGCGAACGACGGACTCGTCGCCTTCCACGCCCTGCGCGCCCTGCAGAAGGACGCGGGGGACGCCGCACGCGTGCGCTGGCAGATGAACGGCTTCAACCGGTCCCCCGGAGCCACCGGCACCCCGATGACCGCCCGGAACCTCATGGGTCAGATCGACGGCACCGGCAACCCGAAGCCCTCGCAGCCCGACTTCGACAAGCGGATCTTCGTCCCCGCGGCGGGCCCGGGACCGGCTGAGCACGCCTGGATGGCCGGGGGCTCGTACGCCGTCGTACGGCGCATCCGCATGCTGCTCGACGACTGGGACAAGCAGTCGCTCGCCCAGCAGGAGCAGGTCATAGGCCGTACCAAGGCCACCGGCGCGCCGCTGACCGGCGGCACGGAGACCACCGAGATGGCGCTCGACAAGATCGGCTCGGACGGCAAGCCGGTGATCCCGTCCAACGCGCACGCCCGGATCTCCGCCCCCGCGCAGAACGGCGGGGCGGCCATGCTGCGGCGTCCCTTCTCCTTCCACGACGGGATCGGCCCCGACGGCGCCCCGGACGCCGGACTGCTCTTCGTCTGCTGGCAGGCCGATCCGCTGCGCGGGTTCGTGCCCGTCCAGCGCAAGCTGGACCGCGGGGACGCCCTGTCGGAGTTCATCCGGCACGAGTCCAGCGGTCTGTACGCGGTTCCGCCCGGCCCCCGCAGCGGCGAATACGTGGGGCAGCGCCTGCTCGAAGGATGAACAGGACCCCGGTGGGCGCGGCCCCGGCATTACGCTGATCGCATGTCAGCCACCCGCTTCACGTATCTCGGTCCCGAGGGCACTTTCACCGAGGCCGCCCTGCGCACCCTGCCGGAAGCCGCGACCCGGGAGCTCATCCCGATGGTGTCGGTACCGGCCGCCCTGGACGCCGTGCGCAACGGCGAGGCGGCCGCCGCACTCGTCCCGATCGAGAACTCGGTCGAGGGCGGGGTCACCGCCACCCTCGACGAGCTGGCCTCGGGCGAACCGCTGATGATCTACCGCGAGGTGCTGCTGCCCATCGCCTTCGCCCTGCTCGTGCGGCCCGGGACCGCCCTGTCGGACGTCAAGACCGTCACGGGACACCCGGTCGCCCAGCCGCAGGTGCGCAACTGGCTGCGGGCGAACCTGCCCGACGCGGTGTGGGAATCGGCTGCCTCCAACGCCGACGGCGCCCGGCTGGTCCAGGAGGGCCGCTTCGACGCCGCCTTCGCGGGCGAGTTCGCCGCTGCCACCTACGGGCTCGTCCCGCTGGTCACCGAGATCCACGACGCGGAGAACGCCGAGACCCGGTTCGTGCTCGTGGGACGCCCCGCGCGGCCCGCCGCGCCGACCGGCGCCGACAAGACCTCCGTCGTGCTGTGGCTGGGTGACGACCACCCCGGTGCGCTGCTGGAGCTCCTCCAGGAGTTCGCGGTCCGCGGGGTCAACCTGATGCTGATCCAGTCCCGTCCAACGGGACAGGGCATCGGCAACTACTGCTTCGCCGTCGACGCCGAGGGCCACATCTCGGACCGACGGGTCAGCGAGGCACTGATGGGCCTCAAGCGGACCTGTCCCCAGGTCCGCTTCCTCGGGTCCTACCCGCGCGCCGGCGTCGCTCAGAGTGATGTCCGGGCACCGCGCGCCGGAACCTCCGACGGTGACTTCACGGACGCCTCCGACTGGCTGACTCGCTGCCTCGACGGCCGCGCGTAGGGGTTCGTCCACCGTCCCGTCCACTGTCCACAGAGTTATCCACAGGGCGAGATGGGGACCTGGGGACAAGTCGACAGAACGGCATGACAAGGTCGACAAATCGGTCGGGGGGCCCAGGTTTCGCGCTGGAGAGCGGGAGGTGAACGGTGTCACCCCCGTATCACCGATCAACTCTTTGGGGCGAGTCATTCCCACCCGAATGAGTGTGTGAGGGTGGTTTGAACCCTGATTCGCCTCGGCCATCCGCCGATCAGGAATGATCTATTCCTGTGTCCACAGATGCAGCACACAGCCTGTGGATAAGTTGCGGACCGCGGCAATTCCTGTGGACAAGAACGGCCTGCGGCCCTGCTCAGGGACGGCCCGCCCGCCGGCATTGTGCCCCTTTTCGGGGAATGGAGCCGCTTTTATTGACGGTCCGAGAAGGTTCACTTCCGGTCAGCGATCAAGACTTATCCATTCGTTGCAATTAGGACATAGCGACACGCAGCGTGATATCGATGTGATCCCGGGAAGCCCCGCCCGGTAGCCTGGAGGGGTGATTGACCTCCGGCTGCTCCGTGAAGACCCTGACCGTGTCCGCGCCTCGCAGCGCGCCCGTGGAGAGGACGTCGACCTCGTCGACGCGCTGCTCTCCGCCGACGAGCGCCGCAGGTCATCCGGCATGCGCTTCGACGAACTGCGCAATGAGCAGAAGTCCCTCGGAAAGCTCATCCCGAAGGCCTCCCCCGAGGAGCGGGCCGAGCTGCTGAAGAAGGCCGAGCAGCTCAAGCAGGACGTCAAGGCCGCGGAGGCCGAGCAGAACGAGGCCGACGAGGCCGCCAAGCAGCTGCTCCTGCAGCTCGGCAACATCGTCCACGAGGACGTCCCGGTCGGCGGCGAGGAGGACTTCACCGTCCTGGAGACGCACGGCACCATCCGCGACTTCGCCGCCGAGGGATTCGAGCCCAAGGACCACCTGGAGCTCGGCGAATCGCTCGGCGCCATCGACGTCGAGCGCGGCGCCAAGGTCTCGGGCTCGCGCTTCTACTACCTGACCGGTGTGGGCGCCCTGCTGGAGCTGGCGCTGGTCAACGCGGCCATCGCACAGGCCACCGAGGCCGGCTTCATCCCGATGCTGACCCCGGCGCTGGTCCGTCCGCGCGCCATGGAGGGCACCGGCTTCCTCGGCCAGGCCGCGGAGAACGTCTACCACCTGGAGAAGGACGACTACTACCTGGTCGGCACCTCCGAGGTCCCGCTCGCCGCGTACCACATGGACGAGATCATCGACGCCGAGAAGCTGCCGCTGCGGTACGCCGGCTTCTCGCCGTGCTTCCGCCGCGAGGCCGGTACGTACGGCAAGGACACCCGCGGCATCTTCCGCGTCCACCAGTTCGACAAGGTCGAGATGTTCTCGTACGTCGCGCCGGAGGAGGCCGAGGCCGAGCACCAGCGGCTCCTGGAATGGGAGAAGCAGTGGCTGACCAGCCTGGAGCTGCCGTTCCAGGTGATCGACGTCGCCACCGGCGACCTGGGTGCCTCCGCCTCGCGCAAGTTCGACTGCGAGGCCTGGATCCCGACCCAGGGCAAGTACCGCGAGCTGACCTCCGCCTCGAACTGTGACGGCTTCCAGGCCCGCCGCCTGTCGATCCGCTACCGCGACGGCAAGAAGACCCAGCCGCTGTCCACGCTGAACGGCACCCTGTGCGCCGTTCCGCGCACGATCGTCGCGATCCTCGAGAACCACCAGCAGGCCGACGGTTCGGTGCGGGTGCCCCAGGCGCTCCGCCCCTACCTGGGCGGCCGCGAGGTCCTGGAGCCGATCAACAAGTGAGCCCGGCCCCGTTCCCGTACAAGCTCGTCGCCACCGATCTCGACGGCACGCTGCTGCGTGGCGACGACACCGTCTCGGAACGTACCCGTGAAGCGCTCGTCGCGGCCACCGCGGCGGGCGCGGCGCACATCATCGTCACCGGCCGTGCCGTGCCCTGGACCCGGCACGTGCTGGACGATCTCGGCTACAAGGGGATCGCCGTCTGCGGGCAGGGCGCGCAGGTCTACGACGCGGGTGCACACCGGCTGCTGACCTCGGTGACGCTGGACCGGCAGCTGGCCGGTCTCGCCCTGTCGAAGCTGGAGGCCGAGGTCGGCCCGCTGGCTCTGGCGGCCAGCCGGGACGGGGTGGACGGCGAGGTCCTGTTCGGGCCCGGTTACCAGGTGCAGGAGGGCCTCCCGGCCCTCTACCTGGAGGACACCGCCGCGGTGTGGACGGCTCCGCTGAACAAGCTCTACATCCAGCACCCGGAGCTCGGCGACGACGCGCTGGTCAAGGTCGCCCGGGAGACCGTGGGCTCGTTGGTCGACATCGTCATGGCCGGTCCGGGGATAGTGGAGATCCTGCCGCTGGGGCTGACGAAGGCCACCGGCCTGTCGCTGGCCGCGCGCCGGCTGGGGGTGAAGGCGGCGGAGACGATCGCCTTCGGTGACATGCCCAACGACATCCCGATGTTCGGCTGGGCCGCGCACGGGGTGGCCATGGCCAATGCCCATGCGGAGCTCAAGGCGGTGGCCGACGAGGTGACGACCTCCAACGAGGAGGACGGCATCGCGGTGGTGCTGGAGCGTCTGCTGGGCGCCGCGTAACCGCTACGGACGTACGAGAGGTCCGGGACAGCCCGCGCCGCGAGGCGCGCTCGAAGTGGCTGTCCCGGACCTTTTGTTGCTCCCCGCACGACTCACTCTGCCCCGGGCGGAAGTCGCGTACCAGCGAATTTCCGCGCATCAGCCGTGAATCCGGCGGCGCCGCCAGTAGGCGACGGTGAGGATGCCCAGCAGCGGACCCCAGAGCAGCAGGGGCACGTAGGACAGGTTGAAGATCCACAAGCCGGGTCCGGTGGGCGCGTCGGGATTCGCGGCGTTGACCTCGTTCCAGGTCGAGGCGCCCAGCACCGTGATGCCGGTGAGCGCGATCGCGCCCAGCGCCGCGGGAACCACCGCCACCAGGGGGTGGAACCGGCGTCCGCCCAGCGCGGGGATCCAGCGGGGCAGCTCCTCGCCCCAGCGCTGGACCAGCCCGAGGCTCAACAGGGCCAGGCACTCCTGCAGGACGCTGACGAAGATCAGGACCAGGGATTCCCGGCCCGGGTAGTACGAGTGGTGCAGATCGCTGCCCGGGCCCCATCCCATCGGAACGCCCGCCGCGACCACGAGCCGCCACACACAGCTGGGCAGCACCGTCAGCGAGGCGAGTCCGGCGAGCCGACGGAGCTGGGGGGAGACTCCGGGAGCGGTGTCCGAAGCGTGCGCGGCGGCGTTGACGGCCATCGTTCAAGTCCTGTCCGGGAGGGGCTGGTTGACGACTCAAGCCTCGTCGGCCGGGACCCTCGCGGCCATCCGCCGATCAGCAGGTCCGAGGCCCGGCCGGCCCGTGCGTCTGTGCCGATCGGCAGATGGCCGGCCCGCGGCGTGCGGTCGTAGGGTCGGCCCATGACCGTCAACCTCCGTGCCGCGCATGCCCCGTTGCTGGCCGTGGCCGCACTGGCCGGCATCGCAGCCGCCGCCCTGCGGGTGCCCCCGTCGTGGCTGCTGGTCTGGCAAGGTCCTCTGCTTCTCCTGCTGGTGCTGGTCGGCCGCTGGTCCCCGGTGCGCCCGGCGGTCGTCGCGGGCGCCCTGGGCGTGGCGGCCGCCGCGTTCTGGCCCGTTCCCCTGGTGTGGGAGAGCGGATCGTGGCTGGAGGCGTGTGGAGCGGCGGCGTTCTGGGCGCTGCCCGCCCTCGGTGCGGTGCTGGCCGGTGGCTACCTGCGCCGCCAGGCGGGCCGGGTGCGGCAGGCCGTCCGGGACGCGCGGCGCGACCAGCAGCTGGAACTGGCCCGGGATCTGCACGACTTCGTGGCCCACGACGTGAGCGCCATCGTGGTGCAGGCCCAGGCGGCCCGGTTCGTGGCGGCGCAGGACCCCGGCCACGCCGTCCGTGCGCTGGAGCGGATCGAGACGGCGGGGCTGAGCGCGCTGGCCTCCATGGACCGGACGGTCCACGCGCTGCAGGAGGCCGCGGGCGGGCCGACGACCCCGGTTCCGGGCCTGGACCGACTGCCGGAGCTGGTGGAGCGGTTCGAGGGCGGAGCGCTGGACGCCGACCCGCAGGCCGTACGGGGACTGTCGCGCGAGGCGGACACCACGGCGTACCGGGTGGCCGTCGAGGCGCTGACGAACGTACGCCGGCACGCGCCCGGAGCGGCCGAGGTGCGGGTCGCCGTCCGCCGGACCGGGGCCGGCATAGAGCTCAGCGTGGTCAATTCCGCGGCGCGCCGGGGCGCGGGCGGGCTACTGGCCCGCCGGAGGCGCAGCGGTACCGGACTGGCCGGTCTGCGCGGGCGGGTGGAGGCGGCGGGCGGGAAGCTGCGCGCCGGAGCGGACGCGGACGGCGGGTGGCGGGTTTGCGCGGTCTTCCCGGCGGAGGAGCACCCCCTCGGGTGATCATGGCGGTGTGACCACACGCATCCTGATAGCCGATGACCAAGAGGACATTCGCAGCGGATTCCGGCTGATCCTGGATTCACAGCCGGACATGACCGTCGTGGGGGAGGCAGCGGACGGGGAGCGCGCGGTGGCGCTGGCCCGGGAGCTGCGGCCGGACGTGGTGCTGGCGGACATCCGGATGCCACGGCTGGACGGGCTGGAGGTGACCCGGCTGCTGGCGCCCGAGACCCGGGTGATCGTGGTGACCACCTTCGACCTGGACGAGTACGTGCACACCGCACTGCGCAACGGGGCCTGCGGATTCCTGCTCAAGCGGTCCGGGCCGACGCTGCTGATCGAGGGGGTGCGGGCGGCGATGGCCGGGGACACGCTCATCAGTCCGCAGATCACGGTGCGGCTGCTGAGCCGGCTCACGGAGGCGGGACCGGTAGCCGGCCGCGCGCCGCATCCGCTGACGGAGCGGGAACTGGACATCGTGCGCCTGGTGGCGCGGGGGCTGACCAACGCCGAGATCGGCGCGGAGCTGTTCATCAGCGCGGGGACGGCCAAGACGCACATCGCGAACGTCCAGGCCAAGATCGGGGCCAGGAACCGGGTGGGGATCGCCGCGTGGGCGTGGGAGCACGGCGTGGCGAAGACGGGGGCCGACTCCTGACGTTTCACGTGAAACGGGGTCGTGTTTCACGTGAAACATCGTGGCGGGTGAGCGGCCAGGCGAGCAGGCCGACGGAGAGCGCGATGGCGTGGCCGAGATCGGTGAAGGTACCGCCGGTGGCGAGGGGGAGCCCGAAGAAGGCGACCGCGCCGGCCAGGTAGAACCACCGCCAGGGGCTGGGGAGCCGGTAGGTGAGGACACCGACGGCGGCCGCCAGCCCGTAGCTGACGCCGATGTCGACGACATGGGTCATGCTGCGCGGGGCTCGGTGGTCCTCGATGGCCATCAGCAGGACCCGCTGGCTGACCAGGGTGGCGATGATGTGGGCGCTCGCCACGATCAGGAGCCAGCGCTGCGTGCCGAGCCAGCGTTCGACGGGGGCGTAGAACAGCTCGAAGAGGACGGCGTAGAGGGCGAGCGAGGCCGGGTTCTCGATCCAGAACGCGCTGCTGAGGAGCGCCCGTACGGGGTGTTGGACGAGCTGGTGGATGTTGCTGCTGTTGCGGTGGAGCAGGACGTGCTCGACCCGGTCGGGCGCGATGACGACGACGATGCTGGTGACGGCGATGATCAGCAGCCAGATGTGCGTCCCGGGCGAGGAGCGTATCCAGGACCGCAGGGGCCTGGACGGCTCCGGCTCGCTGTGCTCGATCATGCACCGATGATGACCCGCAAAGCTGTGCCCCGCCTGGCCGGTGGGCCGGGCGGGGCACTGTTTCGCAGGTGCCGCGGCGGGACTTACTCCTCGCCCGCCAGGGTGAGGCGGCGCAGCTTCTGGCCCGCGTAGACGGTGGCGCCGACGGTGACCACGGAAAGCAGGACCGCGGCGGTGGGAAGGCCCACGGTGGCGTCGACGTACCCGTCACCGGCGACCTTCTCGGCAAGGGCCAGGGCCCACTGCTGGACGCTGAGGGTCTTGGCGCCGGAGACCAGGCTGCCGAAGAGCGACTCCCAGATCAGGGCGTAGACCAGACCGAAGACGACCGCGTGCCGGCTGACCGTGCCGAGCAGCAGGAACAGCGCGCTGTAGGCGATCGAGGCCACGAGGGCGGCGATCGTGTAGGCGACGGCGATCTGCTGGCCGTTGCCGTTGAGGATGAACCCGGCGATCAGGGTGGGGATCGCGGAGAAGGCCATGGTGACGGCGATCGCCACGATCAGCTTGGTCATGATGATCGTCGGGCGCTTCAGCGGCTTGGAGAGCAGGTAGACGATGGAGCCGTCGTCGATCTCCGGGCCGATGGCGCCGGTGCCGGCGATGACGCCGATCAGCGGAACCATGGTGGCGAGGGCGAAGCCGCCGAGGAGGTCCGCGGCAACCTTGTCGTCCACACCGGCGAAGGCGCGGACGGCAAGGGCGATGACGATCAGCAGGGCGGGCAGCGCGAAGAGGATCAGTGCGCGCCGCCTACCGAGCAGGGCCCGGTAGGTGAGCCGGGCAACGGTGGGGTCGTACATGGGTGCCAGCTCCTTTCAGGCCGAGACGAGGTAGGAGAAGACCGACTCGAGGGACTCGTCGGAGGGCGAGACCGTCATCAGCCGGATGTCGTGCGCGCGGGCCACACGGGGCAGCAGCTCCGTGAAGCGGCCGAAGTCGACGGCCTGGATGCGCAGCGCGCCCTCCTTCAGATCGACCTCGATACCGGCCGTGGAGGGGTCGGCGATCAGGGCCGCGGCAAGGGCCCTGTCATCGGAGGACCGGACGAGATAGCGGTGCGGGCGGTCCGTCATCAGGCGGCGGATCTTGCGGAAGTCACCGGAGGCGGCGTGCCGGCCGGCGACGACCACCTCGATGTGCGAGGCGAGCTGCTCGACCTCCTCCAGGATGTGGGAGGAGAACAGGACGGTGCGTCCCTCGTCGCCCATGCGTCGCAGCAGGTCCATCAGCTGCATGCGCTGGCGCGGGTCCATCCCGTTGAACGGCTCGTCCAGGAGCAGCACGGACGGGTTGTGGACGAGGGCGGACGCCATCTTCACGCGCTGGCGCATGCCCTTGGAGTAGGTGGAGATCTTGCGGTCCTGTGCGTACTCCATCTCGACGGTGGCGAGGGCCCGCTGGGCATCCGCGTCGTCGAGGCCGTGCAGCTCGGCGTTGGCGACGACGAACTCCCGGCCGGTGAGGAAGTCGTACATCGCCTCGCGCTCGGGCACGACGCCGATCTGCTTGTAGACCTGCTCGTTCTGCCAGATCGGCGCTCCGTCGAGGGTGACGGTGCCCGTGGAGGGGGCGAGGAAGCCGCCCATCATGTTGATGAGGGTGGACTTCCCCGCGCCGTTGGGCCCCAGGAGCCCGGTGACACCGGGTCCGATGCTCATGGTCACGTCGTTGACGGCGACGACGTTCCCGAACCAGCGGGAGGTGTGGTCGATGTCGATGGTGGTCACAGCCCGGCCTTCCGGTAGCGGGCCATCAGGGCGGCGTAGGAGCCGGCGATGAGGCCGAGGGCGACGAGCAGGTAGACGGCACCGACACCGGCCGAGGGTCCCTCGCCGCCGGGGAAGGCGGAGGTCGCGTTGAGGAACGCGGTCTGTACGCCGTCGATGAGGGTGATCGGGGAGAACAGGCCCATCCACTCGATGGCCCCGGCGTTCCCGGTGCTGTAGGCGATCCCCTGGACCGCGGTCACCGCGCCGAACGGGATCAGGAGCACCGCGATGATCGCGGCGACGCCGAACCCGCGGCGCGGGGTGAGCGCGGCCATGACCAGGCCGAGGCCGGCGAAGAGCAGCGACAGCAGCAGAACCGACACGAGTCCCTGCCCGAATCCCTTGGTCTGGTGGGCGAAGTCGAACTTCGCCAGGAGCGAGCCGATCCACATGATCAGCAGCGGGGTCGCGGTGAGGATGAACAGGGCCGAGGCCATGGCCGCGTACTTGGCCACGACGTAGTCGACGCGTTCGATGGGCCGCGAGAAGTAGAGCGGCACCGTCTTGAAGCGCAGGTCCCGGGAGACGGACTGCGGTGCCTGGGACGCGAGGAAGAGGCCGATGATCACCTGGGTGGTCAGGGCGTACGTCGTGTACTTGATCGGCAGGTCGGTGGAGCCGGGCACCGCGATGGCGACCGCGACGATGATCAGCGCGGGGACGCACATCACCGCGAAGAGGATCATCGGCAGGACCTTGGACTTGGCCGAGCGGCCGAGTCCGTAGGCGCCGCGCAGGGACTGCGAGAACAGCGACTTGCGGGCGTAGGCACGGCCGAGCCGGGGGCCGTCGTAGGACCGGTAGCCGATGTTGTGGATCTGGGTCGAGGTCTCAGGCGCCATCGGAACCGGCTCCCTTCTGCTGGACGGAGTGCGCGGGCTGATCGCTGTCGCGGAAGACCTCCGCGATGTGGTGGCGGCGCTGCTCCATGCGGACCAGGCCGATACCGAGATCGGCGACCGTGTCGCGGACGGTGTCGTAGGTGTCCTCGCCGGAGGCCTCGACGAGGAGGATGTGGCCGGCGCCGGGCAGGCCCTGCTCGCTGCCCTCGTGCAGGACGACGCCCGCCTCGGCGAGCGCCTTGCGCAGGGCCGCGGTGCCGTCCGGGTGGGTGTCGGAGTCGGTGACCTCGACCGCGAGGGTCGTGGTGATCTGGGTGAAGTCGCTGGTGGAGCTGGAGCGCAGCAACTTGCCGCCGTCGACGACCACCACGTGGTCGCAGGTCCGCTCCAGCTCTCCGAGGAGGTGGGACGTGACCAGGACGGAGATGCCGAAGTCCGTGTAGACGCGGCGGATCAGGCCGAGCATCTCGTCACGGCCGACCGGGTCCAGGCCGTTGGTCGGCTCGTCGAGGAGCACCAGCTGGGGGTCGTGGACGAGTGCCTGGGCGAGCTTGACGCGCTGCTTCATGCCGGTGGAGTAGCCGCCGATGGGGCGGTAGCGCTCCTCGTACAGCCCGACGTGGCGCAGGGTGTCGGCGGTGCGCTCGCGGGCCGCGGTCGGCGGCAGCCCGGACATGCGCGCCATGTGGACGACGAACTCGGTGGCCGAGACGTCGGGTGGCAGGCAGTCGTGCTCGGGCATGTACCCGACGCGTTCACGGATGGCACTGCCATGCGTTTTGACGTCGAGGCCGAGCACGGCGGCGCTGCCCTCGGTGGCGGGGGACAGTCCCAGCAGAATTTTGATCAGCGTGGACTTGCCGGCTCCGTTGGCACCCACGAGGCCGGTCACACCAGGCCCGATGTCCAGGGAGAGCCGGTCGAGGGCGGTCACTCGGGGGTACCGCTTGCTCAGGCTTTCGGTCGCGATGACAGTCACGAGCTCGACGTTAGTGGCGGAGCTCTCGCGAAGCGTCAGACCTTGAGTGGGATCCCGTATCCGCCTTGAGGCGTACGCACCCGTACTGGAGGCTGATGTGGACCGGACAACTTTATCCACAGGTCTGTGCACGACCCTTGACGTGATCTCCGGTCATTGTCACATTCATCAGTGTCAAGTTACGGGCGCGTACGGCTAGACGGATGGACGGGCTGACATGGCTGGGGACACCAAGCAACGCACCGCGCGACTCTCCGGACGACTCTCCGCCGATCTGGGCGGGTTCAGAGAGGTGCAGCGCCTCTCGTACGAGTGCGCCGAGGCAGTCGCGGCCCAGCTGCGGCCCGGCGTGACCGAGCGCGAGGCGGCGCGCATGCAGCGCCAGTGGCTGCGCGACCGTGGCGTACGGGACTGGTTCCACCTCCCCTTCGCCTGGTTCGGGGACCGCACTGCGTTCGCGAACTTCAAGATCCCGCTGCAGTTCTTCCCGACCAACCGGAAGCTGGAGCCGGGGATGCCGTTCATCCTCGACATGGCGCCGGTCTTCAAGGGCTACGCGGCCGACATCGGGTATTCGGGCAGCCTCGGACTGAATCCGGTGCAGGACCGGCTGATGTCCGACCTCCAGGCCCACCGCGTACTGATCCTGGAGCAGGTGCGCGAGCGCCGCTCGCTGCGCGAGATCTACGAGAACGTCGAGCGGCTGATGACCCGGCAGGGGTACGCCAACCGGCACCGGGCCTATCCCTTCGGCGTGATCGCGCACAAGATCGACCGGGTCAAGGAGCGGCGCTGGTCCCCGACCGCCTTCGGGTTCGGCACCCAGTCCCTCAAGGGGCTGGCCGGTGACGCCCTGCACGGGCATCGCGAGGGCTGGTCCCCGCTGTGGAGTCCGTACCACTTCTCCGACCACCCGCCACAGCCCGGACTGTGGGCGGTGGAGCCGCACCTGGGCTTCCGGGGCACCGGCGCGAAGTTCGAGGAGATCCTGGTCGTCACCGACTCCCGGGATCCCGAGGAGAGCGCGTTCTGGCTGGACGACGACCTGCCGCACGTGCGGCGCTGGGCCGAGGAGAAGGCAGCATGAGCGGCATGAGCGGAGCAGGAGTGGCGGGGCCGGCGGGTGCGCGCGAGCGCTGGGTGAGCACCGGAGGGGTCGAGCTGTGCGTCGTCGAGCTCGGCGAGGCGGACCGCCCGACCGTGCTGCTGGTGCACGGTTACCCGGACAGCAAGGAGGTCTGGTCGGAGGTCGCCGAGCGGCTCGCCGCCCGCTTCCACGTGGTGCTCTACGACGTACGCGGCCACGGGCGCTCCACCGCGCCGCAGCCGCTGCGCGGCGGTTTCACCCTGGAGAAGCTGACCGACGACTTCCTGGCCGTGGCGGACGCGGTCAGCCCGGACCGGCCGGTGCACCTGGTCGGCCACGACTGGGGCTCCGTACAGGGCTGGGAGTTCGCGACGGTCGGCCGCACCGAAGGCCGCATCGCCTCCTTCACCTCGATGTCCGGTCCCTCCCTCGACCACTTCGGGCACTGGATCAAGAAGCGGATGACGCGGCCGACCCCGCGCGCGGCCGCGCAGCTGCTCGGCCAGGGCGCCAAGTCCTGGTACGTCTACATGCTGCACACCCCGGTGCTCCCGGAGCTCGCCTGGCGCGGGCCGCTCGGCAAGCGCTGGCCGTCGATCCTCCAGCGCGTCGAGAAGGTTCCGGCCGGCTCGTACCCGACGGCCTCGCTGCCCTCGGACGCGGCGCACGGCGCCTGGCTCTACCGCGACAACGTGCGGGCGCGGCTGCGCCGGCCGCGCTCCGACGCGTACGCCCACGCACCCGTGCAGCTGATCACCCCGACCGGGGACGCCTTCCTGTCCGAACGGCTCTACGACGGCCTGGAGCACTGGGCCCCGGACCTGCTGCGGCGCACGCTGCCCGCCAAGCACTGGGTGCCGAGGACCCGGCCGGACCAGCTGGCGGCCTGGATCACCGAGTTCGTCACCGCCCGGGAGGAACCGGCCACGCGGGCACCGGAGCTCAAGGCTCCGGGCCGGTACGCCGACCGCTTCGGCGGCCAGCTGGTCCTGGTCACCGGCGCGGCCAGCGGCATCGGCCGGGCCACCGCCTTCGCGTTCGCCGAGGCCGGGGCCCGCGTGGTGGCCGTCGACCGCGACGCCGAGGGCGCGGCGCGCACGGCCGACATGGCCCGGCTCGTGGGCGCCGCCGAGGCCTGGGCCGAGTGCGTGGACGTCAGCGACGAGCAGGCGATGGAGAAGCTCGCGGAGAAGGTCGCCGCCGAGTACGGCATCGTGGACGTCCTGGTCAACAACGCCGGGATCGGCCTGTCCGGAGCCTTCCTCGACACGACGGCCGAGGACTGGAAGAAGGTCCTGGACGTCAATCTGTGGGGCGTCATCCACGGCTGCCGGATCTTCGGCAGGCAGATGGCCGAGCGCGGCCAGGGCGGGCACATCGTCAACACCGCCTCCGCCGCGGCCTACCTGCCCTCCAGGACCCTGCCCGCCTACAGCACCTCGAAGGCCGCGGTGCTGATGCTGTCGGAGTGCCTGCGCGCGGAACTGGCGTCGAAGTCGATCGGGGTCTCCGCGATCTGCCCCGGCATCGTCAACACCAACATCACCGCCACCTCGCGCTTCGCCGGGGTGGACGAGGCCGAGGAGAAGCGCCGCCAGGAACGCTCCTCGCGGCTGTACGGGCTGCGCAACTTCCCGCCGGAGAAGGTCGCCGACGCCATCCTGCGCGCCGTGGTCCGCAACGAGGCCGTCGTACCGGTGACTCCCGAGTCCAAGGGCGCCCTGTGGATGTCCCGCCACGCCCCGCGCGTCCTGCGGCGCCTCGCGAGGCTGGAGCCGAAGCTGTGAGCGGGGGCTCGTGGTGGAGAGAGCCCGGCACGGCCATATCCCGCTCCATCCGGCGGTCGTACCATCCCTCGCAGGAGGGCTCGCTGCGCAGGGCGGTCGAGCACCTTGCGGCTTCACCTGCCGCCCGGGCCGCGGCGGGCGGCTCGGTCGGCCCAGCCGCGATGTCGTAGGGAGCCGGGATTGTCCGATCAGGCGGTAGCCGAGTACCGGATCGAGGATCTGGCGCACCACAGCGGGGCGACGGTGCGCACGATCCGCGCGTACCAGGACCGCGGGCTGCTGCCGAAGCCGGAGCGGCGCGGCCGTTCCAACGTCTACCGGGACACGCATCTGGCGCGGCTGCGCCAGATCGCGGACCTGCTCGACCGCGGCTACACCCTGGCCTCCATCAAGGAGTTGCTGGAGGCCTGGGACGCGGGACGCGGCCTGGGCGGCGTACTGGGCCTGGTCGCCGAGGTGCACGGGCCGTGGACCGACGAGGAGGCCGCGCGGATCAGCCGGGAGGAGCTGAACGAGCGGTTCGGCGGCCGGCCGGACGACGAGGCGGTGGGCGAGGCGTGCGAGCTGGGGGTCCTGGAGCGGATCCCGGGGCGCCCGGACCAGTTCCTGGTGCCCTCCCCGCAGGAACTGGCGGTGGCCGCCGAGCTGTACGCGGCCGGGGTGCCGCTGCCGGCGATCACCGGACACCTGCGGGAACTGCGCGGGCAGGTGGAGCACATCGCCTCGCGGTTCCTGGAGTTCACCACCGAGCACGTCTTCGCGCGCTACCTCGGGCAGGTGCCGCCCACGGACGCGGACGCGGCGGAGGCGGCGACGATGGTCCGGCGGCTGCGCCCGCTCGCCCAGCAGACCGTGGACGCGGAGCTGGCGCGGGCGATGCGGCTCTTCGCGACCCGGCATCTGCAGCGGCACCTGGGGACGGCGGGCACGCCCCAGCCGTCGGGGCCCTCACCGGTGGCGCTGCCGGCCGGGACGGTACGGGCGGTGCAGGACCTGGTGGGCCCCGACCACGTGGCGGAGTTCGTCCGGGCCGCGACGGAGCGGGAGCTCCAGGCCCGGACCATGAACGATCTGGCGCGCCGGGCGGAGCCTGGCCGGTAGTCCACAGGGCGGATCATGCATTTGCCGTCAAAACCCGCCCAAACGGCTGTGGACAAGTGCCCTTTTCCTGTGGGCAACTGAGGCGACGTCTCAGCCGACGGGCTCGTACGCCGCCTTCGTGGGGCTCGCACCGTCCGCCGGCCCGGTCTGGGGCAGGGACGCCGGCACGGCCGTCTCGACCGGTGCCGGCACCGCTGTCCGCGAGGCCCCGCCCCCGCTTTCACTCCCGTTCCCGTTCCCGTTCCCGTACAGCAGGGCGGCCAGGGCCAGGCCGAGGATCCCGCCGATCAGCTGGGCGGCGACGAATCCGGGCAGCGACTCCGGGGCGATGCCGGTGAAGGAATCGCTGAAGCTGCGCCCGATGGTGCCGGCCGGGTTGGCGAAGGAACCGGAGGAGGTGAACCAGATCGCGGCGGCGATGTACGCCGCGACCGCCGCCGGGATGAGCCGGGGACGCCCGATCCGCCCGAGGCCCTGGATCACGAGGACGAGACCGGCGGTGGCGACCACCTCGCCGATGAGCAGGTGCCCGCCGTCGCGCACCTGGGTGGAGAAGGTGCCCGGGGTCCGTCCGAACATGGCCTCCGCGAGGAGGGCGCCGCCGATGGCTCCCGCGGTCTGGGCCACGGTGTAGACGAACGCCTCCCGGCCACCGAGCCCCTCGCCGCCGGTGCGCCGAGCCCACCAGGAGGTGAGGGTGACCACCGGGTTGAGGTGGGCGCCGGAGAGCGGCCCGAAGAGGGTGATGATCAGCCCGAGGCCGATGGCCGAGGCGAGCGAGTTGGCGATGAGGGCGACCCCGGTGTCCCGGCTGAGCTCGGCGGCCTGCAGTCCGGAGCCGATCACAACCACGAGCAGTCCGGCGGTCCCGATCAGCTCGGCAGCCGCGCGGCGTGACAGAGAGGTATGGGCTGTCATGGTTTCTCCCCCTGATCAGAAGTGGCAGCGGAAAATATATTCCGCATCTTGGAATGGCGATAGAGGGTGTCCACCACCGGGCCGCACCCGAAAATCCCTGCCGGAAGACCGCCCGAGCGGGCACGCTGGGGCCCATGGATGAAAGACGCACCGTGAAGGTGTCGAAGTACGTCTCGAAACACCTGCGGCACCAGCCGGAACGGATCGGACTGGTGCTCGATCCCCACGGCTGGGTGGAGATCGACGATCTACTGGGGGCCGCCGCCGCCCACGGATTCCACTTCAGCCGCGCCGAGCTCGACCACGTCGTCGCCGCCAACGACAAGCAGCGGTTCGCCGTCGACGGCACCCGGATCCGGGCGAACCAGGGGCACACCGTCGCCGTGGACCTGGACCTTCCGGAGGCCGAACCGCCCGCGTACCTCTACCACGGCACCGTCGCCGCCGCCCTGGACGCGATCCGCGCCGAGGGCCTGCGCCCGATGGCCCGCCACCACGTGCACCTGTCCCCGGACCGGGAGACCGCGACCCGCGTCGGCGCGCGGCGCGGGCGGCCCGTCGTGCTCGCCGTGGACGCCGGCGCGATGCGTGCGGCCGGGCACGTCTTCCGGATCAGCGCCAACGGGGTGTGGCTGGTCGACGCGGTGCCGCCGCAGTTCCTGCGCTTCCAGTAGCCCTTCCGACAGCGCATCCGAGAGCGCACCGGCAGCGCTGCCGGCGGCGGTTCCGGGGCATTCCCAAGGGCGGGAATTCACGCTGAGATTGTCGGACCATCCCCCTAATGTGTGTCCCACTCCGGGATCCGTGAGGGGGGTACCTCGCGATCACCGAACCATCCCTGCACGTACGCGAGGTGACGCCCCATGACGTCCGCACCCCACAATTTCCAGGTCGATCTGCGCGGCCTGGTGGATCTCCTCTCCCACCACCTCTACTCCAGCCCGCGCGTCTACGTCCGCGAGCTCCTGCAGAACGCCGTGGACGCGGTCACCGCCCGCCACGCCCTCGACCCGGAAGCCGAGGTCCGCATCCGGCTGTCGGCGTCCGGCGGCCGCGTGACCATCGAGGACAGCGGCATCGGCCTGACCGCCGACGAGGCCCATTCCCTGCTCGCCACCATCGGCCGCAGCTCCAAGCGCGGCGGCGACGGCTCCATCGCCGAGCACGGTCTGGAGGCCACCCGCCGCGAATTCCTCGGCCAGTTCGGCATCGGACTGCTCGCGTGCTTCGTCGTGGCCCGCCAGATCCGCGTGGTCACCCGCTCCGCCCGCGACCCCCATGCCGCGCCCGTCGAATGGCTCGCCACGGACGACGGTTCGTACACCGTCCGCGAACTGCCCCACGAGGCGCGCCCGGAGCCCGGTACCACCGTCGTCCTCGAAGCCCGCCCGGGCGCCGCGGAATGGACCGTCCCGGCGACGGTCGAGGAACTGGCCCGCGACTACGGCTCCCTGCTGCCGTACGCCATCACCTTCGACGACGGCGAGGGCGGCGGCCCGCGCCCCGTCACCGACCGCCCCGCCGTATGGGACCGGTCCTTCCCCACCCCCGCCGCCCGCCGCGTCGCGCTCGCCGGGCACTGCGCGGAGCTCTTCGGCTTCACCCCGCTCGACAGCATCGACCTCGACCTGCCGGTCGCCGGCGTGCGCGGGGTGGCGTACGTCCTTCCCGAGCCGACCAGCCCCGCCCACCGGGCCGGACACCGCGTCCACCTCAAGGGCATGCTGCTGACCGACCGGGCCGACAACCTGCTGCCGGACTGGGCCTTCTTCGTCCGCGCCGTCCTCGACACGGACACCCTGCGGCCCACCGCCTCCCGGGAGAACCTCTACGACGACGAGACCCTGGCCGCCGTACGGGAGGCACTCGGCGCCCGCGTCCGCGGCTGGCTCGCCGAGCTCGCCGCGAGCGAACCGGACCGTCTGGCCGCGTTCCTGCGCGTCCACCACCTCGGTGTGAAGTCCATGGCCCGGCACGACTCCGAACTGCTCGGGCTGATGCTGCCGTGGCTGCCGTTCGAGACCAGCGACGGCTCGATGAGCCTGCAGGAGTTCGCGGCCGCCCACACGGACATCCACTTCACGCGCACCGTCGAGGAGTTCCGCCAGATCGCACCGATCGCGGCGGCCCACGGGCTCGGCGTCATCAACGCCGGCTACACGTACGACGCGGACCTGCTGGCCCTGCTGCCCGCCGTACGCCCCGACCTCAAGATCACCGAGCTGGACGCCGGAGCCGTCACCGAACGGCTGGACCCGGTACCGACCGCGGCCGAACTGGAGCTCGCCGGCTTCCTGGCCACCGCACGCACCCGCCTGGAACCCCAGGGCTGCGACGTGGTGCTGCGCGCCTTCCAGCCCGTCGCCGTCCCCGCGCTCTACCTCGACGACCGCCAGGCCCGCCAGGAGCGCGACCGCACCGCCGCGCTGGAGAGCGCCGACTCCCTGTGGAGCGGCATCCTCGGCGCGCTGCGGGGCTCCGCGCCGCGCGCCCGACTGGTCCTCAACCACAACAATCCGCTGATCCGGCGGATCGCCGCCCTTCCCGACGAGGCACTGACCGGCACCGCCGTCGAATCGCTGTACGGGCAGGCCCTGCTGATGTCGCAGCGGCCGCTGCGCCCCGCCGACTCCACCCTGCTCAACCGGGCCTTCCTCGGACTCCTGGAATGGGCGACGCACTCCACCGATGCCCGCGATGCCCAGGAGGACCAGAAGTGACGACGCTGACGCGCGAGGAGATCGTGCGGGGGCTGGCGGAGAACCGCGAAGCGCCGAACGGCGCGGCGCGCAACGCGCACGCCGAGGCCCTGGCCGGTGCGGCCGAGGCGAACGGCGACCGCCCGCTGTTCCGCGAGGCCCTGGACAACCTGATCAACGCCTATCTCTACAGCTCCGAGTCGTCGAAGATGCTGGTGCCCTTCGCGCGGCTGCTCCAGGAGTACGACAAGGACCCGGGCGCCTTCGGCGAATGGGACGCGCACTCGCTGTTCTGGCAGTTCAAGTGGGTGGCCTCGGCCATCTCGGACTCCCCGGGGATCCCGCTGGAGTCAGCCGTCGGCTGGCTGGACGAGATGGAGCGCCGCTACAAGATCGCGGGCTACAGCGAACGGCCCGTGCGCGAGGCCGAGCTGTGGCTCGCCCATGCGATCGGCGACGACGAGCGGGCCGAGCGGGCCTTCCGGCGCTGGCTCGCCGCGGAGCGCGACGACATGAGCGACTGCCAGGCCTGCGAGCTCAACGGCCAGGGCCAGTACGCCGTCGTGCAGGGCAAGGACGCCGAGGCGCTGGAGCTGTGGAAGCCGGTGCTCACGGGCGATCTGGTCTGCGCCGAGGAGCCGCACCGGGTCCTGGCCACCTCGCTGCTGCCGCTGCTGCGGCTCGGCCGGGCCGACGAGGCGCGCTCGAACCACGTGCGCGGCTACCGCATGGCCCGTGGCAACGAGAGCCTGCTGCCGTCGGTCGGCAGGCACATCGAGTTCTGTGCGCTCACCGGCAACGAGTCGCGCGGACTGGAGATCCTGGCCGAGCACGCCGCCCATGTGGCCCCGCTCGCCAATCTCGACGACCGGCTGGCCTTCCACGGCGGCATCCTCGTGCTGCTGCGCCGTCTGGAAGAGCTGGGACACGGCCGGAGCCCGGCCGTGCCGTACGAGGGGTCCCCCCGTACGGTCTCCGAGCTGTACGGGGTGCTCCACGCCGGCTGCCTGGACATCGCCCGGCAGTTCGACGCGCGCAACGGCACGACCCGGGTCTCGGACCGCTTCCTCGCGCGGGTGGGCCGGGAGCCGCTGGTGGGCGCCCTGCCGCTGGGGGTGCGCAGTGCGGAGCTGCCCCGGACCGACACGGCGCGCGCCGCTGTTGGCGCCGCCTCCGCCGTGCCCGCCGTGCCCGCGCCGGTCGCGGTACCCGCCGGGTTCACCGAACTCGTGGAGCGGGCCCGCGGTGCCCGTGACCTGAGCCATCCGGGCGCGGACGCCCTGTGGGCCGAGGTGGCCGTACGGGTGGAGGCACAGCCGGAGCCCGATCCGCTGGTCCTTGCCGACCTCGCGGACCAGCGGGCCCTGGCCTCCGCACGGCGCGGGGACGAGGAGGCTCCGCAGCTCCTGGCCGCGGTCCGCGACGGCTACCGGGCGCTCGGCCGGGCGGAGCGCGCCGCGCTCGCCGAGCTGCGGCTGGCCAGCGTGGCCGCGCAGTCGGGGGCCGCGCCCGCGGAGATCCGGGAGCTGCTGCGGGTCGCCCTGCGGTCCGCCGAGGCACTGGACGCCGCCGAACCGTTGCGGGCCCGGCGGATCGCGCTCGCGGAACTGTCGGCGATCCGCGTGGAGTCGTACCTGCGCTCCGTCGAGGCGGCCGGCCCGGACGATCACCACCAGGACCATCACCACGACGGGGAAGAGGAGCACGGTCACGGTGAGCTCGCCGCCGAGCTGACCGGCTTCATCTCCGCCTATGGGGACGTCGCGGCGGACCTGGTCGCGGACGCCGAGGAGATGCTGGGCCGGGTGGCCCTCGCGCAGGGCGACCCCGAGCGGGCCCTGCCGCTGCTGGCGGCCTCCGCCGCGCGGGCGGTCGCCGCCGGCCGGCCGTGGCAAGCCGTGGACCCGCTGGTGCTGCGGGCCGGGGTGCTGATGTCCCTGGACCGGCCCGAAGAGGCTGAGGAGGCGGCGCGCTCCGGGCTGGAGCACGCGGCCGAGCTGACCGACGCCGAGGCGCAGGGCGTCGTACGGCTGACCCTCGCGGACATCCTGCTGCGGCGGGGCGGCCCGGCGCAGGAGCCCGCAGCGCTCGCACTGGCCGGAGCCCACTGGTTCGACCAGGCCGGTCTCACCGCGGACGGCGGGGCACAGGCCCGGCTGCTGCTGGCCCGGGCGTACGCGCGCGAGGACCGGGCCGCCGAGGCCGCCGAGGTCCTGCAGTCGGCCCTGCCGGATCTGCTGGAGCACGGTGAACAGCAGGCGGTGTCCGTACGGGAGTTCCTGGGCGACCTGCTGCGCCGACTGAACGAGCCCCGGCCTGCGGCGGAGCAGTACCTGCTGGCGGCGGAGCTGACCAAGGGCTGGGAGGATCCGCGCCCGCAGGCGGGCCTCGCGCAGTCGGCCGCCGACACCCTGTCCGACGCGGGGCTGCCCGCGGAGGCGGTCGCCGCCTACGAGCGCGCCCTGGAGCTGCACCGGCTGACGGGCGAGGCCCCGGTGGCCGAGGTACGGGTGCTGCGCTCCCTGGCCTGGCTGGGGCTGCGCGAGGAGGTCGACGCCCCGGCGGTGGAGCAGGCCCGCGGCCGCATGGCCGAGGCCGCCGAGGTGCTGGAGGCGGCCCTGGCCGCGGATCCCGGTGATCCCGAGCTGCGCTCCGAACTCGCGCAGACCTGGCACCAGCTGGCCCAGGTGCTCGACCGGCACGTCAGCACGAACGAGGAGACCCCGGAGGACGAGGCACCCGAAGACGGGGCCCCGGCCGATGCGGGCCACTCCGCGAGCCCGGTCCCGGCCGCCCGGCTGAGCCGTGCGGAGGCCGACGCGCTGCGCCTGGAGGAGATCGAGCTGTGGGACCGGGCCGCCCGGGCCTACGCCGAGCTCGGTCCCGATCATCTGCGGGACCGGTTCCAGTGCCTGAACAACGCGGCCTGGACGGAGCAGGAGCGGGGCGACGCGCAGGCGGGAGCAGCGCGTGTCTCCGCGCTGATCGACGAGCTCCGGGCACGGCCCGAGGACGAGCTGCCCGACTGGTTCCTGCCGTCGGCGGAGCGTCTCCTCGAGCAGTTGAGCGGGGCGTAGAGCGTCGGTCGTCGCCGCTCCGGTCCGGAGCGGCGACGACCGGTGGATCAGCTGTCGAGCTGGGCCAGAGCCTCGGTGGCGATCTTCTCGAAGACGGCCTCGTCGGCGGCGAAGTCGGAGTCCGGGATCGGCGCGTGGATCACCAGCTCGGTGAAGCCGAGCTCGCGGTGGCGGCCGGCGAAGTCGACGAACGCGTCCACGGACTCCAGCACGGTGTTGGCCTCCGGCGTGAAGCCGGTGAGCAGGATCTTCTCCATGGGCTCGGATTCCCGCCCGATCTCCACGAAGGCCTTGTCGAGCCGTTCGAGCTGACCACGCAGGGCCTCCCGCGACTGCTCGGGCGTGCCCTCCTCGAAGAGCTTCGGGTCACCCGTGGTCACCCAGGCCTGGCCGTGGCGGGCGGCAAGACGCAGACCGCGCGGTCCGGTCGCGGCGACCGCGAACGGCAGCCGCGGCCCCTGCACGCAGCCGGGAAGGTTGCGGGCCTCCTCGGCGCAGTAGAAGGTGCCCTCGTGGCTCACCGAGCCCTCGGTCAGCAACCGGTCCAGCAGCGGCACGAACTCGGCGAAGCGGTCGGCGCGCTCCCGCGGGGACCAGGCCTCCTGGCCCAGCGCGGTCGCGTCGAAGCCGTTGCCGCCGGCTCCGATGCCGAGGGTGACGCGCCCGCCGGAGATGTCGTCCAGGGACATGAGTTCCTTGGCGAGGGTCACCGGGTGGCGGAAGTTCGGCGAGGTGACCAGCGTGCCCAGGCGCAGTCGCTCGGTGGCGGTGGCCGCCGCGGTCAGGGTGGGCAGCGCACCGAACCACGGGCCGTCGCGGAAGGTCCGCCAGGACAGGTGGTCATAGGTGTAGGCGGTGTGGAATCCGAGCTGCTCAGCCCGGAGCCACTGATCGCGGCCTCCCTCGTGCCATCGACGTACCGGAAGGATCACCGTGCTCAGACGCAGACTCATGCGTCGAGCCTACGGCGAGGCGATGTTTCACGTGAAACATCGCCTCGTGTGAAACATCATCCGGCGCGGCAGCCGGAATCGATCATGGTCCGGCCGTACCCGACCATGGGCGAAGATGGAGCGTGACCTCGGCTCCCCAGCGCCCGGACGGGCCTACCCCCACGCCCCGGCTCATCGCCACCGACCTCGACGGCACCCTGCTGCGCGACGACAAATCCGTCTCGCCGCGTACCGTCGCCGCGCTCGCCGCCGCCGAGGAGGCCGGGATCGAGGTCTTCTTCGTCACCGGACGCCCGGCCCGCTGGATGGACGTGGTCAGCGACCACGTCCACGGGCACGGCCTCGCGATCTGCGCCAATGGCGCGGCGGTCGTCGACCTGCACGCCGGACGGGAGTTCGTCCAGGTCAGGTCCCTCCCGCGGGCGGCGGCACTCGCCGTCGTCGATGCCCTGCGGATCGCCGCACCCGGTACGTCCTTCGCGGTCGAGCTGACCACCGGCATCAACTACGAGCCGGCGTACCCGCCGTTCTTCAAGGACCCGGCCGCCAGGATCGCCACGGCCGAGGAGCTGCTGTGGGAGGCCACGGACGGGGGCGGAGCACCCGTGCTCAAGCTTCTGGCGCACCACTCCGAGATCACCCCGGACGAGTTCCTGGCGCTGGCCCGCTCCGCCGCCGACGCATACGCGTCGATCACCCGCTCCAGCCCCACCTCCCTGCTGGAGATCAGCGGGCACGGCGTCTCCAAGGCCAGCACGCTGGCGCTGTGCTGCGCCGAGCGGGGCATTTCCCCCGCCGAGGTCGTCGCGTTCGGGGACATGCCGAACGACGTGGAGATGCTCAGCTGGGCCGGCACCTCGTACGCCATGGGCAACGCCCACCCGGATGTGATCGCGGCCGCGTCCGGCCGTACCGTCGCCAACAACGAGGACGGGGTCGCCCTCGTCATCGAGCAGATCCTGGCCGAACTCGTCGCACGGCGGCAGCAAGCCTGAGCAGCGGGCCCATCGCAGGGCGGCGGCAGGCCTGAGCAGCGGCTCCGAGCGATCGGGCCGCAGCGGCGGGCACCTCAGAGCGGGGCTTCCCAGACCAGGGTGGTCCCGCCGCCTTCCTCGCCGATGCCCGGGCCGTACGAGCTCGCGCCGCCCAGCGACTCGGCCCGTCGGCGCAGATTGCGCAGCCCGCTGCGCCGGCCCCCTTCGGGGATGCCCACCCCGTCGTCGGCGACCTCCAGCCGGACACCCGGCCGGCCGTCGGCGAGCGTGATCGTGGAGTCGAGGACCACCTCGATCCGGGACGCGTCGGCATGGCGAAAGGCATTGGACAGCGCCTCGCGCAGCGCGGCGATCAGGTTCTTGCCGACCAGCTCGTCGACGACGGTGTCGATCGGGCCGAGGAAGCGGTGCGCGGGCTTGAAGCCCAGGGGTACGGCGGCCATGTTGATCTCGCGCAGCACCCGGGTGCGCAACCCGGACGGGGCCTCCGCCGGACCCTGCTGGAGGGCGAAGATGGCCGTGCGGATCTCCTGGATCGTCACGTCCAGTTCGTCCACGGCCTTGCCCACGCCGTCGCGGACCTCGGGAACGATGGACCGGCGCTGGGCGCCCTCCAGCATCAGGCCGGTGGCGAAAAGCCGCTGAATGACCAGGTCGTGCAGGTCGCGGGCGATCCGGTCCCGGTCCTCGAACACGGCCAGCCGCTCCCGGTCGCGCTGCGCCTCGGCCATCATCAGGGCGAGCGCCGCCTGCGAGGCGAACTGAGTGGCCAGGGTCCGCTCGGCCTCGCTGAACGGGCGCTCGCCACGCCCCCGGGGAGTGACCAGCGCGCCCAGCACCCGCCCGCCGCTGTGCAGGGGCAGCATCATGCAGGGCCCGTACTGACTGGTCAGCTTGCTCATCGTGCGGGGGTCGGACGAGGCGTCGTCCACGAAGACCGGCTCGCCGTGCAACAGGCTGTCCACCACCGGGCTCTCGGCCGGGATCACCACGCCGAGCGAGGTGGCCGGGTTCTCGGCCGAGACGGCGACGATCTCCATCCCGCCCTCCTCGGCCGGCAGCAGCACGATTCCCGCGGAGGAGTCGGCCAGCCGGCGGGCCTGTTCCGCCACCACCGCGAGGGCGTCGTCCGCGTCCCCGCCGGACAGGAGGGCGGTGGTGACGGCCACCGAGCCGTCGATCCAGCGCTCGCGCTGGGTGGCGGCCTCGTACAGCCGGGCGTTGCCGATGGCGATGCCGGCCTCGGTGGCCAGGACCCGGACCATGTGGACGTCGTAGTCGTTGAACTCCCCGCCGCCGTTCTTCTCGGCGAGGTACAGATTGCCGAAGATCTCGCCCTGCACCCGGATCGGGACACCGAGGAAGGTCTTCATGGGCGGGTGGTGCGCCGGGAACCCCGCGGAGCGCGGATCCTTCGTCAGGTCGGCGAGCAGCACGGTGTCGGAATGTGAGATCAGCGCTCCGAGCAGGCCCCGCTTCCCGTCCGGACGGTGTCCGATCTTCCGGGCCAGCTCCGGGTCGATCCCGTGGGTGACGAAGTCCGAAAGCCCGCGGCCCTCCGTGTCGACGACGCCGATCGCCGCGTAGCGGGCGCCCGCGAGCTCGGCCGCGGTCTCGCAGATGCGGTCCAGCGTGGAGTGCAGCTCGAGGCCGGTCCCGACCGACCGCATCGCCTCCAGCAGTTGCGGTACCCGGGCCGTGAGCTCGGTGGACAGGCCCTGCAGGCTCCTGGTGGCCTCGGTGGCGGTCACCAGCGGGTCCGACGTCACGGGCACGACCGGTGTGACCGGGGAGGGATCCGGCAGCGGATCCGGGGAATCCGGCGACTGTTGCGACTGCTGCGCTGACATGCTCTTGAGACTAGTTAGTCCCCATTAGCGGGGAAAGTTGGCCAAAGTCCCGTCCGTAGCCCTTTCCCGTTCCAGCAGCCTGCGCAGCGGTCCCTCGGCCACGGCCAGCTCCGCGTACGCGCCCCGCTGCACGACCTCGCCGTGGTCCAGCACGAGCACCTCGTCGACCGCCGCCAGGCCGGCCAGTCGGTGCGTGATCAGCACGGTGGTCCGGCCCTCGGTCGCGGCCAGCAGGTCCGCCGTCAGGGCGTCCGCCGTGGCCAGGTCCAGGTGCTCGGCCGGCTCGTCCAGGACCAGTACGGCGAAGTCGGCGAGCAGCGCCCGGGCCAGGGCCAGGCGCTGGCGCTGACCGCCCGAGATCCGCTCGCCGTGCTCGCCGACCAGGGTGTCCAGGCCGTCCGGAAGTCCGTCGGCCCACTCCAGCAGCCGGGCCGCGGCCAGCGCGTCCCGCAGTTGCTCCTCGCTCGCCCCGGTCCGGGCCAGGCGCAGGTTCTCCCGCACCGAGCTGTCGAAGATGTGCGCGTCCTGGGCGCACAGGCCCACGAGCGCGCGGACGTCGTCGCCGTCGAGGGTGCGCGCGTCGGTCCCGCCCAGGGTGTAGGCGCCCTCGCGCGGATCCAGGAAGCGGAGCATGACCTGGGCCAGCGTGGTCTTGCCGGAGCCCGAGGGGCCGACGACGGCGATGCGGCGGCCGGCCTCCAGGGTCAGGTCCAGCCCGTGCAGCGCGTCGCGGTCCTGGCCGGGGTGGCGGGCGGCGAGCCCCGTCAGCCGCAGCGGGAAGGGCGAGGCCGGCGCCGCGGCGGGCTGCTCCGGCTCGGCGACCGGGACCGGCGCGTCGATGACCTCGTAGACCCGCTCGGCGCTGCGGCGCACCCGCTGGCGGTACTGGACGGCGAGCGGAAGTCCGTTCACCGCCTCGAAGGCGGCGAGGGGCGTGAGGACCGCGACGGCCATGGCCACCCCGGTCAGCCGTCCGTCGTGGACGGCGTTCGCGGCGACGGCCGCGGCGGCCACGACGGTGAGCCCGCACACGAGGGCGGACAGCCCGCCGCCCAGCCCGCTCGCGGCGGCGCCCCGCGCGGCGATGCGGGTCAGCAGGCCGTCGCTCTCGCGCGCCCGGCCCTCGCGGTCCTCCAGGGCACCGGCCACGGTCAGCTCCGCGGTGCCGGTGAGGAGATCGGCCACCCGGGTGGCGAGCTCGCCCCGGGCGGGCGCGAGCCTGCGCTCCGCCCGGCGGGCGCAGGCTCCACTGACCAGCGGCACCCCGATACCGGCGGCGAGCAGCCCGGTGGCGAGCACAGCTCCGGCCTCGGGAAGCAGCCAGGTGGTGAAGGCGACCGAGCCGGTTCCGACGAGCACCGCGGTGCCGACGGGCAGCAGCCAGCGCAGCCAGTAGTCCTGGAGGGCGTCGGCGTCGGCCACCAGTCGGGCCAGCAGGTCCCCCCGCCGGTGCTCGCGCAGCCCGGCGGGTGCGATGCGCTCCAGCCGCCGGTAGACGGACACCCGCAGATCGGCGAGCATCCGCAGCACCGCGTCGTGGGAGACGAGCCGCTCCGCGTACCGGAAGACGGCACGGCCCATCCCGAAGGCCCGGGTGGCCGTGACGGCCACCATCAGATAGAGCACGGGCGGCTGTTCGGAGGCCCGTGAGATCAGCCAGCCGGACACGGCCATCAGGCCGACGCTGCATCCGACGGCCAGCGCCCCCAGCAGCAGCCCGAGCCTGAACCGTCCCTGCCAGGCCTTGGCCACCGCGCGCACCCGGCGCAGCGGATCGGCCCCGCGCGCGTCGGTCCCGCCGCCGGCCCGCACCCGCTCGGGCGCGGAGCCGAGGATCCACTCCCCGGCGTCCGGGCCGCGGTCGCCGGGGGACGGCAAGGCCCCGTCACGGGAAGCGCCCGGGTGGGGGAGCGGCCCCTCAAGGTCCGGCCCCGCAGGAAGAGCACCCTCGGGAAGAGCACCTTCGGGAAGGGCGCCATCGAGGCGAGGCCCCTCGGCAAGGGACCCCTCGAGGTGGCGCCCGTCGGCGAGGAGTTCAGCCAGCCCGCCCGCCGCCATCGGGACCACCCGGTCCGCGACGGCGAGCAGCGCCGGCCGGTGCACGACCAGCAGTACGGTCCGCCCTGCGGACAGCCGCCGGACCGCGTCCACGATCCCCGCCTCGGTCTCGCCGTCCAGGGCCGCCGTCGGCTCGTCCAGGAGCAGCACGGGCCGGTCCGCCAGGAAGGCGCGCGCCAGGGCCAGCCGCTGCCGCTGCCCGGCGGACAGTCCCACGCCGCCCTCGCCCAGCAGGGTCTGCGCCCCGCGCGGCAGCGCGGTCACGAACTCCCAGGCCCCGGCGTTCTTCAGGGCCTCGGCCACCTCGCTGTCGCCGGCCCCCGCGCGGGCCAGCCGGACGTTCTCGGCGATCGTCCCGGCGAACAGGTGCGGCCGCTGAGGCACCCACGCGACCTGCTCGCGCCAGTGCGCCGGCGACAGCTCGGCCAGGTCCACGCCGGCGATCCGTACCCGCCCCGCAGTCGGGGTCACGAACCCCAGGAGCACCTGGAGCAGTGTGGACTTGCCCGCGCCGCTCGGGCCGGTGAGGGCCACGCACTCCCCCGGCGCGACGGTCAGCGAGACCGGCCCGGGGGAGTCCTCGCCCCGGCCCTCGTAGCGGACGGCGACCCCGTCGATCTCGATCCGCAGGGGGGCGCCGGCGGGCAGCTCGGCCGTCCCGGCCGGACCGGTGGCGGGGGTCTCCAGGATCTCGAAGATCTCCTCCGCGGCCGCGAGTCCTTCCGCGGCCGCGTGGTACTGCGCCCCCACCTGCCGCAGCGGCAGGTACGCCTCGGGCGCCAGGATCAGGATGACCAGGCCGGTGTAGAGGTCCAGTTCACCGTGGACCAGTCGCATGCCGATGGTCACGGCGACCAGGGCCACCGACAGGGTCGCCAGCAGTTCCAGCGCGAAGGAGGAGAGGAAGGCGATGCGCAGGGTCCGCATCGTCGCGCGCCGGTAGTCGTCGGTGATCTTGCGGATCGACTCGGCCTGCGCCTTGGCCCGGCCGAAGACCTTCAGCGTGGGAAGGCCGGCCACCACGTCGAGGAAGTGCCCCGACAGCCGGGACAGCAGCCGCCACTGGCGGTCCATCCGGGACTGGGTGGCCATGCCGATGAGCACCATGAACACGGGGATCAGGGGCAGCGTGACCACGATGATGGCCGCCGACACCCAGTCCTCGGTGACGATGCGGGCGAGGACCGCCACCGGCACGACCACCGCGAGTCCCAGCTGGGGCAGGTAGCGGGAGAAGTAGTCGTCGAGCGCGTCCACACCCCGGGTGGCCAGTGACACCAGCGACCCGGTCTTCTGCCCGGTGAGTCCGCCGGGGCCGAGGTCCGCGGCCCGGTCCAGCAGCCGGCCCCGCAGTTCCGATTTGACCGCCGCGCTGGCGCGGTGCGCGGCCAGTTCCGTCAGCCAGGCGATCAGGCCGCGCCCGAGCGCCACTGCCGCGAGCAGCAGCAGCGGCGTCCGGAGCGCTTCGCCGCCCAGGCCCTTCTCGAAGGCTCCGACCACGATCTCGGCGATCAGCATCGCCTGACCGACGACCAGCCCCGCCCCGACGAGCCCGAGGGCCACGACCGCGCCCAGGAAGAGGCGGGTGGAGCGGGCGTACCGAAGCAGGCGCGGGTCGATCGGTTTCACGTGAAACATCCCCCAGGGGAGGGTCGGACGGGCGGGGTGTCGCGGGAACTCAGTGCACGTCGACGATGTGCTGCGTACCGATCCGCTTGCGGAACACCCAGTACGTCCAGCCCTGGTAGAGGAGGACGAGCGGGGTGGCCACGGCCGCGCACCAGGTCATGATCTTCAAGGTGTACGGGCTGGACGAGGCGTTGGTGACCGTGAGGTTCCAGGCGTCGTTCAGCGAGGACGGCATGACGTTCGGGAAGAGCGTCAGGAAGAGCATCGCGACGGCCGCCGCGATGGTGACCCCGGACAGTGCGAAGGACCAGCCCTCGCGTCCCTTCAGGTTGGTGCCGAGCGCCCCGAGCAGTGCCAGCACGGCGACGGCCATCGCGATCAGGCTCTTGCCGTCGCCGCGGGAGAGCTGGGTCCAGGTCAGGAAGACCAGGGCCAGCACGGCGGTGACGACGCCCAGCCCGGTCGCGAGCTTCCGCGAACGGTCCCGGATGTCACCGACCGTCTTGAGCGAGGTGAAGACCGCGCCGTGGAAGGTGAAGAGGGTGAGGGTGACCAGTCCGCCCAGGATCGAGTAGACGTTGAGCAGGTCGAAGAGGCTGCCGACGTACTCCATGTCCTCGTCGATCTTCACACCCCGGACGATGTTGGCGAAGGCCACGCCCCACAGGAAGGCGGGGATCAGCGAGGTCCAGAAGATCGCGTGTTCCCAGTTGCTCTGCCACCGGTCCTCGGGGCGCTTGTGCCGGTACTCGAAGGCGACGCCGCGGATGATGAGGCAGACCAGGATGAGCAGCAGCGGCAGGTAGAAGCCGGAGAAGAGGGTGGCGTACCACTCGGGGAAGGCGGCGAAGGTCGCACCGCCCGCCGTGAGCAGCCAGACCTCGTTGCCGTCCCATACGGGCCCGATGGTGTTGATCAGGACCCGCTTCTCCGTACGGTCGCGGGCGAGCAGCTTGGTCAGTACGCCGACTCCGAAGTCGAAGCCCTCCAGGAAGAAGTAGCCGGTCCACAGGACGGCGATGAGTACGAACCAGACGTCGTGGAGTTGCATGGTGCGGTCTCCTCAGCCTCAGTACGAGAAGGCCATCGGCCGGTCGGGGTTCTTGTCGTCCCCGCCGATCTTGGTGGGCGGGTTGAGATCGGCCTCGGTGAGCTCGGGCGGTCCGGCCTTGACGTACTTGACGAGGAGCCTGACCTCGATGACGGCGAGCACCGCGTAGAGGAGGGTGAAGCCGATCATCGAGGTGAGCACCTCGGCCTGGGAGACGTTCGGCGAGACCGCGTCCCGGGTGCGCAGGACTCCGTAGACCACCCAGGGCTGGCGCCCCATCTCGGTGAAGATCCAGCCCCACGAGTTGGCGATCAGCGGGAAGCCCATCGTCCAGAGCGCGACGATCCAGTACAGGTTGGCGAACTTCGGGCTCAGCGCCTTCTTGAAGAGGACCAGGTTCGGGACCTCGTCCTCCCCGGTCCGCAGACCCGGCGGCAGCATGAACTTCTTGCGGGTCAGCCACAGGCCCAGCACGCCGATGCCGAGCGAGGCCATGCCGAAGCCGATCATCCAGCGGAAGCCCCAGTAGGCGACCGGGATGTTGGGCCGGTAGTCGCCGGGGCCGTACTTCTCCTGCTCGGCCTTGTTCACGTCGTTGATGCCGGGGACGAAGGAGGTGAAGTCGTCGTTGGCCAGGAACGAGAGCAGGCCGGGAATCTCTATGGCCACCTTGTTGTGGCCCTTGTCGACGTCGCCGTAGGCGAATACGGAGAAGGGCGCGGGCGCCTCGCCGTCCCACAGCGCTTCCGCGGCGGCCATCTTCATGGGCTGCTGCTTGTACATCACCTTGCCGAGCAGGTCACCGCTGATCGCCGTGCCCATGCCGGCAATGATCATGACGATCAGGCCGAGTCGCAGCGAGCTCCGCATCACGGGGACGTGCTTCTTGCGCGCCAGGTGGTAGGCGGAGATTCCCGCCATGAACGCGCCGCCGACCAGGAAGGCGGCCGTGATGGTGTGGAAGAACTGGGTGAGCGCGGTGTTCTGGGTCAGGACGAGCCAGAAGTCGGTGAGCTCGGCGCGGCCCCGCTCCTCGTTGATCCGGTACCCGACCGGGTGCTGCATCCAGGAATTGGCCGCCAGGATGAAATAGGCGGACAGGACGGTGCCGATGGACACCATCCAGATGCAGGCGAGGTGGATCTTCTTCGGCAGCTTGTCCCAGCCGAAGATCCACAGGCCGATGAAGGTCGACTCGAAGAAGAAGGCGATCAGCGCCTCGAAGGCGAGGGGAGCCCCGAAGATGTCGCCGACGAATCGCGAGTAGTCGGACCAGTTCATGCCGAACTGGAACTCCTGGACGATGCCGGTGACGACACCCATCGCGATATTGATCAAGAAAAGCTTGCCCCAGAACTTCGTGGCCCTGAGGTACTTCTCCTTCTCGGTGCGCACCCATGCGGTCTGCAGGCCGGCCGTGAGCGCGGCCAGCGAGATCGTCAGGGGCACGAAGAGGAAGTGATAGACGGTGGTGATGCCGAACTGCCATCGCGCCAGAGTCTCCGGCGCCAAAGCTAGGTCCACGTCCTCGTCTCCTTCGCGTCGCCGTGGTCACGCGGCAGTCTGCCTGTTGTGTCCCACTCAATCCGGGAAAAAACGGGACACGCTTGTGAACGCGTTCACATTCACAAGCATTATGTCGTACCACCGTCGGCGACCTTCAGGCGGGGTACCCCTCTAGCCAATCCATTCAACAGATTGTTGAATGCGGCTCATGCAGATACGGATCTCCTGGCCTGCGGGCCAGCTCACCGCGACCCTTGACGAGACCCCGACCAGCAAGGCGCTGGCCGGGGCCCTTCCGATCTCCGCCTCCGCCAACACCTGGGGCGAGGAGGTCTACTTCGACACCGGCGTCTCCGTGGCCCTGGAACACGACGCCCGGCAGGTCGTCGAGCCGGGCACGGTCGCGTTCTGGACCGAGGGCGACGCGCTCGCCCTGCCCTACGGCCCCACGCCCATCTCACGCGGAGGCGAGAGCCGCCTGGCGAGCCCGTGCAACGTGCTCGGCTCGTTCGACGGCGACCCCCGCCTGCTCTCCACCGTCCGCGACGGCGATCCCATCCGCGTGGAACTGGCCTGACCGGCCCCTGCCGGGTCCGGCCGCCAGGACAACCACGGCCGCCTACAGCTCCTTGAAGAACGCCTCCGCCGTGTGCAGGAAGAGGTCGTTCGCCTCGGTCTCACCGATCGTGACCCGCAGGCCCTCGCCCGCGAAGGGCCGGACCACCACACCGGCCTTCTCGCAGGCCGCCGCGAACTCGGCGGTCCGCTCCCCCAGCCGCATCCACACGAAGTTCGCCTGGGTGTCCGGCACGGACCAGCCCTGGGCGAGCAGCGTCTCGTGCACCCTCGCACGCTCGCCCACCAGCGCCCCGACGCGGCCCATCAGCTCGTCCTCGGCGCGCAGCGAGGCCACCGCCGCATCCTGCGCCAGCTGGCTGACGCCGAACGGCATGGCCGTCTTGCGCAGCGCCGCGGCCACCGGCTCGTGCGCGATGGCGAAGCCGACCCGCAGGCCGGCCAGCCCGTACGCCTTGGAGAACGTACGCAGCACGGCCACGTTCGGGCGGTCGCGGTAGAGCTCGACGCCGTCCGGGACGTCCGTGTCGCGCACGAACTCGCGGTACGCCTCGTCCAGGACCACCAGGACGTCCGAGGGCACCCGGTCCAGGAAGCGCTCCAGCTCGGCGCGGCGCACCGCGGTGCCGGTGGGGTTGTTCGGGTTGCAGACGAAGATCAGCCGGGTCCGGTCGGTGATCGCCGCCGCCATGGCCTCCAGGTCGTGCACGTCCCCGTCGGTCAGCGGGACCTGCACCGAGGTCGCGCCCGAGATCTGCGTGAGGATCGGGTACGCCTCGAAGGAGCGCCAGGCATAGATCACCTCGTCGCCCGGGCCGGCCGCCGCCTGGATCAGCGACTGGGCCACGCCGACCGAGCCGGTGCCCGTGGCGATGTGCTCGACCGGAACCCCGAAGCGCTCGGCGAGCTCGTTCACGAGGCCGGTGCAGGCCATGTCGGGGTACCGGTTGAAGCTGCCGGCCGCCGAGACCGCGGTCTCCAGCACCCCCGGAAGCGGCGGGTACGGGTTCTCGTTCGACGACAGCTTGTACGCGACGGGCCCTCCCGCGGCAGCCGGCTTCCCGGGCTTGTACGTCGGAATGCCGTCCAGCTCGGCGCGCAGCTTCGGGCTCTTCTCGCTCACCGCAGGTCCTCCTCGACCGTCCCGTCCGACGTCGCCGTCGACTCAATACTGCTCACCTTATGAGGATTCCGCCGTTCCGAGAATGGGGGCGCCTGGAATGCGGGGGAGCGCGCGCATATATGCGCGCGCCGGTGGCCTGCGCCGTGGCGCGCGTCCCTCGTGCAGGTGAGTTGAGACCGTCCCGAGACCACACCGTTTTGGCATGCCCGGACCCGCCGACAAGCTCCACCCTCACTCTTAGCGATCAAATACCTTCATTTCCAAGGTCATTGGGGGTGGCGAACCATGCGGAATCGTGCCTGTCAACGCGTGCATATGCACCCGGACCACCCACCCCACCGAGCCCTACTATCGGCTCGCCATGACAGCAGCAGGGAAGCATCAGGTGAGCCGGACCGAGACCACCCGGCGGGCCGCCGGCCGACAGGGCCGGGCCGGCATCAGGGACGTGGCCGCCGCGGCGGGCGTCTCCATCACGACCGTCTCCGACGCGCTCAATGGCAAGGGGCGGCTGCCGGACGCCACCCGCCGCCACGTTCGCGAGGTGGCCGACCGACTGGGCTACCGCCCGTCGGCCGCCGCCCGCACCCTCCGTACCGGCAAGTCGGGCCTCATCGGCCTGACCGTGACGACGTACGGGGATGAACCTTTCACCTTCACCGAATTCGCCTACTTCGCCGAGATGGCCAGGGCCGCCACCTCGGCCGCGCTCGCCCGCGGCTACGCCCTCGTCATCCTCCCCGCCACCTCCCGCCACGACGTGTGGTCCAACGTCGCCCTCGACGGCACCGTCGTCATCGACCCCTCCGACCACGATCCCGTCGTCACCGAACTGGTCCGCCAGGGCCTGCCCGTGGTCTCCGACGGCCGCCCCGCAGGCTCCCTCCCCGTCACCGCCTGGGTCGACAACGACCACGAAGCCGCCGTACTCGGCCTGCTCGACCACCTCGCCGCCGCCGGCGCCCGCCGGATCGGGCTGCTGACCGGCACCACCACCGACACCTACACCCGGCTCTCCACCACCGCCTACCTCAACTGGTGCGAGCGCGTCGGCCAGGACCCCGTCTACGAGTCCTACCCCGCCCACGACCCGTGCGCGGGCGCCGTCGCCGCCGACCGGCTCCTCGCCCGACCCGACCGGCCCGACGCCGTCTACGGGCTCTTCGACCCCAACGGCACCGACCTGCTCGCCGCCGCCCGGCGCTACGGCCTGCGCGTCCCCGAGGACCTGCTGCTCGTCTGCTGCAGCGAGTCCACCGTCTACGCCAACACCGAACCGCCCATCACCACGCTCTCCCTCAAACCGCGCCGCATCGGCACCGCCGTCGTGCAGCTGCTCATCGACGCGATCGAGGGAGTGGACACCGGGCGACCCGTCGAACAGGTCGTCCCGACCGAGCTCATCATCCGTACCTCGTCGCAGCGCAGGCAGCCGCGTACGACCGTCAGTCCGCCCCGTTCCCCGGCCAAGGACTGACCGCCAGACCGTCCGGTCGGCCTGTCGAGGACCCGGCCGAGCATTTCAGCAACACCGATATCGGTAGAAAACGGTAGGAACGATCGGCTCCGCAAAGGATTCACCACCCCTGGTGCGTCACAGAGCGCGAGCCGCATTCCTATGATGGGCGCACGACATCACGGACCCTCCTCCCCGGAGGTCAGGAGGGTCCGCAGGTGTACGGCAGCGCGACGGTGGTGGAGGGGTCGATGACTCAGGGGGCCGGTCAGGGACCCGCGATGCGGACGGACACGCTGCGGGACTTCCGGGTTCCAGCCACCGAACCCGCCGCCTACGCCGGGAATCCCGGCGAGGCTCCCGTCTACGGCGAGTACCCGGCGTACTACGACGACGGCACGCCGAGCGTGCCGGCCGTGCCGCCGCAGCCCGGCTACGCGCCGGCGCCGACCGCGCCGACCGCAGCACCGCCGACCGCGCCGCCGGCCTCGCATCCCGTGCACGCGACGAGCCACACCCCCGAGGACGACGACTTCGAGGGCTACACCCCGACCCACCGCGACCTGCCGATCATCGGCCGCGGCGCCCTCGGCGGTCCCGGCGACACCGTCCAGGTCCAGTACGTCCCGCAGGAGGCCGCAGCCGACGGCCCTGGCCCGCTCTACGTCGTCGGCGACGTCCACGGCTACCTCGACGAGCTCGTCACCGAACTCCACGCCCAGGGCCTCATCGACGCGGAACGCCGCTGGTCCGCCGGCAACGCCCGGCTCTGGTTCCTCGGCGACTTCACCGACCGCGGCCCCGACGGCATCGGCGTCATCGACCTCGTGATGCGGCTGTCCGCCGAGGCCGCCGCCGCCGGGGGCTACTGCAAGGCCCTGATGGGCAACCACGAGCTGCTGCTCATCGGCGCCAAGCGGTTCGGCGACACCCCCGTCGTCTCCGGCGCCGGCACCGCCACCTTCCAGGCCGCCTGGCTCCTCAACGGCGGCCAGCGCTCCGACATGGATCGCCTGCAGGACGTACACCTGCAGTGGATGTCGCGGCTGGACGCGGCCGTCCTGGAGGAGGGCCACCTGCTGCTCCACTCCGACACCACGGCCTACCTCGACTACGGCGACTCCATCGAGGACGTCAACGACACCATCCACGAGCTCCTCAACCGGGGCGACGCCGACATCACTTGGGACCTCTTCCGCAAGTTCACCAAGCGGTTCGCCTTCCGTGACGAGGGGACCGGCCCGCAGGCCGTTCGCGAACTGCTCGGCACCTACGGCGGAAGCCGCGTCGTGCACGGGCACAGCCCCATCCCGTACCTGCTCGGCGAGGTGGGCACCGAGGACGGGGACGAGACGCGCGGCCCGGAGGCCGTGGACGGCCCGCACGTGTACGCGGAAGGGCTCGCCATCGCGATGGACGGCGGGGTGACGATGGCGGGCAAGCTGCTTGTCGTACAACTCCCTCTGAGCGACTGAGAGCTTACGCATAGGGGTATTTCCGGAAAGCCCCTGTCACGGCGTGGTGCGGGCGCTCTACCATCGCTCTATCCGTAGCAGGCTCTCCTCCGTTTGTGCCGGTGCCCCGTTCTACGCGGGGATACCGGCTTCCACGGAGCATCGGGGGATGCACATGACCAGCGCTCCGCACCTGCTGACCGAAGACCGACCAGAATTCGACCGGCTCCTCGACGAGGCGCTGCGCACCGCGAACGAACGGCCCGAGCTCGCCACCCTCGGCGAACGGCTGAACGCCGAACAGCTGCGCACCATGGCCCAGGGGGCCAGCGCACTGCTGGCGGCGGCGGCCGCCGCCGAGTACGGCCACTACGTGAAGGTCCGCGAGGAACGACGCGACGAGGTGCTGTCCACACCCGGCGCCGCGGGGGACGAGGACGGCGGACAGGGCATGGGCGGCGGCGCGGGCGTCAGCGCCGTGGTCGCGGTCCTCGCGCCCGTCCTGGCGGGCACGGCCATGCTGATATTCCTGCTCGTGGGCTACAGCCTGAAGCTGATCGAGCCCGAACCCGCCTTCGCCGAGACGATGCTGACGGCGGGCTGGCTGTTCGGCGCGCTCACCGTGGCGGCGCTGCTGTTCGCGGTGATCGGGCTGCTGGTGACGGCCGTCCGCAACAGCTCGACCGAAGTGGTGGCGGACGAGACCGAGGCCGTACCCGACGAGGTGGCGCGGGCCCGCGAGGCCTGGCGGCACGCCCTGCTGGAGCGGGGGATCATGCCGTTCCTGCGGGACGCGCTGGCCGATCCGAGCGCGGGGCCGGGCTTCCCGACCCCCAGAACGCCGGCGGCCGGGCGCATCCCCAACCTGGGTTACTCCCGGCCCGACTTCACCAGTCCCGGATCCCCCTCGGAGGGGCCCCGCCCCGGCTACACGCCCCCGGACTTCACCAGCCCGGACTTCGGCGGCCCGGAGCAGCGGCCGGAGTAACCGCCGGGGCTCGTGGCGCCCCGCGGACCCGCCGTGCGCCACGAGCCACGGTGGACCCGTACCTCGTGGTCGCCTCACGCGGCAGGCGCCGCCCCGGCCCGACAGGCCATGGAGCGGCGCCCTCCGCTCGTGCGTCGCGTCAGTCCGCCAGCGGCAGGTAGACGCGGTTGCCCGAGGCCGCGAACTCGGCGGACTTCTCCGCCATGCCCGCCTGGATCTCGTCGGCCTTCAGGTCACCGCCGTGCTCGCGGCGGATGTCCTGCGAGATCTTCATCGAGCAGAACTTCGGACCGCACATGGAGCAGAAGTGCGCGGTCTTGGCCGGCTCGGCGGGGAGGGTCTCGTCGTGGAACTCGCGGGCCGTGACCGGGTCGAGGGCCAGGTTGAACTGGTCCTCCCAGCGGAATTCGAACCGCGCGTCCGACAGCGCGTCGTCCCACTCCTGGGCACCGGGGTGCCCCTTGGCCAGGTCGGCGGCGTGCGCCGCGATCTTGTAGGTGATGACGCCGGTCTTCACGTCGTCGCGGTTCGGCAGGCCCAGGTGCTCCTTGGGCGTGACGTAGCAGAGCATCGCGGTGCCCCACCAGGCGATCATCGCGGCGCCGATGCCCGAGGTGATGTGGTCGTACGCGGGTGCGACGTCCGTGGTCAGCGGGCCGAGCGTGTAGAACGGCGCCTCCTCGCAGATCTCCTGCTGGAGGTCGATGTTCTCCTTGATCTTGTGCATCGGGACGTGGCCCGGGCCTTCGATCATCGTCTGGACGTTGTGCCGCTTGGCGATCGTGTTGAGCTCGCCCAGCGTCTTCAGCTCGGCGAACTGGGCCGCGTCGTTGGCGTCCGCGATGGAGCCGGGGCGCAGGCCGTCGCCCAGCGAGTACGTGACGTCGTACGTCGCGAGGATCTCGCAGAGCTCCTCGAAGTTCGTGTAGAGGAAGTTCTCCTTGTGGTGCGCGAGGCACCACGCGGCCATGATCGAGCCGCCGCGCGAGACGATGCCGGTCTTGCGGCGGGCGGTCAGCGGCACGTAGGGCAGCAGCACGCCGGCGTGGACCGTCATGTAGTCGACGCCCTGCTCGGCCTGCTCGATGACCGTGTCCTTGTAGATCTCCCAGGTCAGGTCCTCGGCGCGGCCGTCGACCTTCTCCAGCGCCTGGTAGAGCGGCACCGTGCCGATCGGGACGGGGGAGTTGCGCAGCACCCACTCGCGGGTGGTGTGGATGTTGCGGCCCGTCGAGAGGTCCATGACCGTGTCGGCGCCCCACTTGGTCGCCCAGGTCATCTTGTCGACCTCCTCCTCGATGGAGGAGGTGACCGCGGAGTTGCCGATGTTGGCGTTGACCTTCACCAGGAACCGCTTGCCGATGATCATCGGCTCGATCTCGGGGTGGTTCACGTTCGCGGGAAGCACCGCGCGACCTGCGGCGATCTCCTCGCGGACGACCTCGGGGGAGACGTTCTCGCGGATCGCGACGTACTCCATCTCCGGGGTGATCTCGCCCCGGCGGGCGTACGCGAGCTGCGTGACGGCGGCGCCGCCACGGCCCCGGCGGGGCTGGCGCGGGCGGCCCGGGAAGACCGCGTCGAGGTTCTTGAGGCCACCGCGCGGCGAGGTGTGCTTGATGCCGTCGTCCTCGGGGCGCACGGGACGGCCCGCGTACTCCTCGGTGTCGCCGCGGCCGATGATCCAGTTCTCCCGCAGCGGGGCGAGGCCCCGGCGGACGTCGGTCTCGATCTGCGGGTCGGTGTACGGACCGGACGTGTCGTAGAGCGTCACGTCCTTGCCGTTGGTGAGGTGGACCTGGCGGACCGGCACCCGGATGTCGGGGCGGGAGCCCGCGACGTAGCCCTTGTGCCAGCCGGGCTGGCGCTCGGTCTGGCCGTCGGCGTCCTGGCTGACGGCAGGCGTGCGTGCGTCCTGAATGGTCATGAGACCTATCTCCCTACGCCGGCATTACCCGGTAACAGGTTCGGCGGTCGACGCAGCCTCCTCCCGTACGCATCCGTGATGCGCGTACGGTGATCAGCGTCCTCTCAGCCCGGTGCTCCGAGCTCCCGCGTTGTGCAAAGGTGCCCCCACGCTAGCGTCATCCATGGCGTGCTGAACAGTGGGCCCCCTCATCTCTTGCGATGATCTGCTGGTGACGCCCTCGCCGCAGCCCCCCACCGAGCCCACACAGCCCCATGGCCACAACGGCCACGAGCACCACGGCCCCGGGCACTCCGCAGAGCACTCGTCCGGGCCGTCCGCCGGCCCCTCCGGCGGTCATTCGCACGGTCACGGTCACAGCCACGGGCACGGCCCGGCGGCCCCCGTCTCGAAGCACCTGCGCAAGGTCATCGCGGCCGTACTGATCCCCTTCGCCACCGCCGTCCTCATCGGCATGGTGGTGCTCTGGCCGGGCGGCGCCCCCGGCCACGAGCGCACGGGGGTGGGCTTCGACCGGCAGACGCAGCAGGGCAAGGTCGTCTCCCTCGAACACGTCGACTGCAAGTCCGTGAACGCCGCGCAGGTACCGCCGACCGCCGACCCCACCACGCCCGAGGGCCGCGAGGCCCAGGCGGCGCAGACCGGGGAGTGCGCGAAGGCCACCGTCGAGGTCGGCACCGGCCCGGACAAGGGCCGCACCTTCGTGGAGATCGTCCAGCCGGGGGCGCCACGGCAGTTGACGGACGGCCAGGAGGTGGTCGTGGCGTACGCGCCGGACGCCCCCCGCGACCTCCAGTACTCCGTGATCGACGTGAACCGCAAGATCCCCCTGGCGGTACTGGCCGGCATCTTCGCGGTCGCGGTCGTCCTCGTCGGGCGGATGCGCGGGCTGTTCGCCCTGATCGCGCTGATCGTCAGCTTCGGCGTGCTGACCCTCTTCATCCTCCCGGCCATCCTGCAGGGTTCGAACCCGCTCGTGGTCGCGGTGGTCGGGGCGAGCGCCATCATGCTGATCGCGCTCTACATGTGCCACGGCCTGACCGCCCGCACCTCGGTCGCCGTCCTCGGCACCCTCGTCTCGCTGCTGCTGATCGGTCTGCTGGGCTCGGTGTTCATCGACTGGGCGTCCCTCACCGGCAACACGGACGACAACACCGGGCTGATCCACGGGCTCTACCCGGACATCGACCTGAGCGGTCTGCTGCTCGCGAGCATCATCATCGGATCGCTGGGCGTACTCGACGACGTGACGGTCACCCAGACCTCGGCGGTCTGGGAACTGCACGCGGCGGACCCCTCGATGGGGCCGCGCGGCCTGTACCGGGCGGCGATCAGGATCGGCCGCGACCACATCGCGTCGGTGGTCAACACCCTGGTGCTGGCCTACGCGGGTGCCGCACTGCCGCTGCTCCTGCTGTTCTCCATCGCGAACAGCAGCATGGGCTCGGTGGCGAACAGCGAGCTGGTCGCGGTGGAGATCGTACGGACCCTCGTGGGCTCGATCGGACTGGTGGCCTCGGTCCCGGTGACGACGGCGCTGGCCTCGCTGGTGGTTTCCGCCGACCGGCCGGGATCCCCGAACGTCACGCCGGCCTCGCCGCCGGTCCGCGGCGGCCGGGGCCGGCGGCGCAAGCGCTGAGGGTGGTGGGTCAGCCGGCGTTCTGCTCGTTCTGCTTCGACTCGGCCAGGATCTTGCCGAGCGCCTCGTCGAGGTTCTCCTCGAAGTCGCCCAGGTTCCGCTCCTGTCCGAGCGGTACGAGCCGGTCGGTGCGGTCGAGGAACGCGACGAGCGGCGCCGCGCTGGCGCGGAACAGGGCCCTGTCGCCGCCGACCTGCAGCCGGATGTGGACGTCGGACAGGTCTTCCGGAGTGGTGGGGGCGATGTGCACATCGCCGTCACCGCACGGCTTGTTGATGCCGTCGAGGAGGAGCTCCCGGCCGAACGCCCAGGTCACGGGCGCGTCTCCGGGAAGGTGGAAGGTCAGCCGGACCGCGTAGGGATCACGGGCGTCGTACCGGAGTTCCACCGGAATCCTGAACGAGAGCTCCTCGGAAACGAGGAAACTCATCATGACCTCTGCCTGTACCGACTCGCGCATTGCCTACCCCGCTGTAGTGGAAGTGGCCAGGAATGATCCCCCAGGCTCCTCTTGACAAGAGTGGTGGAAGCGCTAGCAGATCACAAGGAGTGAGTTTTCAGATACTGATAGAGAACGAGAGGGTGCTCAACAGCGCGCCTACTTCACTCCGTAGCCGATCGACTACATAGAGCAATCGATCTTCCTGGTGCAAGGGTAGAGAAATCGCCATGGTTGCGGCGGTATCGCCCGCTGTGATGGGGATGGCCGCACAGACTGTGCCAAGCGCATATTCCTGGCGTTCGGTTACTGGCTGCATTCGCCCGAGGGCCCCGATCCGGTACTCCAGGGACCGGAGATCCCGCACGGTATAAGCGGTGATCGGCTCGACCGGATGACGGTCGTAATGGTCCTTGCGCATTTCCTCGTCGAGTTGTCCGAGCAGGCACTGTCCGATGGCGTGAGCATGGCCGGTCGCACGGAAGTCGGCCCACTCCTCGCAGGCCGGGCTGGCCTGGGTGTCGGAAACGCCCACGACCTCGATCTCACCCTCGCGGTAGACCGCGAAGTAGACGGGGGCCCCGACCGCGTCGCGGAAGTGCGCGAGGGAGTCGAGGATCATGCTGCGACGTTTCTGCTGGAGTCCCCCACCGGCGAGCCGACCCGCGGCGTCGCCCAGGACGAAGACCCCGCCCTCCCGGCGCAGATAGCCCTCGTGCGTGAGGGTGCGCAGCAGGTGGTACGCGGTGGGAAGCGGGAGCCCGGCCTCGCGCGCGAGCTGTTTCGCCGGCGCTCCCTCGCTATGGGACCCCACTGCTTCGAGGAGTCTCAGCGCCCTCTGCACCGAACCGATCAGTGTCGGCACACCGGCATTGTGAACCGGAGACAAAGCTCACCCCCAGGTGTGGCGGCGGGCCTTCGGCGAGACCCACCCTGCGGGGGCCGCCCCCGCGTATGCCGTGGCCCCTGGGGGTCGTACTCGGCGGCTCGTTGGCTTCGCCGCAGGTCAGAGCGGCAGTACCGGGTTTCGGTGCCCAGGGATCGGCGCAGATTGCCACTCTATCCGCCGATTCCCGGGATGTGAGCGGTTTAGCACTTCACGTTCCCTCACCTGGCTTAATCCCGGAACCACCCGGCTCGTCCGGTTCCGCCCTCCTCCTACCAGTCGCCGGAGGAGGACTTCGTACGGCCGCCGACCTTCTTCACGACGAACACCAGGCCGGCGACGAGGCCGATGAAGAGGAGCAGCTTGAAGACGAACCCGATCAGCACGCTCAGGACGGTGGTGATCACACCGCCGAACACGAACAGCGCCAGCAGCGGAACGGCGACCCACTTAACCCACCAGGGCATGCCTGCGAATGTCTCTCGGATGCCGTTCATGTCCTCGACCTCTTCCTCGTCCGTGACTTCCTGCTCTCGATGCTAGGAGTCCACGGCCCCGGATCGGGGCCCGCGAGCCCCCGGAGTCCCCTGACCCTCCCCTTAGGGGAACCGGAGCGGCGACCCCCAGACCTCCGGGGCGCTCAGCTCTCCGGCGGGGAGAACACCACCATCACCTTCAGGTCCTCGGTGATGTGGTGGAACTTGTGCGGGACGCCCGCCGGGACGTAGACGACGCTGCCGCGCGCCACGGTGGTCGTCTCCTCCCCGACGGTGATCGAGGCGCGGCCGCTCACGACGAAGTACACCTCGTCCTGGCGGTGCGGCTGCTGCGGATCGACCTGCCCGGCATCGAGCGCGTACAGCCCGACCGACATGTTCCGCTCGCGCAGGAACTGCAGATAGGCGCCGTCGTTGGCGGCCCGCTCGGCTTCGAGCTCGTCAAGCCGGAACGCTTTCATCGTGGTTGTGCCCCTTGTGTTCGGTAGCGCCGTCGCATCCGCTGATCTGCGGATGTCCCACCGGGATCATCTCTGCCACGATCAGACACATGATGAATTTCGTAGTCAAGACGCTCGCCAACGCGGCGGCCCTGGCCGTCGCCGTCTGGCTGCTCGCCGGCATCACCCTCGACGACGGCAGCAGTCTGGGCCGCCGGACGCTCACCCTGATCCTGGTCGCACTGGTCTTCGGCCTGGTGAACCTGCTCGTCAAGCCGTTGGTGAAGCTGCTCTCGCTGCCGCTGTTCGTCCTCACCCTGGGCCTGTTCACCCTCGTCGTGAACGCCTTGATGCTGCTGCTGACCTCGTGGCTGGCCTCGAAGCTCGACCTCAGCTTCCACGTGGACGGGTTCTGGACCGCGCTCCTCGGCGGTCTGATCATCTCCATCGTCTCCTGGGCCGTGAACATGGTCCTGCCCGACAAGAACTGAACGGGACTTCCATGACGCCCATGTACCGCGTGTGCTTCGTCTGCACGGGGAACATATGCCGCTCCCCCATGGCCGAGTCCGTCTTCCGCGCCCACGTGACGCGGGCCGGCCTCGACGGCCTGGTCGAGGTGGACAGCGCCGGCACCGGCGGCTGGCACGAGGGTGACGGCGCCGACCCGCGCACCGTCTCCGTCCTGGAGGCCGCGGGCTACGAGCAGGACCACCGGGCCCGGCAGTTCCGCGCCTCCTGGTTCGACCGCCTGGACCTCGTCATCGCGCTCGACGCCGGACACCTGCGGGACCTGCGGGCGCTCGCACCCACCCCGCAGGACGCCGCCAAGATCCGGCTGCTGCGGTCCTACGATCCGGCGGCCGCGGCCGCGGAGACCGACGTACCGGATCCCTACTACGGGTCCCTCGACGGGTTCGAGGAGTGCCTGGAGCTGGTCGAGGCGGCGAGCCCCGGTCTGCTGGACGCCGTACGCGAGGCCGTGAAGGAGCACACCGCGTGAACGAGTACGCCCCCGAAGGAACCGCCGAGGCGATCGGCGACGGCACGCGCGCGGTCCGCGCCGGACTGCCGGAGCCCGTGAAGAACGAACCGACCCTGCCCGGACCGGTCTTCGCCGCCCACTTCCACCTGCCGGGCGACGTCGAGGGCCCGTACGCCTACGGCCGCGACACCAACCCCACCTGGACCCTGCTGGAGCGGGCGATCGGGGAACTGGAAGCCCCCGGCGAGGAGGTGGACACCATCGTCTTCGCCTCCGGCATGGCGGCCGTCTCCGCCGTCCTCCTCTCCCAGGCTCGCACCGGCGACACCGTGGTCCTGCCCGACGACGGCTACCAGGCGCTGCCCCTGGTGCGGGAGCAACTGGAGGCGTACGGGATCCACGTGCGCACCGCCCCGACCGGCGACGACGCCCAGCTCGCGGTCCTCGACGGAGCCCGGCTGCTGTGGATCGAGACCCCGTCCAACCCCGGGCTCGACGTGTGCGACGTACGGCGCCTCGTGGACGCGGCGCACGCCGGCGGGACGCTCGTCGCCGTCGACAACACCCTGGCCACCCCCCTCGGTCAGCGACCCCTGGAACTCGGGGCGGACTTCTCCGTGGCAAGCGGCACCAAGGGCCTCACCGGCCACGGAGACCTGCTGCTCGGGTACGTGGTCTGCCGCGACCCGGAGCTCGCGGCGGGCGTCCGGCGCTGGCGCAAGATCGTCGGTGCGATCGCGGGCCCGATGGAGGCCTGGCTCGCCCACCGCTCCCTGGCCACGATCCAGCTGCGCGCGCAGCGCCAGTGGGCCAACGCCCTGGCGGTCGCCGAGGCGCTGGCCGGCCGCCCCGACGTCACCGGGCTGCGCTACCCGGGGCTGGCCACGGACCCCTCGCACAAGACGGCCGCCCGGCAGATGCGGGGCTTCGGCTCGGTGGTCTCGTTCACCCTGTCCGACCGTGCCCACGCGGAACGCTTCATGTCCGCTCTGCACCTGGTCGAGGACGCCACGAGTTTCGGTGGAGTGCGGTCCACCGCCGAGCGGCGCGGACGGTGGGGCGGCGACGCCGTGCCGGAGGGGTTCATCCGCTTCTCCGCCGGGGCCGAGGACACCGAGGACCTGGTCGCGGACGTGCTGCGGGCCCTCGACCGCGCAGACCGCGCCGGCTGAGCAGGCCCTGGACGGACGGTCCGAGCCTCCCCCCTCGTGGCTCGGACCGCCCTGGGTTCCGCGCGCGAAGAACCACGCGACAAGGCTAATTGACTCTGCGTCAGAGTCCAATCACGGTAACGACAGGGGCCTATCGGCATATTTATAGTTGAAGGCCCCCACCGAGAGGTGCCGCGATGGACCTGGCCCTGCTGCGCACCTTCGTCGCCGTCCACCGGGCCGGCTCGTTCACCCGCGCCGCCGCCCTCCTGGGGCTGTCCCAGCCGGCCGTGACCTCGCAGATCCGCACCCTGGAGCGGCAGTTGGGGCGGCCCCTCTTCCACCGCCGGGCCCGTGGTGTCACCCCCACCGCCGTGGGCGACGAACTGGCCCACAAGGCCGCCCCGCACCTCGACGCCCTGCTGCGGATCACCGAGTCCGAGCGGGAGGCCGCCGGTGCGTCGCGCACCCTCCACGTCGCCGGGCCACCCGAGTTCCTGGGCCTGCGCGTGCTCCCCGCCCTGGCGCCCCTCGTCGGCCAGGGCCACACCCTGCGCGCCACCCTGGAGACCGGCGCCGAAGCGACCCTGGACGGGCTCGCCGCCGGTCACCACGACCTCGTCGTCACCACCGCCCATCCGCGCGGCGGGCTCTTCACCGTCACCGCCCTGTGCGACGAGGAGCACGTCCTTGTCGCCGCGCCCTACTGGGCCGCCCTCGTCGGCACGGGGCGGCTGTGCGAGGAGGGTCCCGCCGCTCTCGACGGCATCCCCGTCGTGGAGGTCCACGAGACCCTGCCGCTCGTCACCCGCTACTGGGCCGCCGTCTTCGACACCCCGCCCGATGCCCGGTCCCTGGCCGCCACCGTGGTCGCCCCCGACCTGCGGGCCGTACTGGAGTGTGTCGGGGCCGGCGCAGGACTCGCCGTCCTGCCCCGCTACCTGTGCCGGGAAGCCCTCGACAGCGGCCGGATCGTGGCCCTGGCCGAGCCCTCCGTGCCGCCGCTGCGCACCTGGTTCCTGGTCGTGCGGACCGGGAGCCTCGCCCTCGCCCACCTCGCGCGGGCGCACGACCGGCTGGTGGACGCCGCCGTGCACTGGTGAGCCCCTCTTTTCCGGCCCGTGGCGCGTTTCAGAAGGGGAGCGGTGGGCCACTCTTCTCCCATGACCGAACGTCCCGTGGTCAAACGCACCGCCCGCGCGATCCTGCTCGACGGTGACGACCTGATCCTCATCAAGCGCACCAAGCCCGGCGTCGATCCGTACTGGCTCACCCCCGGCGGGGGAGTCGAGTCCTCGGACGCCACCGTCACCGACGCCCTCCACCGCGAGGTCCACGAAGAACTCGGCGCGAAGATCACCGATGTGGTGCCCTGCTTCGTCGACACCGTCGAGCACATCGCCGACAGGGGGGTGACCGGCGTGAAGGTGCAGCACTTCTTCGTCTGCCGCCTCGAATCGATGGACCCGAGCCTTCGTCACGGCCCGGAAATCGACGAACCCGAGGGCGAGTACGAGATCGTCCGCGTGCCCTTCAGCCGTGTGGGCATCGCCGCCGTCCATCTCGTCCCGCTGTCCCTGCGGCACTACCTCGACGGCAACATCGAGGGCGTACGCGCCATGCACGCTCCCGACCTGGGCTGAGCCCGGCCGAGACCGGCGGCTGCCCGCCGGTCTCAGCCGGCGATGCCCACCAGTTCCTCGACGGCGTCGTGGCGGATCCGCTCGCCGGGGATGCCGATCCTAAGGAGCTCGTCCACCCCGCTCCGGATCATCGCCGGGGGCCCGGAGACGAAGGCGTCGTACGAGCTCCACGGCCCGTGTTCACCCACGGCCTGGGGCAGTTGCCCGGCCAGCCCGTCGCCCACCACCGGGCGCACCGACAGCCACGGATGCGAGCGCTGCAGCCCGAGCAGCGTGTCCTTGTCGTAGAGATCGCTGTCGCTGCGCGCCCCGAAGAACACCTCCACCGGCCGGCGCTCGCCGTGCTCGGCCACGTCCTCGATCAGCGCCTTGATCGGGGCGATGCCGGTGCCGCCGCCCAGGCACAGCATCCCGTTGTCCGTGGTGTGGTCCACCACCATCGACCCGGCCGGCGGCCCGAGGCGCAGCACGTCCCCCGGGCGGGCGTGGCGCACCAGCGCGTTGGAGACCCAGCCCGCGGGGACGGCCTTGACGTGGAACGACAGCAGCCCGTCGGCGCGGGGCGCCGAGGCGAAGGAGTAGTGCCGCCAGACCCGCGGCCACCACGGGGTCTCCAGGCTCGCGTACTGGCCGGCCAGGAAGGCGTACGGCTGGTCGGGACGAACCGTCAGCACCGCGATGTCCGAGGTGCGCAGATCGTGGGAGACCACCTCCGCGTGCCACCACGCGGGGGCCTTCACCTCGTCCTCGGCCGCCGCGTCGATCATGATCTGGGAGATCGCGGTGTACGCCCGCACCCACGCGGCCTCGGTCTCCGGCCCCCAGCTGTCGGCGGCGTACCGGGCCAGCGCCCCGACCAGGGCCTCGCCGACCACCGGGTAATGGCCGGCCATGGTGCCGTACTTGCGGTGCCCCGTGCCCAGTCGGCGCAGGTAGGGGGCGAGTACCTCAGGATTGTCGATGTGCTCGGCGGCGGTCAGCAGCGCCTTCAGCAGCCTGTCGCGCTGCGTGTCCATGGCGGCGGGGAACATGCCCCGCACTTCGGGGTGCCCGGAGAAGACCAGCGCGTAGAAGTACGAGGTGACCTTGTCGGCGATGGGGGCGATCTCCGCGAGGGTCCGACGGATGAGCACGGCATCCGGTGAGGGCTCGGCCGCACCGCCCTCGCCGGGTATCCGGGCCGATTCGCGTCTGGCCGATCTGGTGGGCGGAGCGTCCATGCGGTGCCTCGCTTCGAGCATCTCGGTCGGTCTGCACACGCCACGGTCTGTGAATCCGTGGTTCCGGGTTCCACAGCGTGCCAGCCGGTTCAGAGGCCGGTGGGGAAATGCGGAAAATCCGCGTTTCGAACCCACTTTCCTCCTAAGATGCCTGAACTCCCGGGCGTGCCACCCCTACGAGCTGGTATGCCTCGCGCAGGTCCCGGCCCTGGTAGACGTGGGTCGCGCGCTCCGCCAGATAGGGCCGTGCGTTGACCGCCACCGACACCGGCACCACGTCGAAGAGCACCGAGTCGGTCACCGAGTCCCCGTACGCGACGCAGTCGCCCCGGCTCACGCCGAACTGCTCGCACAGCCGGTCCGCCACCGTGACCTTGGCCTCGGGCGTGAGGAGCCCGGCGGCCTCCACGGGCCGGGTGAACGGCACCTCCGGGAAGACCGAACCGTGCGCGGTGTGCGCGCCCCACTCCAGCAGCAGCTCCACGAAGAAGGACGGCGACAGGGAGATCACCGCGCAGTAGTCCCCGCGCTCCCGGATCTCCCGCCAGACGTCCCGGATTCCCGCGAGCCAGGGGGACCCGTCGAAGGCCGCCCGGACATGCGCGGGCGTGAGTGCGGTCCAGAGCGTGTGGACGGCCACCGCGAACTGGTGCGGCCCGATCTCACGCGCGCCGAAGGCCCGTTCCAGCGCGGCGATCTCGGCACTCAGACCGAGTTGGCGGGAGATCTCGACCGGCGCGGACGAGCCGTACATCAGCGTGCCGTCGAGGTCGAAGAGGTGCAGGCGGGTCATAGCCATCGAGATTAGTGGCTTGGTTTCACGTGAAACAGCGTGTTTCACGTGAAACAGGGCTCTGTGGTCATCATGGGGAGGCGGTCGTGTTTCACGTGAAACATCTCCCCACAAATCCTCTGGACGGCTCCCGGTCCATGATCCAGTCTGAGCCGGTGACACCACCACACATCACCGATCTGCCGATCCGGGCGCTGACCGTGGACGATCTCCACCGCTGCGCCGACCTGTCCGAAGATCGCGGCTGGCTCCGCGAGGACCACAAGTGGGGTCTGCTCCTCGCTGCCGGAACGGGGTACGGCGTCGATGCCCCGGACGGCCGGGGACTCGCCGCCGCGTGCATCGTCACCCGGTACGGCGACACCGGCGCCGGCCCGGAACTGGCCGCCATCGGCATGGTCCTCGTGGCCGACCGCTACGCCCGCCAGGGCCTCGGCCGCCGCCTGATGATCCACGTCTGCGACGACGTGCTCAAGGGTGTCCCCCTCACCCTGCACGCCACTCCGTACGGCCGCCCCCTCTACGAGGAGCTCGGTTTCCAGACCACGGGCCGCGCCGAGATGCTGAAGGGCACCTTCCGGCCCGAGGGCACCCCCGGCGCGTACGGCACCCCCCTGGTCCGGCCGGCCACCGCCGGAGACCTCCCGGGCATCCTGCGCCTGGACGCCGAGGTCTTCGGCACCGACCGCACGCACATGATCACCAGACTGCCCGCCTTCGCCGACCAGTTGATCGTCGCCGAGGACCACAGCGGAGACGGCACCCTCGCCGGCTACGCGGCCGCCTGGCCCAACATGGACACCCATGTCATCGGCCCTCTGATCGCCAAGGACACCGGCACCGCCCAGTCGCTGGTCACCGCCCTCGCCTCAGGTACGGACCGGCCGCTGCGCACCGATGTCGACGTACGGCACCAGGAGCTCGTCGCCTGGCTCAAGGACCGCGGCCTGGGCTCGGTGGCCTTCAACGCCGTCATGACCCGTGACATCCCCGGCCTGCCCGGCGACTGGACCCGCCGCTGGGCTCCGCTCACCGTGGCAGCGGGCTGAGAGAGGAAACACCCCCTCATGACCGACACCCCCGACCTGGCCATCCGGCCCGCGACCGAAGCCGATCTGCCCGCCATCGTCGCCATGCTGGCCGATGACCCGCTGGGTGCCACCCGTGAGTCCCCCGAGGACCTCACCCCGTACCGCGCGGCCCTGCGGCGCCTCGCCGGAGACCCGAACCAGCACCTGGTCGTCGCCGTCCGCGCGGACCGCGTCGTGGGCACCCTCCAGCTGACGATCGTCCCCGGGCTCTCCCGCAAGGGGGCCACCCGCTCCCTCATCGAGGGCGTCCGTGTCCATGCGGACGAGCGCGGCGGCGGCCTGGGCACCCGGTTCATCGAGTGGGCGGTGGAGAAGTCCCGTGCCGAGGGCTGCTCGCTCGTCCAACTGACCTCGGACGTGACCCGGACAGACGCCCACCGCTTCTACGAGCGGCTCGGATTCACCGCCTCCCACGTCGGGTTCAAGCTGCAGCTCTGAGCCGGCCGGCCCGCGGGCCGGGTCGCCCTGTCTGCGGCCCGGCCTACGATCGGGAGGATGAGCCCCAGCCTGCCCCTCGTCACCACCGCCGAGCGCCGCCACCGGCTCGGCCGACGCCATCGCCTCGCTCCCTCGGCCCGGGCCGCCACGGTGGCGGAGGCGGCGGACTCCGTGGTCGCCCTGCACGCCACCGACGCCTCGACGATCTTCCTCTCCGCCCGTGCCCGGCTGGCCGAGGGCGGCCCCGGTCTGGTCGAGCAGGCTCTCTACGAGGACGTCAGCCTCGTGCGGCTGCTCAGCATGCGCAACACGCTCTTCGCGGTCTCGGCGGAACTCGCCCCCTACGTCGACGCGTCGTCCGCGCGGGCCATCGCCGTCAAGGAGCGCCGCAGCCTCCTCAAGCACCTCGACGAGGACGGTCAGGGACTCGACGCGCAGTGGCTGGCCCAGGCGGAGGCCGCCGCGCTCGACGCCCTCGACGTCCACGGGCCGTCCACCGGAAGCCAGTTGTCGGCCGCCGTGCCCGCGCTGCGCCAGAAGATCACTATCGGCCGGGGCAAGAAGTACGAGACGGAGACCGGTGTCGCCACCCGTGTCATCCGGCTGCTGGCCGCCGACGGCCGGATCCGGCGCGGCCGCCCGCGCGGGTCGTGGACCTCCAGCCAGTACCGCTGGGTCCACACCGAGCCGTGGCCCGCCGTACCCGCCGCCGAGGCCCGCGCGGAGATCGCCCGCCGCTGGCTCCACGCCTACGGCCCGGCCACCGAGGCCGACCTCAAGTGGTGGACCGGCTGGACGCTCACGGACGTGCGCAAGGCACTGGCGGCCGTGGGCCCGGACCAGGTTCGCCTCGACGACGGCAGTACCGCTCTCGTCGGCCCCGGCGACACCGCGCCCGAACCGGCCCCGGAGCCCTGGGCCGCGCTGCTGCCCGGCCTCGACCCCACCGGCATGGGCTGGGCCGACCGCGGTTTCCAGCTCGACCCCGCCCACAAGCCCGCGCTCTTCGACTACGCCGGCAACATCGGCCCCACCGTGTGGTGGAACGGCGAGATCGTCGGCGGCTGGGCCCAGCGTTCCGACGGCGAGGTCGTCTGGCGGCTGCTGGGCAGCCCCAGCCGCGCCGCCGAGGAGGTGATCACCGCCGAGGCCGCACGCCTCGCCGCATGGGTGGGCGAGGCCCGCATCACCCCGCGCTTCCGCACCCCGCTGGAACGCGAACTCGTCGCCTGAACGGAACCTGAGCCGGGGCTCCCGGCTCCCGGCCGTCAGCCGATGCCCCGCCAGCCCTGCGGGTCCACCCCGCCGGGCACCGGCGCCTGGGCGTCGTACGGTTCGCGCGTGAAGACGAAGGACGCCAGATCGAGGTGGCTCACCGAGCCGTCCTCCCGGCGCACCGCTCGCAGCGTCTCACCGGCGTAGTAGCCGTTCAGTCCGGTCCAGGTGCCGTCCGGCTCGGCCCGGAACCGGGCCGTGCGCCCGGACCCGCCCAGCGGGCCCAGCTCCAGCAGCCCGTCCGCCGTCAGTCGCACCGCTTGCGCCGAGGTCCCCCAGTACCAGGGGCCGCACAGCTCCAGCGGCACCCGGTCCGACTCCAGGAAGGGCCGCCACGGCTCCGGGAACCGCGGCTCGGCGTCCGCCACGATCCCGACGAGTTCCGCCGCCACCGTCGCGGCCGGAAGGCCCGAGGTGCAGTTCGCCAACACCACCGCCGCCACGTCGTCCGCCTCGCTCAACCACAGGCCCGCGACGAAGCCGGGCAGCGATCCGCTGTGGCCCGCGAGCCTCCGGTCGCCGTCGGCCGTCAGCTGCATGCCCAGCCCGTACCCGAGATCGGCGAAACCGGGCTCCGGCGGCGCTGCCGGCGTGCGCATCTCCCGTACGGACTCCGCGCTCAGGACCCGCTCGTCACCGCGCAGCAGGAAGGCGGCGAACCGCGCCAGGTCCGTGGTCGTCGACCACAGCTGTCCGGCCGGAGCCATCAGCCCCAGGTCCTCCAGCGGCTCGGGCATCATCAGGTCCGCCCACGGGTGCACCGCCCAGCCGCCCGCGTGCGGGGCCCGCGGCTGCCCGCTCGTACGGTCCAGCCCGAGGGGCTCCAGGACCTCGGCCCGCAGCACCTCTTCCCAGGGCTGCCCGCGCAGCGCCTCCACCAGCAAACCCAGCAGGGTGTAGCCGGGGTTGGAGTAGTGGTGGCGGCGTCCCGGGGTGTGGGCGAACGGCTCGTCACCCAGGACGTCGGAGAGCTCGGGCCGCTGTGCGCCGGGGGTGCGCTCCCACCACTCGCCGGGGGTCTCCGCCGCCAGTCCGCCGGTGTGGGCCAGCAGCTGAGCGACGGTCACCTCGCCGGCTCCCGTCCCCGGCAGGTGCTTCTCCAGCGGGTCCGAGAGACTCAGCAGTCCCTCGTCCCGCAGCCGCATCACCAGAACTGCCGTGAAGGTCTTGGTGATCGAGCCGATCCGGTACTGGACGTTCCCGTCGGGACCGTGCCCTTCGACCGAGGTCCGGGAGCCCTCCCAGACCACCTCACCGCCCCGCACCACGGCCGCTACCACGGACGGCGCCCGCCCCGCGCTCTGCGCCACGGCGATCCGGTGCCTGAGGGCACGCCGGGTGGCGGGGAGAAGTTCCAGGTCCTCAGAAAGATCATCCATGATCGGATGCTACGTGTTGGCCATGTCCACGAAGCGTGAATAGTGGCCCTGGAAGGCCACGGTGATCGTGGCCGTGGGGCCGTTACGGTGCTTGGCCACGATCAGGTCCGCCTCACCCGCGCGGGGGGACTCCTTCTCGTACGCGTCCTCGCGGTGCAGCAGGATCACCATGTCCGCGTCCTGCTCAATCGAGCCCGATTCACGCAGGTCGGAGACCATCGGCTTCTTGTCGGTGCGCTGTTCCGGACCACGGTTCAGCTGGGAGAGCGCGATCACGGGGACCTCGAGCTCCTTCGCCAGCAGCTTGAGGTTTCGGGACATGTCCGAGACCTCCTGCTGACGGCTCTCGGGACGGCGCGAGCCGCCCGACTGCATCAGCTGGAGGTAGTCGATGACCACGAGCGAGAGGTCGTTGCGCTGCTTGAGCCGACGGCACTTGGCCCGGATCTCCATCATCGACAGGTTGGGGGAGTCGTCGATGTAGAGCGGGGCGGCGGAGACGTCCGGCATCCGGCGGGCCAGCCGGGTCCAGTCGTCGTCCGTCATCGTGCCGGAGCGCATGTGGTGCAGCGCCACCCGGGCCTCCGCCGAGAGCAGGCGCATGGCGATCTCGTTGCGCCCCATTTCGAGGGAGAAGATCACGCTCGGCAGGTTGCTCTTGATGGAGCAGGCCCGGGCGAAGTCCAGGGCGAGCGTGGACTTGCCCATCGCGGGACGGGCGGCGATGACGATCATCTGCCCCGGGTGCAGGCCGTTGGTCAGCGAGTCCAGGTCCGTGAATCCGGTGGGAACGCCCGACATCTGGCCGCTGCGCGAGCCGATCGCCTCGATCTCGTCGAGGGCGCCCTCCATGATGTCGCCGAGCGGCAGGTAGTCCTCTGAGGTCCGCTGTTCGGTGACGGCGTAGATCTCGGCCTGGGCGCTGTTGACGATCTCGTCGACGTCTCCGTCGGCCGCATAGCCCATCTGCGTGATCTTCGTGCCGGCGGCGACCAGGCGGCGCAGGACGGCCCTCTCGTGGACGATCTCCGCGTAGTACTCGGCGTTCGCCGCGGTCGGCACGGACTGCACCAGGGTGTGCAGGTACGAGGCCCCGCCGACCTTGCTGATCTCGCCGCGCCGGGTCAGCTCGGCGCCGACGGTGATCGGGTCGGCCGGCTCGCCCTTGGCGTACAGGTCGAGGATGGCCTGGAAGATCGTCTCGTGCGAGGGCCGGTAGAAGTCGTGGCCCTTGATGACCTCGACGACGTCGGCGATGGCGTCCTTCGAGAGCAGCATGCCGCCGAGCACCGACTGCTCGGCGTCGAGGTCCTGCGGAGGGACGCGCTCGAAGCCGCCACCGCCGCCGCCGTCCCAGGAGCCGCCCTCGCGGCCCCGGTCGTGCTGTTCGTCCCCGCGGCCACGGCCTTCGCCGCTGCGGCGCGAACGGGCGGGCAGACGGTCTCCTGGACCGCTGTCGGCCCAGGGGTCGTCCATGGGCTCGGGCATGCTCACCGGGCCGCCTCCTCCCGTCCGCAGAGCGGACCTCGCCATGCCACTCTTTCTATGGCACGGCTCTGACATTTGGGGCACCCGAATCGGCTGTCGGCGAGTCGGGCAACGCACCACGGTAGGGCCGGGAGCGGCGTCAGCCAATCTTGTTATCCACAGGCTGTGTGGATGAGATGTGGATGACGGCGCCAATGCTGTGGGTAACTCCCGGGAAGCTGTGTACGGACCGGGGGACGACGCTGTGGACAAAATCACCCGCGCCACCCCGTTACCCCACTTGACCTGGGATTTTCCTCTCCGGAGGCGGTGGGGAGGAAAAATCTTGGCCACTGTCTCAAGATCGCCTCCAACGAGTCGCGAAGAACGCTCACATCGACGCCACAGTAAGGATCACAAATGGGTTGCATCCATTACCTGTGGAAGATTAGATTGAGCGCATGACACAGGCCCTCACAGCACCCGAGGCTGGGCCGAGACGGCACGACCGAGAGATATTCGCGCTCGCCGTCCCCGCCTTCGGCGCGCTCGTCGCCGAGCCCCTCTTCGTGATGGCCGACAGCGCCATCGTGGGACACCTCGGCACTCCCCAGCTCGCCGGCCTCGGCATCGCCGCCGCTCTGCTCACCACCGCCGTGAGCGTCTTCGTCTTCCTCGCGTACGCCACCACGGCGGCCGTCTCCCGCCGGGTCGGCGCGGGCGACCTGCAGGCGGCCATCCGGCAGGGCATGGACGGCATCTGGCTCGCCCTCCTGCTCGGTGTGGCCGTGATCGCCGTGGTGCTGCCCGCGGCTCCGTCGCTGATCTCCCTCTTCGGAGCCTCCGACACCGTCGCCCCGTACGCCGTCACCTATCTGCGCATCTCGGCCTTCGGCATCCCGCCCATGCTCATGGTGCTGGCCGCCACCGGGGTCATCCGCGGCCTCCAGGACACCCGCACCCCGCTCTACGTGGCCGTCGGCGGCTTCACCCTCAACGTGGGCCTGAACGCCGCCCTCGTCTACGGTGCGGGGCTCGGCATCGCCGGCTCCGCCTGGGGCACGGTCATCGCCCAGTGCGCAATGGCGGCCGCCTATCTCGTCGTGGTCGTGCGCGGAGCCCGCCGGCACGGCGCCTCCCTGGTCCCGGACCCCGCGGGCATACGGGCCTGCGCCCGAGCCGGAGCACCCCTGCTGGTCCGCACCCTGTCCCTGCGCGCCATCCTGATGATCGCGACGGCCGTGGCCGCCCGGCTCGGGGACGCCGACATCGCCGCCCACCAGATCCTGCTCGCCCTGTGGAGCCTGCTCGCCTTCGCGCTCGACGCCATAGCGATCGCCGGACAGGCGATCATCGGCCGCTACCTGGGCGCGGGCGACACGGAAGGCGCAAAGACGGTCTGCCGCCGCATGGTGCAGTGGGGCATCGTCTCGGGCGTCGTGCTCGGCCTGCTGGTCGTCCTGGCCCGCCCGGTGTTCATTCCGCTGTTCACCAGCGATCCGGCGGTCGAGGCCGCCCTGTTCCCCGCCCTGCTGGTCGTGGCCCTCTCCCAGCCCGTCTCGGGCATCGTCTTCGTGCTCGACGGGGTCCTCATGGGTGCGGGCGACGGCAGCTACCTGGCCCGGGCCATGCTCCTGACGCTCGCCGCGTTCGTCCCGGCCGCCCTCCTCGTACCGGTCGTGGGCGGCGGCATCACGACGCTCTGGTGGGCCATGACCCTGATGATGCTGGTCCGGATGGTTACCCTCAGGGTGCGCGCCCGCTCGGGCCGCTGGCTGATCGCGGGAGCCACCCGCTAGCGCGCCTTCCACGCCGATGTTCCACGCCGATGTTTCTCCCCCGGCTACCGCCGGGAGGTGCCCCCAGTGAAACATCGGCTGTTTCACGTGAAACATCGGGAAACGACGAAGGGCCGCACCCCGAGGGGTGCGGCCCTTCACGCGCAGCCCTTAGGCGGCGATGACCTCGATGCCCACGTTCGCGGCGACCTCGGCGTGCAGACGCACGGAGACCTGGTACGAACCGAGGGTCTTGATCGGGGCGCCCAGCTCAACGCGGCGCTTGTCGACCTTCGGACCACCGGAAGCCTCGATCGCCGTGGCGATGTCGGACGGGGTCACGGAGCCGAAGAGACGACCGGCGTCACCCGCACGGGTGGCCAGACGCACCTTCACGCCCTCGAGCTTGGCCTTGACCTCGTTGGCCTGCTCGATGGTCGCGATCTCGTGGATCTTGCGGGCGCGGCGGATCTGCGCCACGTCCTTCTCGCCACCCTTGGTCCAGCGGATCGCGAAACCACGCGGGACCAGGTAGTTGCGAGCGTAACCGTCCTTGACGTCGACGACATCGCCGGCGGTGCCGAGGCCAGAGACCTCGTGGGTCAGGATGATCTTCATTAGTCGGTCACCCTTTCCTTATCGCGCGGTGGACGTGTAGGGCAGCAGCGCCATCTCACGGCTGTTCTTGACGGCCGTGGCGACGTCACGCTGGTGCTGCGTGCAGTTGCCGGTAACGCGGCGGGCACGGATCTTGCCGCGGTCGGAAATGAACTTCCGCAGCATGTTCGTGTCCTTGTAGTCCACGTACGCGGTCTTGTCCTTGCAGAATGCGCAGACCTTCTTCTTAGGCTTGCGCACAGGCGGCTTCGCCATTGTGTCTCTCCTGTGTGATCAAGAAGTGGGGATGCGAGCTGCCCTAGAAGGGCGGCTCGTCCGAGTAGCCACCGCCGGAGCCGCCGGAGCTTCCGCCCCAGCCGCCCCCGCCGCCGCCCTGCTGCTGGCCACCGGCCGGCGCGCTGGACGCCCACGGGTCGTCGGAGGGAGCTCCGCCGCCCTGCGGGGCGCCGCCGCTGGGGGCTCCGCCCCAGCCACCGCCGCCACCCTGCTGCTGCTGGCCGCCACCGCCGCCGTACCCACCCTGACCGCCGCGACCGGTGGTCTTGGTGACCTTGGCCGTGGCGTTCTTCAGGCTGGGGCCGACTTCCTCGACGTCCAGCTCGTAGACCGTGCGCTTGACACCCTCACGGTCCTCGTACGACCGCTGCCTCAGCCGGCCCTGCACGATGACGCGCATGCCTCGCTGGAGGGACTCGGCGACGTTCTCCGCCGCCTGCCGCCACACCGAGCAGGTCAGGAACAGGCTCTCGCCGTCCTTCCACTCATTGGTCTGACGGTCGAAGGTGCGGGGGGTGGACGCGACACGGAACTTCGCGACCGCCGCACCCGAGGGGGTGAAGCGCAGCTCGGGGTCGTCGACGAGATTGCCGACGACCGTGATGACGGTCTCGCCTGCCATGGATGAACCTCTCGGCGGGAATTGCTGCTGGGCTGCTGTGCTACTCGGTCCCGATTACCGCTGAACCGAAGTTCAGTGGGTCTCGGGGCGAAGGACCTTGGTCCGGAGAACCGACTCGTTCAGGTTCATCTGTCGGTCAAGCTCCTTGACGACCGCAGGCTCGGCCTGAAGGTCGATGACCGAGTAGATGCCCTCGGGCTTCTTCTTGATCTCGTAAGCGAGACGACGACGGCCCCAGGTGTCGACCTTCTCGACCTTTCCGTTGCCCTCACGGACGACGGAGAGGAAGTTCTCGATCAGCGGGGAGACAGCGCGCTCCTCGAGATCGGGGTCGAGGATGACCATCACTTCGTAGTGACGCATGTGGAACCCACCTCCTTTGGACTCAGCGGCCACGGTCGTTCCGTGGCAGGAGGGTCGTGATGCGTGCGCACGGTGTCCGAGAGCAGACACCGCGCAGCTGTACAGACTACCTCCTCGACTCCTTCCGGTTGAAATCCGACGGGAGGGGGCCCCAATCTGTATCCATCGGGTGTGCTCGGTGCTATGCCCCCGGCCCCTGCCGGAGGCCGCACCGCCGCACCGCTCTGCGTCAGCCAGGAGGTGCCTTCCGATGGCACAGGCCATGCAACGTCAGCCCATCTCCCTGCTCTCCACCGACGGCAAGCCCCACCCGCTGCAGGACACCCTGATGGCGGTCACCCTGACCCTCGGCGCCGTGGCGTTCGTCACGGCCTTCTTCCACAACCTGCACCTGATCAGCTCATGGGCCGGGCTGATCGGAATTCTGACCGGCGCGTACGGACAGTTCGTCTCCGTCACGACACGCGAGCGCTTCGCGCTGATCATCGGCCTAGGCGCGTCTGCCATCGGCTTCTACCTCGGCATGTTCCACGGCGGCCTCTTCGGCGGCTGACCGGGCCGAGCAGGGCACCTGCGCGGCAGGGCGCCGGCTCCGCACCGGCCCGGGCCTCCGGCCCGTCCCCCAGATGGGTGGCGCCCTTGTCGCAGTAGGCTTCGCGCCATAGCCAGCGAAGCCGCCGGAGGAGACGCCCCGCATGAGCCTGTCCCTGAGGACCATCAGCCGAGAGCAGCATCTGGGTTACCTCCAGAGCCTGCCCTCGGCTAGCCACTGCCAGGTCCCGGCGTGGGCCGACGTGAAGAACGAGTGGCGCTCCGAGAACCTCGGATGGTTCAACGAGTCCGAGGAACTCGTCGGTGCCGCACTCGTGCTGTACCGCCAGCTGCCCAAGGTGAAGCGATACCTCGCCTACCTCCCCGAGGGCCCGGTCATCAACTGGTACGCCCCGAACCTGGAGGAGTGGCTCCAGCCGATGCTGGCCCACCTCAAGCAGCAGGGCGCCTTCACCGTGAAGATGGGCCCGCCCGTCGTGATCCGCCGCTGGAACTCGACCGCCATCAAGGCCGGCATCCAGGACCCGGGCGTGAAGCGCCTGCGCGACGTGGAGGCCTCGGTCATCGAGCCCCGCGCCTTCGAGGTGTCCGACAAGCTGCGCCGCATGGGCTGGCAGCAGGCCGAGGACGGCGGCGCCGGATTCGGCGACGTCCAGCCCCGCTACGTGTTCCAGGTGCCGCTGGCCAACCGCTCGCTCGACGACGTCCTCAAGGGCTTCAACCAGCTGTGGCGCCGCAACATCAAGAAGGCCGAGAAGGCCGGCGTCGAGGTGGTCCAGGGCGGCTACGACGACCTGCCGACCTGGCAGCACCTGTACGAGATCACGGCCGAGCGCGACAAGTTCCGCCCGCGCCCGCTCAGTTACTTCCAGCGCCAGTGGACGGCCCTCAACGCCGAGGACCCCAACCGGATGCGCCTCTACATCGCCACGCACGAGGGGGAGCCGCTGGCCGCCGCCACGATGCTCACCGTCGGACAGCACGTCTGGTACTCGTACGGCGCCTCCGCCAACCACAAGCGCGAGGTGCGGCCTTCGAACGCGATGCAGTGGCGCATGCTGCGCGACTCCTACGCACTCGGCGCCAGCGTCTACGACCTGCGCGGCATCTCTGACACGCTGGACGAGAACGACCACCTGTTCGGTCTGATCCAGTTCAAGGTCGGCACGGGCGGCGAGGCCGTCGAGTACGTCGGCGAGTGGGACTTCCCGCTCAACAAGGTGCTGCACAAGGCGCTCGACATCTACATGTCGCGCCGCTGATCCCCTGACCCCCTGACCCCCGCTGTTATCGAGAAAGGTGCCGGACGGGCCATGGCGCTCACGCTCTACGTCGACACCGCGCGCTGGCGTGCGCACCAGAAGCAGATCCAGGACCAGTTCCCCGGGATGATCCCGGTCTGCAAGGGCAACGGTTACGGCTTCGGCCACGAGCGGCTGTGCGAGGAGGCGACCCGCATGGGCGCCGACGTGCTCGCCGTCGGCACGACGTACGAGGCCGCGAGCATCAAGGACTGGTTCGGCGGCGACCTGCTCGTCCTCACCCCGTTCCGGCGGGGCGAGGAGCCGGTGCCGCTGCCGGACCGGGTCATCCGCTCGGTGTCCTCGCTGGACGGGGTCCGCGGTCTGGTCGGCGCCCGCGTGGTCATCGAGTGCATGAGCTCGATGCGCCGCCACGGCATCTCCGAGCAGGATCTGGGCCAGCTGCACGGGGCCATCGAGGACGTCCGGCTGGAGGGCTTCGCCCTGCACCTGCCGCTGGACCGCCCGGACGGCTCGGACGCCGTCGAGGAGGTCATCGGCTGGATGGACCGGCTGCGCGCGGCCCGGCTGCCGCTGCACACCATGTTCGTCAGCCACCTGCGGGCCGAGGACCTGGCACGGCTCCAGCAGCAGTTCCCGCAGACCCGCTTCCGGGCCCGCATCGGCACCCGGCTGTGGCTGGGCGACCACGAGGCGACCGAGTACCGCGGTGCGGTCCTCGACGTCACGCGCGTGGCCAAGGGCGACCGGTTCGGCTACCGCCAGCAGAAGGCCGCCTCCGACGGCTGGCTGGTCGTGGTCGCCGGCGGTACCTCGCACGGGGTCGGTCTGGAGGCCCCCAAGGCCCTCCACGGCGTGATGCCGCGGGCCAAGGGCGTCGCCCGGGCCGGCCTGGCCACCGTCAACCGGAACCTGTCGCCGTTCGTGTGGGCGGGCAAGCAGCGCTGGTTCGCGGAACCGCCGCACATGCAGGTGTCGATCCTGTTCGTGCCCTCGGACGCGACCGAGCCGAAGGTCGGCGACGAGCTCGTGGCGCACCTGCGCCACACCACCACGCAGTTCGACCGGGTGCTCGACGCCTGAGCCGGCCCGTCAGTCCTTGGGGTCCAGGCCCCAGTCGACCCGCTGTCCCCCCGAGGGCGCCGCGTACCGCGGCGCCCTCGCCGCGTCCGACAGCACGAACACGTCCTCGGCCCCGTCCAGGACGCCGCCGGACGGGTCGTCCGAGCCGTCGCGGCGTACGACGTCCCGCTCGGGCAGCAGGATGTCCCGGACGACGACCGCGCACAGGTACAGGGTGGCGAGCAGGTGGGCGGCGATCGCCAGCTGGTAGCCCTCCACGGGCAGGCCCTGGTGCTTGTCCCCGCTGCTCGTGTAGGCGAGGTAGAACCAGATCCCGAGGAAGTAGACGATCTCGCCGGTCTGCCAGATCAGGAAGTCCCGCCAGCGCGGGCGGGCCAGCGCGGCGAGCGGGATGAGCCACAGCACGTACTGCGGCGAGTAGACCTTGTTGCAGAGGATGAACGCGGCGACGACCAGGAAGGCCAGCTGCGCGAACCGGGGCCGCCGCGGGGCGGTCAGGGTGAGCAGGCCGATCGCCCCGCACAGCAGGAGCGTCAGCCCCGTCGCGTACGTGTTGGCGTCTTCCATGGGGTTGCCGGAGCGCTGTGAGATCAGCAGCCACACGGAGCCGAAGTCGATGGGCCGTTCCTGGCTGAAGGTGTAGAACTTCGTCCAGCCGTCCCAGGCGAAGAGCATGACGGGCAGGTTCACCACGAGCCAGGCGCCGGCCGCGCCGAGGACGGCCGCGCCGAAGGCGCGCCACTTCCCGGCCCGCCAGCAGAGCACGAACAGCACCCCGAGCAGCAGGACGGGATAGAGCTTGGCCGCGGTGGCCAGGCCGATGAAGACGCCGAAGAGGACCGTCCGTCCGCGGGACCACATGAGCATCCCGGCGGCGGTCAGGGCGATGGCCAGCAGGTCCCAGTTGATCGTCGCCGTCAGGGCGAAGGCGGGCGCGAGCGCGAAGAGCAGGGCGTCCCAGGGCCGGCGGCGGTGGGTGCGCGCCACGCACACGGCGATGACCGCCGCGCAGGCCATCAGCATGCCCGCGTTGACCATCCAGTACATCTGCTCGCGGTGCTGCATGGAGCCGCTGCCGGGGGTCAGCCAGGAGGCGATCTCCATGAAGAGCCCGGTGAGCACCGGGTACTCCAGGTACTCCATGTCGCCGGGAAGCCGGTCGAAGTAGGGCGTCAGGTTGTCGGCGAAGCCGCGTACCGCGTACAGGTGCGGGATGTCGGAGTAGCAGGCGTGGGTGTACTGCGAGGCCGCTCCCCGGAACCACGCCCAGTCGTAGCAGGGCAGCTTCTGCACCATGCCGAGCGCGAACATGCCGATGGCGAGGAGGGCCACGACGCGGACGGGCCCCAGCCAGTGGCCGCCCAGCCGGGCGTAGCGGCCGAGCGGGCCTCCGATGAGCTCACTGCCGGCTGCTGCGACCTCGTCCTGCTGCGTCGGCAGTACGGGACGGTCCTCGTGCACCTGGGTCATGGGGGTCATCCTGCCGTACGGGGCCGGACACGGGGGAAGGCCGCCGCACGACTGGTGCGACGGCCTTCCTCTGTTCACGGGGCGCTGGGGCCGGTCAGTCCGGCACGGTTCCGGCGGTCCCTCCGGGGGTGCCGCAGGGGCGGCCCGGTCTGCAGCTGTTCGACGGGGACGGCGATCCGCTGGCCCCGCCCTGGGTGCCGGCGATGACCCCCGAATTGGCGCCGGTGTTCGCGCCTCCGTTGGTCGTCCCGCGCGTGGGGTCGTCCGGGTCGCAGTACAGCTCCCACGGCTTGCAGGACGGCTTCCCGCCCTTGGACGGGGTCGGGGACGGCGTCGGGGAGGGCGGCGGGGTCGTCGACGGGGACGGCGACGGCGAAGCGGGGGCCGACGGCGTGGGGGAGGGGGCACCTGAGGCGTCGGCGGTGACGCCTACGTCCTCGGGCTCCGGGAACTGCTTGACCGGCGCGTCCTTGAGCGCTTCGCGCATGTACTGGGTCCAGATCTCGGCCGGGATGTCACCACCGTGGATGGACGGGATGGCGCCCACGCCGTTCATGGACTGCAGCTTCCGGTCCTGCGAGTTGGGGTCGGTGCGGAAGAGGACGACCGAGGTGGACAGCTCCGGGGTGTAGCCGACGAACCACGCCGACTTGTTCTCGTCCGTGGTACCGGTCTTGCCCGCGGCGGGCCGGCCGAGCTTCTTGGCCTCCTTGCCGGTGCCGTTCTTGACGACGTTCTGCAGGACCTCGGTGATGTTGTCCGCGACGGCGTTGTCCATGGCCCGCTGGGGCTTGGGGGGCTCGAAGCCGGGCAGCTTCTCGCCGTCCTTCTCGACCTCGGTCACCGAGTAGGGCTCGTGGTGCGTGCCCGAGGCGGCGAACGTGGCGTACGAGTCGGCCATCCGGATGGCGCTGGGGGTCGAGGTGCCGAGGGCGGAGGAGGCGTCCGGGTTCGGGTTGATCGACTCCTCGAGGATGCCCGTGGCCTTGGCCAGGTCCCGCACCTTGGTGTGGCCGACGTCGAAGATCAGCTGGGCGAACGGGACGTTGATGGACTTCTCCATCGCCTCGTTGAGGGTGACGTATCCGTAGGCCGTCGGGCTCTCGTTCTTCTGCTTGAACGGTTGGCCCTTGGCGTCGCGCAGCGGCCTGCCCTCACGGTTGTTGATCACCGTGAGGTCGTTGGCCTGGTACTTGCTGTCGGCCGAGATGCCCCGGCCGTTGGAGTTCTGGGTGCCGTACTGCATGGCCGCCGCGAGCACGTACGGCTTCCAGGTCGAGCCGACCGGGACACCGCTGGTGTTGGCGTTGTTGCTGAAGTACTTCTGGTCCCAGCCCGGGCCGCCGTACAGGGCCACGAGCGCCCCGGTCTTGACGTCCACGGAGGCCCCGCCGAACTGGACGAAGGTGTCGGTGTCGGGCCGCTTCTTCTCGTCGATGAAGCCGTCGCGGGCGTCCGCCACGGCCTTGGCCAGGGCGTCCACCCTCGGCTTCTCGAAGGTGGTCTTGATCCGGTAGCCGCCCAGGGCCATCTGCTCGACGGTGATGCCCTTGGTCTTCATCACGTACGCCTTGGCCGTGTCGACCAGGTAGCCGATCTGGCCGGTCATGCCGCGGGCCTGCTCCGACTCGACGCGGGCGGGGAAGTCCGAGTCCTTGTACTTCGCCCGCTCGGTCTTGTCCATGCGGCCGACCTCGACCTGGCGGTCCAGCACCCAGGCCCAGCGCTTGCGGGCCCGGTCCTCGTTGAGTTCGGGGGTGGCCGCGGGGCCGATGCCGCCGTCCGGGTTGTAGAGGTTGGGGCCCTTGAGCACGGAGGCCAGGAACGCGCACTCGGAGGGGTTCAGGTCCTGGCTGTCCTTGCCGAAGTAGGCACGGGCCGCGGCCTGGATGCCGTAGGCGTCGCGTCCGTAGTAGGCGGTGTTGAGGTAGCCCGCGAGGACCTTGTCCTTCTCCTCGGAGACACCCAGCCTTATCGCGATGAAGAGCTCCGTGACCTTCCGCTTGAGCGTCTGGTCGGAGTCCAGGTAGGTGTTCTTCACGTACTGCTGGGTGATGGTCGAGCCGCCCTGGGTGGAGCCGCCCGTGCCCATGTTCCAGACGGCGCGGGCGATGCCCATCGGGTCCACGCCCTTGTCCGTCTCGAAGGACTCGTTCTCCGCCGCGATCACGGCGTCCCTCATCGACCGGGGAATGCTCGAGATGGGCACGATCTGCCGGTTCATCGAACCGCCCGTCGCCACCATCTGGCTGCCGTCGGCCCAGTAGAAGACGTTGTTCTGCGCCTTGGCCGCCTTGTTCGGGTCCGGCGTGCTCACCATGGCGATGCCGATGCCGGCACCGGCGATGATCACCGCGAAGAAGCCCAGGGTGGTGCCGGAGACCAGCTTCCAGGAAGGCACGAAGCGCTTCCAGCCGTCCCGGTCGGACCGCGGATAGTTGATCAGCCGCTTGCCGGGGCGGCCCGAGCCGCGAGCGGCGTTCGCGGCGCCTCGGCCGCGGCCCCCGGAGCCTCTCTGGGCAGCCCGGCGCGCCTCGGCACGACTGCTCGGCACGGGCTCCTGCGTGTACGGGCCGCTGTGCGACGCGGTGGGGACGTCCCGTCCGCCCGGGGCGCCCCTCCCGGGGCGCTGCTGGGCGGCGCGGCGGGCCGAGGCCCGCCCACCACCCTGGGGCTGCGGCGGTTTGCGGCGGTGCTCGCTCATCGAACGACTACTCCTCGGGCAGGCGAGTGGCCTGGAAGCGGCAGATGAATTCCGGTTCCCCCGGTGTCATGGCCCACAGACTACGCACGCTCAAAACCCGACCAGTGCCGAAGTTCACCCCAAATCAGGCAACTCCGCTGGTGCGAATTGGTGATGTGACACCGGTCACCAGATCACCCCTTGTCGATCAGGGCGCCCCGTTCTATCGTCTGGATGTATCGAGTCGATACATCAGCTCGGCATAAAGACTCAGGGGCGGAGGAGAGGCAGGCGGATGAGCAGACGCTCAGGCATCCTCGAGTTCGCCGTCCTCGGCCTGCTGCGCGAGTCCCCCATGCACGGCTATGAGCTGCGCAAGCGGCTCAACACCTCACTGGGGGTGTTCCGAGCCTTCAGCTACGGGACGCTCTACCCCTGCCTCAAGACGCTGGTCGCCAACGGCTGGTTGATCGAAGAACCGGGCAATGCCCCGGAGGACGCTCTCGCCGCTTCACTCGCAGGGCGCCGCGCCAAGATCGTCTACCGGTTGACGGCCGCGGGTAAGGAGCACTTCGAGGAGCTCCTCTCCCACACGGGCCCCGACACCTGGGAGGACGAGTCCTTCGCCGCCCGCTTCGCCTTCTTCGGCCAGACCGAACGAGACGTGCGCATGCGGGTGCTGGAGGGCCGCCGAAGCCGGCTGGAGGAGCGTCTGGAGAAGATGCGCGCCTCCCTCGTCCGTACGCGGGAGCGCCTCGACGACTACACGCTCGAGCTGCAGCGGCACGGCATGGAGTCCGTGGAGCGCGAAGTGCGCTGGCTGAACGAGCTCATCGAGAGTGAGCGGGCGGGACGGGACCGCAGAAGGTCCGGTCCGTCCGACGAAACTGAAAAATGAGGCCTGCATCTCGCAGACCTCGTCCGAGAACAAACAGGGAGCAACCGGAATGGGTTCGGTTCGCGTAGCCATCGTCGGCGTAGGCAACTGCGCCGCCTCGCTGGTGCAGGGCGTCGAGTACTACAAGGACGCCGACCCGGCGGCCAAGGTCCCCGGTCTGATGCACGTCCAGTTCGGCGACTACCACGTGCGTGACATCGAGTTCGTCGCCGCGTTCGACGTCGACGCGAAGAAGGTCGGCCTCGACCTTTCGGACGCCATCGGCGCCAGCGAGAACAACACCATCAAGATCTGCGACGTCCCGAGCGCCGGTGTGACCGTTCAGCGCGGCCACACCCTGGACGGCCTGGGCAAGTACTACCGCCAGACGATCGAGGAGTCCGCCGAGGCTCCGGTCGACGTGGTCCAGGTCCTCAAGGACCGCGAGGTCGACGTCCTGATCTGCTACCTGCCGGTCGGTTCCGAGGCCGCGGCGAAGTTCTACGCCCAGTGCGCCATCGACGCCAAGGTCGCCTTCGTCAACGCCCTCCCGGTCTTCATCGCCGGCACCAAGGAGTGGGCTGACAAGTTCACCGAGGCCGGTGTCCCGATCGTCGGCGACGACATCAAGTCCCAGGTCGGCGCCACCATCACCCACCGCGTGATGGCGAAGCTGTTCGAGGACCGCGGTGTCCGTCTTGAGCGCACCATGCAGCTCAACGTCGGCGGCAACATGGACTTCAAGAACATGCTCGAGCGCGACCGCCTCGAGTCGAAGAAGATCTCCAAGACGCAGGCCGTCACCTCGCAGATCCCCGACCGTGAGCTCGGCGAGAAGAACGTCCACATCGGCCCGTCCGACTACGTCGCGTGGCTCGACGACCGCAAGTGGGCCTACGTCCGCCTCGAAGGCCGTGCCTTCGGCGACGTCCCGCTGAACCTCGAGTACAAGCTCGAGGTGTGGGACTCCCCGAACTCCGCCGGTGTCATCATCGACGCCCTGCGCGCCGCGAAGATCGCCAAGGACCGCGGTATCGGCGGCCCGATCCTGTCGGCGTCCAGCTACTTCATGAAGTCCCCGCCGGTGCAGTACTTCGACGACGAGGCCTACGCGAACGTCGAGAAGTTCATCAAGGGCGAGGTCGAGCGCTAGTCGAACCCCAAGGGTCCGCGAGGACACCTGGACTTCGACTGTTCTTCCGCGGAGGGTCCCCGGGCAATATGCCCGGGGACCCTCCGCGTATGTGACCCTTGCCCTCATGCCTGTCGTACGTGATCTGCGCGTACTCCTGCGCCTCAGGGACTTCCGCAACCTGCTCGCCGTACGGCTGCTCTCCCAGGCGGCGGACGGCGTCTACCAGGTCGCCCTCGCCACCTACGTCGTCTTCTCCCCGGAGAAACAGACCTCGCCGACGGCCATCGCCTCGGCCATGGCGGTACTGCTCCTGCCCTACTCGCTGATCGGCCCCTTCGCCGGGGTGCTGCTCGACCGCTGGCGCCGGCGTCAGGTCTTCCTCTACGGCAATCTGCTGCGCGCCTTCCTCGCCTGCGTCACCGGGATGCTGATCGTCGCGGAAGTGCCCGACTGGCTGTTCTACGCCTCGGCGCTGTCCGTGACCGCCGTCAACCGCTTCGTACTGGCCGGGCTCGCCGCCTCGCTGCCCCGCGTCGTCGGCCCCGATCAGCTCGTCACCGCGAACGCGCTCTCCCCCACCGCCGGAACCCTGGCGGCGGTCGCGGGCGGCGGGCTGGCCTTCCTCGTCCGGCTGCTGGCCTCCGACTCCAACGCCCTCGTCGTCCTGCTCGGGGCCGGGCTCTACCTGTGTGCGGCCCTCGTCTCCCTGCACCTCGCCATCGGCCTCCTCGGGCCCGACCACCCCGCCGGCCGGGTCCACCCCTCCGTCGCCGAAGGGGTCGCCCTCACCGTGCGGGGCATGGCCGAGGGCCTCCGGCACCTGGCCGGCCGGCGCGAGGCGGCCCGGGCGCTCGCCGCGATGACCATGATGCGGTTCTGCTACGGCGCCCTGTTCGTCATGCTGCTGATGCTCTGCCGCTACTCCTGGTCGGACAACGAGGCCGACGGGCTGGCCGTGCTCGGCGTCGCCGTCGGCGCCTCCGGGGCGGGGTTCTTCGCGGCCGCCGTCGTGACCCCGTGGCTGGCGGGCCGGCTGGGCACCCTCGGCTGGATCACGGCCTGCTCCGCGGGAGCCGCGGTCCTGGTGCCGGCCCTCGGTCTGTTCTTCGCCCCGGGGCCGATGCTGGTCGCCGCCTTCGTCCTCGGCCTCGCCACCCAAGGGGCCAAGATCGCCACCGATACGGAGGTCCAGTCCCGGGTGGACGACGACTTCCGCGGGCGCGTGTTCTCCGTCTACGACGTGCTCTTCAACGTCGCCTTCGTGGGAGCGGCGGCGGTGGCCGCCCTCATGCTCCCCGCCGACGGGCGCTCGGTGGCCCTGATCCTCTGCGTGTCCGCCCTCTACGCCGCGACCGCGCTGCTGCTGGGCCGGTCGGAGCGGCGGCTCGTCTGAAGACGCCCCCGATCGACGGCCGGCGTCGATGTTTCACACCCTCACCATCGACATGCGGCAGACCTCGGTCGTCTCCGCGCTCGTCTACCACCCCCGCACGAACGGGCCCAACGGGCGCGTCGGCGAGTA